>DASYDU010000059.1:0-4604 GCA_036499445.1 Lacipirellulaceae bacterium
CTTGTGAATTTCGCGAGCGTGTTGATCGATTCCTCCCGCTATGACAGGCGCAAGGCAAACCAATAGGACCTGGTCCATCGAGAGGAGTGCCAGGAATGTGAGTAGGAACAACACGAGGCTGATCATCTCATGCGATGCACCCGCAGACCAATCAATTCCCCACCACTCGAGTGCCAGCGCGATGACCGAGATGCGGGCGACATTCATGATCGCGGCCCAGCCGATACCGACTGCCGCCAACAGGATTGCGTGCAGGGGCGTCCGGTTTTTGACGACGGCATAGACCACAGCACACGCTACGATCGATAGCATCGAAATTATGCCGCTACAGGCCTCGTCGACGAACAAAGGCTTAGACTGCAACCAAAGGGTGTTGCCTTCCATGAGGTGGTAAATGCCGAACCAGTCCAGGACATAGCTGCTGAGCCGACTACTGGCCAACTGTAGCGCTTTGGTTAGCCGCTGGTCGAAGCTAAAAGGCAGCGGGACGATCATCCACAGAAGAAACCAGATGCCCCAAAGATTGGTCACTCCGCGAGCTCTCGAAATCGCCCGACAGATTGCCGCCAGGAATACAATCAGCGAGATCACGGCACACCATGGACTGTGAAGCACGATTGCTCCAAGCAGCAGCACGCCGGCGCCTTGCGGTAGCGCGATATCAGTCCAATTCGGTTGTCTGGCGCCGAATGGTCTGGCCGTTCCATTGTTGTAGTGATCCCATAGCAGCCAAGCGAAGGCGGCAATGACGAAGGGAAAATACTGATAATGCGGCTTTTCCCACTGCTGCGAAAAGAAGATCCACAGAAGTGGACCGTAAGCAAACAGCAGGATCGCTCCCCAAACCCCCAATCGATAGCCGGCAATCGGCTGCTGTGTTACAGCAGGTGCATCGGTTTCAATACGGGGATGGGTGGCAACTACGGACATCCAACTCGACTCCTTGGTGAATCAGTCTATTTTACTCGGAATATACTTTTGCGCCACCCGTTTGGCCCGACCAGGGTGCCCAACACCAGTAGAAAGCCGCCGGAATGTAGGGGATATAACGCGGGCACTCGAATCGAGAATGGCGGCAAATGGAATCTGCCGCCTACGCGACAGGCGCTTCGCGGAGCCGCGTTCGAAGTGGATCTGGAAAAGATTCTTCGCGCCGGTCGATCAAATGCGATCCCAGCGCGAGCGCATCCATATCGGTTCTTAAGAAGCAATTGATCGCTTCGGCCGGAGTGCGAACGATCGGTTCGTTCTCGTTCAAAGAAGTGTTCAAAATGATCGGCACTCCCGTTTTCTCCATGAAGCGGCGGATCAGCCGGTGGTAAAGCGGATTGGTCTTGCTGGAGACGCTTTGAAGCCGACCGCTGCCGTCGACATGCGTCACGGCTGGGATCAGCTTCCGCTTCGCCGGGCGAATTGCGAATACCTTCTCCATGTAGGGCGCCGGCTCGTCGACCTCGAACCATTGGCCGACGTGCTCTTCCAGAATGCTGGGCGCAAACGGGCGAAAGCGCTCGCGGAATTTGATCCGCAGGTTGATGATGTCACGCATGTCGGCGCGGCGGGGATCAGCCAGCAACGAGCGATTTCCCAGGGCTCGGGCGCCAAATTCCATCCGCGACTGGAACCATCCGACCACCTTGCCATCGAGCAGCAATTCGACCGTGCGATCAATCAACTGACTTTCGGACAAGGTCTGCGAGGGGATTCCCGCCGCGCGAATTGCCGCTCCACACTCGTCGTCCGTGCTTTCGTAGCCCCAGTAGGCGTGATCCTGGACAAATGACCGCGGCTTGCCGAGTAAACGGTTCCATAGATAGAAGGCGGCACCGAATGACGTGCCGTTGTCCGCGGCGCCGGCCGGGATATAGACGTTTTGGAAGGGGGTCTCCTGCGTGACCTTTCCATTAGCCACGCTATTCATCGCGCAGCCACCGGTGAGGCAGACATTCTTGCTTTCGGTCTTGTCGTGCAATCGCCGCAGCAAATGAAGAATGATTTCTTCGGTGACCGCCTGCAGCGACCTGGCGATGTTGTCGTGGCGCTGCGTCAGTTCGTCGCGCGGGCCGCGCGGCGGTCCCAGCTCAGCTTCCAATCTGGCACTGTGAAAGGGATCAATAATCGGCGCACCGCCATTCCACGACATGCGAATGCCGCGCTTGTGATGGGTGAAGTAATCGAGATTGAGTTCAAAGGCGTCGCCGACCGGGCGGATCATCCGACGAAACACGTCGAGAAATTCCGGCTCGCCGTAGGGCGCCAAACCCATCACTTTGTACTCGTCGCCGTAGTACGGGAAGCCGAGATACATCGTCACCGCGGTATACAGAAAACCGAGCGAATGCGGAAAACAGACGCGGTCCAGTTCCTGCCAGGCCGTGCCTCGCGCGTGTGCAGTGAGCGTGCTGGTGAAATCGCCCATGCCGTCAATCGACAGCACAGCCGCTTCATCGAAAGGCGAAATTAGAAAGCCCGCCGCGATATGTGTTTCGTGATGCTCGATGCGATGAAACTGGGCCTTGACTTGCCGGCGCGGCACGCCGGCTGCCTTGGCAAATTGATCTTCGAGGCCCAGCGTTTTGCCCTGTCGTCGCAATCGGTCGACAATCGCGCGGATCGAGGGTCGGTTCTTGGCGACAAATAGCAGCCGCCTGCTGAGATTCGCCCGAGGGTTGAATGAGATTCCGACGTGGTCGATTTCGCGCGGATCGACGCCGGCGGTCTCCAGGCAATATCGGATCGAATGAGCGGGAAAACCGGCCCAGTGCTTGACGCGATTGTAGCGCTCCTCTTCCGCGGCGGCGATGAGTTGGCCGTCGATGACGATCGCCGCCGACGCGTCGCCGTGGTACGCGTTAATTCCGAGAATGTTCAAGTTGCGCTTCTTTTTTCAGCTGTGGCATGGATTTGGTTTGGCTCGTCTTCCGGTCAATTTCATGATTCGCAAGGGTCGGTTGGATCCGGCGGGCAGGCGTTAGCTCGCTAGGTGGACTGACGGAGGGGGAGTGCCGCCTTTGAGCAACCACCGATAGTATTCAATCATCGAACGCCCGACGTCCGTCCATTGAAATTGACGGCGTACCCATTTCGCTCCCCGCTCGCCCATTGCGGCAAGGGCATCATCGGGCGCACGAACAGCCTGTTGAATGGCCGCGGTGAGCGCCTCGACCGTCGGCTCGACTTGCCAGCCGCAGCCGTGCTCACCCAATTCACGCCAGGGAGTGCCGGTCGTTGTAATGACGGGAGTGCCAGCGGCTAGCGACTCAGCGACTACCAGACCAAAATTCTCGCTGAATGACGGTAGGACGAACACGTCCGCCTGGGAGTACAACGCCCATTTGTCGTCATCCTTGATTTCACCCGGAAACGACACTTGGTCCTGCAGCTTCAGTTTTTGCACAGTTTGCTCAATGACAGACCGATGTCCATCTTCGTCCGGCCCGGCGATTACAAGTCGCCAGTCTGTTCCCGGACCAGCGTGTTTCCAAGCACGCACTAAACTCAGCAAGCCCTTCTTGGGGTGAATTCTAGAGAGAAACAACATGGTGCGTTTTTGTCGCTCGGATGGCTTGGGATCGATTTGGCTGGGGAAATCGATGCCGTTGGGAATCACTGCGATTGGCTGTTGAAATCCCAGTGCCCGAATCTCCTCGGCTTCCTCGGCTGAAGTAGCGTGAAATGCCGTCGCTTGATTCAAATCGCGGCGCTGGTAAGCGACCCATGCGAGGCGCTTTTTCAATCGGCCATAGTTCATGGCCCAGGCAGAGAGCATCCCGCGTGGACTGACGACTCGGATGATCGACGCTCGTCTTGCATACGACGCCACAGCATGATTTGTGGGCAACCAAATCCCATGGTCGTGCAATATCCAGTCCGATGATTGATCGCACGTTTTCTTTAGGAACTGTCGAAAGCCACTTGCAGCTTGTGTCGATCTCAAGAATGTCGGCGCGGTGACAAAATGAACCTGCGTGGGTTCGGACGGAACTCGGCTGTGAATTGAGCGATCTACAGGTCTACCCGCCAGCAAATGCACATCGATGCCAAGCTCAGCAATGGAGTCACACAAGGCTGGAACGCTTCGCGACATGCCACCGTGGTCGGCACGAACGTCAACGATGGAATGAATCACCCGCAATTGAAACAGACGGGACTAAAACGGCTCGGAATCAATTCGCCGGTCACAGTTAGGCGAACGCCGGTTCCGCCAAATTGCAGTCCATTCCATATTGACGCAGACAATGGTCAAGCGTGAAAAGTACCCAGCCGCGATACCATTTTCCCAATCGCACAGGACAATCTGGCTCGATCGTCTTAAACATTTTACTCCAATCGCCGGCGATCCATCGCTCGAAGGGGAATGAGAAGCCGCGCTTGCGTCCGCTCGCAACCCAAGGTGGAATCTCGGGCACAGCTTCCAAGATTAGCCTTTTACCCACCGCGAGCCGAGTGGCGGCCGGGATTTGCGATACGCGGTCGACGAGCCGTTTGTCGACAAACGGGACGCGAAGCTCGAGTCCCCAAGTCATGCTCATGACGTCGCTGTCACGGAGTAGTTGGTTCTGCATGTACCGGGTCAGTTCCAGATAGCTGACTCCGTCTTCGCC
>DASYDU010000060.1:0-14249 GCA_036499445.1 Lacipirellulaceae bacterium
CTGATCACCCTGATCGGAGTCTGTCTGTATGCCCACTTGCCCGCGTTCTGGCCGATCCCGACGATGTTTTTGGGCTCGATCGCGGCCGCGTCGGCGATCGGCTTCATCAATATGATCGGCAACCTCGGCGGCTCGATCGGACCGGTGATCATCGGCGACGCGGCGAAGAACAAGGATTTCGCGACCGGCCTATGGCGGATCGCGGCGTTTCCGTTCATCTGCGCAACGGTGATCCTCGTCGTGCGAATGCTGCGGCGAAAAAGATCGCCGTCTGCCGCCGAGTGAGGCCAAACACATTCGCCATTCCAATCTGAAATCCGCAATCGGCAATCACAAATGAACGGTCGGGGAGGGATTCGAACCCCCGGTACGGTTTCCCGTACGCCGGTTTTCAAGACCGGTGCCTTCAACCACTCGGCCACCCGACCACGTGTGGTTTGACTCTACGCGGAGATGATTTGAGTGTCAATCTCGCGGGAATCGCAAGCTGTTTGCAGGACAATGCTTGCGCCACGTTGACGGCGGGCCAGCCGACTGATACAAAGTGTGGTTCCACAGGGCGCGATCGCGGTTTCTAACGCACCGCAGCCAACAACAATTCACACAGGCGAGGAGAATCCCTTGAGTACTTGCAGCGAACGAAAGACTGAGCTCCGAAAGCGGCAGAAGCGCCGTCTGCAAGTCACTCGTCTGAAGAAGCGGATGGTCAAAGCCACTAAGAGCGAAAAAGTAGAAATCGCGCGCAAGCTCCGCGACATTACGCCGGGGGCCGAAGTGCTGATCGCCAATTGGGGCCTGGCTGAAGTGGACCGGTGAGAATGACGCTGTCTGAATGAGGATTGAAAAGCAATTGGCAATTCATCGTTAGTACTTCGTCGTTTTTCAAAGCACGTGGGCCGAAACGATTTCCTCACCCTTCTTCGAAGCCGCCGGCGGCCGGCCGTTCGAGAGCGACGCGAACGTGAATTCTTCGCCGTCGAAATCGATCTTGACGGTGCTCCCCTCGGGATAGCCGCCCTTTAAGAGTTCGGACGCGAGTGGGTTCTGCAGCTCGTTTTGAATCACCCGTTTCACCGGCCGTGCGCCAAAAGTCGGATCGTAGCCCCGATTGGCAATCTCTTGCCGGGACCGCTCGGTGACTTCCAAGTTAAGGTCGCGCTGCCTGAGCAATTTGGCCAGCTGTTCGATTTGCAAGTCGACGATGCGGCGAATCTGCGACCGATCGAGCGGGTGGAAGACAATAATCTCGTCGATGCGGTTGAGAAACTCCGGCAGGAACCGAGTCTGGAGCGACTCCATGACCGCGGACCGCATCTCTTCATAACTACCGCCCCCGTCGGAGAGCTCTTGAATCATCTGGCTGCCGACGTTCGAGGTCATCACGATGATCGTGTTGGTGAAGTCGACGGTGTGACCGTGGTTGTCGGTGAGGCGGCCGTCGTCGAGCACCTGGAGCAGGATATTGAAGACGTCGCGATGGGCTTTTTCAATTTCATCGAGTAAGACCACCGAGTACGGTCGACGGCGGATCGCTTCGGTCAGTTTGCCCCCTTCTTCATAGCCGACATAGCCCGGGGGCGCGCCGATCAGCCGGCTTACCGTGTGCTTCTCCATGAACTCGCTCATGTCCAGCCGGACCATGGCGTGCTCGTCGTCGAAGAGCGTTTGGGCCAGCGCTTTGCAGAGCTCGGTTTTGCCCACGCCGGTCGGGCCGCAGAAGATGAACGAACCGATCGGCCGGTTGGGATCTTGCAGGCCACTGCGGCTACGGCGGACCGCGTTGGCCACAGCCTCGACCGCTTCGTCCTGGCCGATCACGCGTTGGTGAAGACGTTCTTCGAGAACCAGCAGCTTCGCCCGTTCGGCCTCGAGCATGCTCGTGACGGGAATGCCGGTCCAGGCGCTCACCACCTCGGCAATTTCCTCGGGCCCAACTTCCTGGCGCAAGAGCCGGCGGCGATGCTGGCCGTCGCCGTCTTTTGTTGGGGTGACGGCTTGCTTCGATGCGGCCTCCTCGAGATGGCGAGCCAGCTTCTTCTGCTCGACGTCCAGCTCATACAGTTTTTGGTAGGCGGCTTCGTCGACCATTTCGCCCACAGCCTGCATTTCCTTGATGCGGGCGGCTTGTTGCTCGTATTTGTGCTTGGCTTCCTCCAGGCGACGGCGAACTTCGTGTACGTCGCCAAGGCCCAGCTTTTCGCCTTCCCACTGCTCGCGCAAACTGGCGAGCTGGCGCTTGAGCTCACCCATTTCTTCATTGATGTCTTCCAGCCGATCCTTGGCGTGTTCCTCAGTTTCATGCTCGAGCTGACGAGCGGCAAGTTCCAGCTGCGTCAGCCGCCGCTGCACCTGATCGATCTCCGCCGGCACACTTTCGAGCTCCATCGCCAGCCGGCTTGTCGCCTCGTCCATCAAGTCGATCGCTTTGTCAGGCAGGAATCGGTCGCTGATGTAACGATTGGAGAGCTCGGCCGCGGCCACGAGGGCGGAGTCTTTAATGCGAACGCCCTTGTGATGGGCTTCGTAGCGAGGTTTGAGACCGCGAAGAATCGCGATTGTGTCCTCGACGCTGGGTTCGCCGACAAAAACCGGCTGAAAGCGCCGCTCAAGTGCCGCGTCTTTCTCAATGTACTTGCGGTACTCGTTAAGCGTCGTTGCACCTATGCAGCGCAGTTCGCCGCGGGCGAGCGCGGGCTTGAGCAAATTAGCGGCGTCGCTGCCCCCTTCGGCGGCGCCGGCGCCGACAACCGTGTGCAGCTCGTCGATAAACAGGACTACGTTGCCCGCATCCATCACTTCCTTGAGTAGCGCCTTGAGACGTTCCTCGAATTCGCCGCGGAACTTTGTGCCGGCGATGAGCGCGCCTAAGTCGAGCGCAACGACCCTCTTGTTTTTGAGGCTTTGCGGCACATCGGCCTGGACGATCCGCAGTGCCAACCCTTCGGCGATGGCGGTCTTGCCGACGCCGGGCTCGCCAATCAGGACGGGGTTGTTTTTGGTGCGTCTAGACAGGACCTGAATCACGCGGCGAATTTCCTGATCGCGGCCGATCACCGGATCAAGCTTGCCCGCCTTGGCCCGCTCGACCAGGTCAATTCCGTATTTTTCGAGGGCTTGAAACTTGCCCTCCGGCGATTGGTCGGTGACGCGAGCGCTCCCACGCACGGTTTGGAGCGCGCCGAGTAGCTTGTCCTTGGTAATTGCATTGAGCTGCAAAACGTCGTGAGCTTTTGACTTGCTGCTGGCGAGTGAGAGCAGCAAGTGCTCGGTCGAGACGAACTCGTCTTTCATCCCGTCGGCTTCGGCCTGAGACGCGTCGAGGATTTTGGCGAGCTGTTGGCTGGGCTGGGGAGGCGCTGCACCGCTCGCCTTTGGCAGATGCTTGAGCTCCGCCTCAACAATTTGCTCGAGCTGCCCGACGTTCGCCCCCAGCTTTTCGAGCACCGGACCGACAACGCCCCCGTCCTCAGCCAATAGCGCGGCCAACAGGTGCATCGGCTCGATCTGCGGATTCCCCGCCTCGGTCGCGAGCTCTTGCGCGCGGGCCACCGCCTCTTGGGCCTTGATCGTCAATTTGTCGAAACGGAAGGGCATGTACTTAGCCGTCGGCTTTAAGCACTCAGCCGTCAGTCGGCGTTTGGCTGATGGCTGACGACTAACGGCGGACCGCTCCTTTTTATGACTTTACTTCAAACTCGGCGTCGATGGCGTCGTCGTCGGGCGACGGGGCCGCGCCGCTGTCAGGACTGGCGTTCCCGCCCTCTGATGCAGAATTCGCAGTCCCGGCGCCAGCCGCCGACTTATAGAGCGCCTCGCTCATTGCATGAGACGCCGCTTCGAGCTCGCCAATGGCGCTCTTGATCTTGGCCACATCGTCATTCTTGGCCACGTCGCGAACTTTGACGATTGCCGCTTCCAGGGCCTGCTTGTCGCTGTCCTTGAGCTTTTCGCCTTGCTGCTTGATCAGTTTTTCAAGTTGGTAGCAGCGCGATTCGCCTTCGTTGCGGGCCTCGATCAAGGCGCGCTTTTTCTTGTCGTCGTCGGCGTGTGACTCGGCGTCCTTGCGCATCTTCTCAATTTCGGTCTCGGAGAGGCCACTCGACTGCTCAATCCGGACCGTCTGCTCCGTGCCGGTGCCAAGGTCTTTGGCCGCCACATTCAGAATTCCGTTGGCGTCAATGTCGAACTTGACCTCAATCTGCGGCACACCGCGCGGGGCTGGCGGAATGCCTTCCAAATTGAATTGGCCCAGCAGCCGATTGTCGGAGGCCATCTCACGCTCGCCTTGGAAGACGCGGACCGTGACCGCAGTTTGGTTATCGTCGGCCGTGCTGAAAACCTGCTTCCGCTCCGCGGGAATCGTGGTGTTGCGCTCGACGAGTTTGGTCATCACGCCGCCCAAGGTTTCGATGCCAAGAGACAGCGGAGTAACGTCTAAGAGCAAAATGTCCTGTACTTCGCCCGATAATACGCCGCCCTGGATTGCCGCGCCGACGGCCACGACTTCATCAGGGTTGACGCCCTTGTGGGGCTCCTTACCGCCAAACAATTCCTTGACGATCTCTTGCACCTTTGGGATGCGTGTCGAACCGCCCACGAGCACGACCTCATCGATCTTGCTCGGATCGAGCTTGGCGTCCTTAAGCGCCTGCTTCACCGGCCCGCGCACGCGCTCCAGCATCGCGTCTTCCAGCTTCTCAAACTGCGCGCGGCTGATCGACATCTGCAAATGCTTTGGCCCACTGGCGTCGGCCGTGATGAACGGGAGATTGATGTCCGTGGATTGTGCCGAGCTAAGCTCTTTTTTGGCCTTTTCGCAGGCCTCTTGCAGGCGTTGGAGCGCCATCGCATCTTTGCGGAGGTCGATGCCCTGCTCTTTCTTGAATTCATCGGCGACATAGTGAATTAAGACTTCGTCGAAGTCGTCGCCGCCCAAGTGCGTATCGCCATTCGTAGAAATCACGCGGAACACGCCATCCGCCACTTCGAGAATCGAAACGTCAAACGTGCCGCCCCCGAGGTCAAATACGCAGATCGTCTCTTCGCCCTTTTTGTCGAGTCCGTAGGCGAGCGACGCGGCTGTCGGCTCGTTAATGATTCGTGCGACTTCCAGACCGGCGATTTGGCCCGCATCTTTCGTGGCCTGGCGCTGAGCGTCGTTGAAGTAGGCCGGCACCGTGATTACGGCCTTATTGACCTTGTGACCGAGATACGCCTCGGCTGCCTCCTTGAGCTTGCGGAGAATTTTGGCTGAGACTTCCGGTGGCGTGGCGACCGTATCGCCCGCGCGGACCTTGACGTAGTCTTCGGGACCGCCGACGACTTCGTAAGGGACCATCTTCTCTTCGCCGGCCACTTCGCTGTGGCGCCGTCCCATGAAGCGTTTGATTGAATAAACGGTCCGCTTCGGATTTGTGACGGCTTGCCGCCTAGCCGGTTCGCCGACGAGGACGTCGCCCTTGTCCGTAAATGCCACGACGCTCGGCGTGAGGCGATTACCCTCAGCATTGGGGATCACTTTCGCCTCTTTGCCGTCCATCACGGCCACGACCGAGTTCGTCGTGCCAAGGTCGATCCCGATGATTTTTTCGCCAGCAGCCATTGTTTCCGCTCCTTGAGAAAAACCTTCGCGGGCCCTCGCCGACCCACAAAATCGTTTGTATCGTTTTTATCGTTCGGTCGTGCGAAATGTCCGTTGGCCGGACAAAATGAGCCTACCACGGCCGAGGAAAATGAAAATCCGCTGAACCGATCCTGGGTAAACCACAAATTGCGCGCGCCTGCCCTGCGGCACTACATCGCGCCGGATCGCTAGTAGCAAAGTGCGTGCCCTTGCTTCTTGCGCAAGCGTCGGGATTGATGTAAGATATTGAAGCATAGTATTTTACATTCAGATGCCCCGCGGATTTCGACACTTCCAATCCGCGCCCACAAGCTCGCCTGACTGCCAAAATCGGCCTCCAGCATGCACGTTTTGTGGAAGGCTGGCCACGACTGGGTGTCATTTTGGCATCCGGGCGTACGCAACCGGTGGCACCATAACAGCTTAATTGGTTCGAGAAACAATCGGACTTGCGAATTCAGTGGCCACTCTGGCTAGTAGATTTGATCTGGGCCAGGGAGCGATGTTTTGCGTCTATCCAAAGTCCCAACTTGCGTCCTTGCCCACCGCGGCTGGAATTGAATCATGGCGAAGCGAAGTAGTTCAGCGAGCAGGCGATCGGGCGCGACTTCACCGAGACCGCCAGGCGAGCACGCGGCAGGAAACAGCCCCGGTGATTCCCGCGCGCCCAGCATTGCCGGAGTGCGTCGCGAAATGGATGTATTTGATCGCGAAATCCTGGCTGCCTTAAATGGCCGCGCAGAATTGGCGCAACAAATCGGCAAGCTCAAACAGTCAGACTCCCGCTCGATTTACGATCCCCAGCGCGAGGCCGAGGTGCTCCAGCGTGCCGTCGAGGCCAACAGCGGACCGCTTGGTGATGAATCGGTCCGGGCGATCTATCGGGAATTGATCAGCGGCATGCGGGCGGTCCAAATGCGCATTCGCGTTGCCTATCTTGGACCACAATTCACGTTCAGCCATTTGGCCGCGATTGAGCGATTTGGACAGAGCGCAGAGCTAATGCCGGTCGGAACGATCGCCGCGGTGTTTGAGGAAGTGGAACGCGGCCAAGCCGAGTTCGGCATGGTACCGATGGAAAACTCGACAGACGGCCGCGTTTCGGACACGCTCGACAGCTTTTCGCGATCTCAAGTGCGGATTTGCGGCGAGCTGCCGTTACGCATTCATCATTGCCTAATGGGAATTGGTGAACGCGACAAGGTGCAGTCGGTTTTCAGCAAACCACAGCCGCTCTCGCAGTGTCGCAATTGGCTGGCAAAGCATTTGCCGCAGGCATCACTCCGCGAAGTGGCCAGCACCGGCGAAGCCGCCAAGTTGGCAAAAGAAGACCCACGATCGGCGGCGGTCGCCAGCGCCCAAGCCAGCGTCAATTATGGATTGCCGGTTTTGGCCAATAACATTGAAGACCAGCCCGACAACGTCACACGGTTCGCCGTAATTGGGAAGGAAACTGGTGCGCGGACCGGCAGCGACAAGACCGCTCTGATGCTGGAAATCGCCCATGAGCCGGGCGCGCTTGCCGATATCATGACGGTCTTCAAACGGAATCGGCTCAACATGACGTGGATCGAATCATTTCCGATCCCCGGCCACCGCGGCCGGTATCTCTTTTTCATCGAATTCGTCGGACATCAAAAGGAATTGAAAGCCCGCCGGGCCATCGCCACTCTTGCCAAGAAGGCCCAGCGGCTCGAGATTCTCGGCTCCTATGCGCAGACCGAGCCGATCGGGTAGATTGGGGCCATTGCGGATTTGGAATCTCGGCCCGCGGATCGAGAAGTCCAATCCGCAATCGCAAATCCGCAACTAGCAATCCCTCGACCCTCCGTCATTCATGCTCAGAAAACTCATCGCCGGCAACTGGAAGATGAATACCGACCAGGCAAGCGCTTTGGCGCTCGCCAAAGGCGTCGCGGTGCGGGCTGGCGAAGTGCCCAACGCCGATCTTCTGGTCTGTCCACCCAGCGTCTACCTGGCGCCGGTGGCCCAAGCGCTTACCGGATCTCGAGTCACATTGGGCGCTCAAAACATGTACCACGAGGCGAATGGCGCCTTCACGGGCGAAATTAGCGCCGCCATGTTGATCGACATTGGTGCCAAGTACGTCATCCTCGGCCACAGCGAGCGTCGCCACATCCTCGGCGAGACCGACGAAGCAATCAACAAGAAGACACTTGCGGCCATTACTGCTGGACTGGTGCCTATCGTTTGCGTCGGCGAGCTCCTGGCCGAGCGCGAATCGGGCCACACGGCCGACGTAATTCGCCGACAATTTGAGGGCTCGCTGGCCAACATTTCGGCCGAACAGGTGGAGCGGCTCGTGATCGCCTACGAGCCTGTATGGGCCATTGGGACCGGCAAAGTGGCCACGCCAGAACAGGCAGAGGCGGTCCATGCTGACCTTCGCAACCTGCTTGCTACGCGTTACAATGGCGAGTCTGCTAGCCGCGTACGGGTGCTCTACGGAGGCAGTGTCAAGGCGAGCAATGCCGGCGACCTGTTGGGTCAACCGAACATCGATGGCGCCTTGGTTGGCGGCGCGAGTTTGAAAGTCGACGATTTCATCGGCATTGCGGCGGGTGCGCCGCGTGGACAAACGACCTGGAAATATAGCTAACCTTCGATTCTTGCGGCTAGGCGACGAACTATGTCGGCACTGTTCGAAATTGTTTTATCGATTTTGGCGACCTTTTTGATCCTGCTTATTTTGGTGCAGCGCGGCCGCGGTGGCGGTTTGACCGGTGCACTAGGCGGCATGGGCGGCTCGAGCGCGTTTGGCGCTAAAGCAGGAGATGTGTTCACCCGCGTCACAATCGGGACAGCGACGATCTGGATCGGTGTCTGCGTGGCGGCGGCGTATTGGTCGAATCCAACCCATCATAGCGATCGCCTCGGCAGCTTGAGCGGTTCAGTCCCAGCCAGCAGTTCACCCGCCGACGGCAAGAGCGCGGCGGAGACAGGCGGCGCGACAGGCGCTGGGACCGGTGAGTCATCGAAGCCGAGCACACTATCCGGTGAAGCCGCTCCGCCGGCCGGCCAGACCGCTCCGGCCACCAACACAGCGCCACCCACTCAGACGCCGGAAACCGAAGGAAAGTAGCTGATTGCGATTCGTTTCGCGATCGCTGCCCGACTCATCCGCCTACAAATTCCGGTGCAGGAGTTAATCGCCGTGCTTGCGAGTATGACCGGCTTTGGCGAAGCCCGCCGCCAGATTGCAGGGCTCAGCGTACTGGTGGAAGTTCGGACGATCAACAATCGCCACTTCAAGCTCAGTTTTCGCGCCTCAGACGGTTACGCTGGGTTGGAGCCGGATGTCGAAGCCGTCGTCCGCGACATCGTTCGCCGCGGCACCGTGCAGGTGAACCTCCGCGTCGATCGCCAAGCGTCGTCTGAAGACTATCGAATCAATTTCACGGTGCTCGAGAGCTATCGATCGCAACTCGATGCCTATTTGCAGCGCTATAGCGCAAACAACACTGTCGGCTTGGAAACGTTGCTTCAGCTGCCCGGAGTCGTCGACCCGGCCAGCCGCACCAATCTCGATCCGCGTGATGACTGGCGAATGATCGAAGAAGTGTTGCGAGATGCCCTCGCAGCAGTCGTTAAGATGAGGGCCGATGAAGGCGCCGCCTTGCTGGCTGATCTGGCCGCTAACGGCCGTGTCGTCGAACAATTTCTGGACAAAGCGACCGCGCGAGCCCCGGAAGTCTCGGAATCCTACCGAGAACGGCTGGCCCAGCGAGTCAACAAAGCGCTCGCCGAACTCAACGTCACTTTGCAGCCGGCCGATTTGATCCGCGAGGTCAGCCTGTTTGTGGATCGGAGCGATGTCTCGGAAGAAACGGTTCGCTTGCGGAGCCATTTGCAGCAGTATGCCGAGGCCCTCAATCTGGCCGAAAGCTCGGGCCGCAAGCTAGAGTTCATCGTCCAGGAAATGGGCCGCGAAGTGAACACTATCGGTTCAAAGGCCAACGACGCGGAGATCTCCCGGTACGTGATCGAAATGAAAAGCGCGCTGGAACGTATTCGAGAGCAAATCCAGAACGTGGAATGATGTGCTGGTCGCGGATTTCGGATTGCAAATTGCGGATTGAACTCGTGGATGATGTACCCGCAACTGCGACGCTGGTTGTCCTCTCCGGCCCGTCGGGCGTTGGCAAGTCGACCGTCTTGCGGCGGCTGCTGGAGCGGCACCCGAATCAGTTGCGGCTCAGCGTCTCGGCCACAACTCGCGCGCCGCGGCCGGGTGAAACCGATGGCGCCGACTACTATTTCCTCAATTCGGACGAATTTCAGCGCCGCCGCCAAGCCGGTGAATTCCTCGAATGCTTCGAGGTTTTCGGCCGTGGGCACTGGTACGGCACGCTGCTCTCCGAGGTCCGCCCTAGCCCGAGCGACCCGCGATCGGTTATTTTGGATGTAGACGTGGCCGGGGCCGACCAGGTCCGCCGCCTCTTTCCAGGCGTGCCGACGATTTTTCTCCAGCCAAGTTCCGAACGGGAACTCGAGCGGCGGCTGCGAGCCCGCGGGACCGAGTCGGAAGAGGCGATCCAGCGCCGACTGGAAGTTGCCCGTCGCGAATTGGCCCGAGCCGGTGAGTACCAGTCTCAAGTCGTCAATGACACGGTGGATGACGCCGTGAATCAAATTAGCGAAATCCTCCGTACACAAGGAATAGTCAAATGATCGAGGCGCTCAAAGAGGAACAGATCGTCAACAAAGTCGGCGGGCGGTTCAAGCTTTCGACCCTCATCCAAAAGCGGATGGTGGCGCTGAATGCCGGCGCTCGCCCATTGGTGAACATCGGCAGCGACGACAAAATGGAAATTATCGTGCAGGAAATCCTGCAGGACAAAATCTATCTCGATCAGACGGCCGAGGTGAAAATTACCGGCGAGCCGCCGAGCGGCCCGATGGAATTCGATCTTTCCAGCATCTGACGGTCGGCCATGGCCCGCGAACTTATCGTCGGCGTCTCCGGTGGCATCGCGGCCTACAAGACTGCCGCGCTTGTCAGCTCGTTGGTCCAGAGCGGCAACGGTGTGTCGGTCGTGATGACGCACGCGGCACGCAAGTTCGTCGGCCAAGCCACCTTTCGAGCACTCACGGGGCGGCCCGTCGCAATCAATGTCTTCGACCGCGAGGCATTTCCGCTCGGGGCACACATCGAGCTGGCGGAAAAAGCGGATCTGTTCTGCATAGCGCCCGCGTCGGCGGATCTTCTTGGGAAGGCTGCCCACGGTCTGGCTGATGACTTGCTCAGTACATTGCTTTTGAGCTTTGACGGCCCGGTACTCTTCGCCCCGGCGATGAATAGCGCGATGTGGGCCAAGCCGGCAGTTCAACGGAACATCGCCACGCTTCGCGACGACGGCTACGACTTTGTCGACCCACAGGAAGGCTGGCAAAGCTGCCGCCGCACCGGCATGGGCCGCATGGCGGAGCCGGCCGACATCCAAACTGCGATTGAGCGTTTGCTCGGCAGTTCGGGCGGCGGGCGTAAGCAGTAATTTGGGCATTATGTATCGCAGCGGGCCAGCAGATCATCTTTTCCTGCGCGGTGGCAAAAATCGCCAAACGTTTCGCCGTTCTGGCGAGCGTCCTTGAAGTAGCTGAGCACTGCAGCAAGCGTCGGCACAACCTCGTCGGTCGGCACAAGGTCCTTGTAGACGAAGTTGAGTCGGTCGCCGAGCAAGCGGCCGCCGAGGAAAACCGTGTACTTGTCCTTCGTCTTGCCGACCAGCCCGATGTCGCAGTTGTAGGGCCTGGCGCAGCCGTTCGGGCAACCGGTCATGCGTGTCGTGAACACCTCGTCTTGCAGTCCGAGCTTCTGTAGCTCGACTTCCAACTGGTCGATCATCGATGGCAACACGCGCTCGCTCTCTGCGACGGCCAGGCCACAAGTCGGCAGCGCGGGGCAAGCCATCGCCCAACGCCGGACGCTCGTATAGTCCTCGCTGAGCACCACGCCGTGGCGGCGGAGAATCTCTTCGAGCCGGCCGCGATCCTCTGGCTCTATGTCGCAGAAGATGATGCTTTGATGGGGCGTGAGCCGGAGCGGCGGCCGGAGCGTCGTACAGATTTCGCGAAGGGCGGTCTTGAGCCGCATTGTGCCCGTATCTTTGACGCGGCCGTTCTCGATTTTGAGGCCGTAGAACCAGCGGCCATCGCCCTGCTCTTGCCAGCCCATGCCGTCGTTGAAGCCATGAACGCCGACGGGTCGCGGCGGCGAGAGTGAATCGCCGAAATACTCCTCGACCTTCTCCTTGAACCGCGGCAAGCCCCAGTTGTGAATCAAGTATTTCATCCGGGCGACTTTGCGATCGGCTCGGTTGCCGAAATCGCGCTGTACTTTGACGATGGCGATGACGAGGTCGACCACGCGACTGGCTTCAATGGAGCACATCGGCAGAGCGATGGCGACGAATGTCTTCTTGGCGCTCGGCGTGACGCCGAAGCTGCCGCCCACGAGCACGTTGTATCCGACGACGTTCCAGTCCTGGCAAATCGCGATCAGGCCGACGTCGTTGGCGTAGACGTCGACGCTGTTGTCGCCCGGCAGGCCGATGGCGATTTTGAATTTGCGCGGCAAATAGGTCGGGCCGTAGAGCGGCTCGACCGCATCGCCACCGATATGAATCTGACCATTCGACGAGCCGTTTGCCGAAGAGGCGACGAGCGTGCGCTGGCCCGTGTCCCCGTCGGTCAGCCAAATATCGTGATAGGCGGTGGATTGCGGCTTTAGCCGCTCGGCAAATTCGTCCGCCAGCGCTTGCATCTGGGCATGCACCGGATCGCCGTTGAACGGGCAGGGCGTAGACATCACGTTTCGCTTCACATCGCCGCAGGCGGCCAGCGTGGTGAGCTGAACTTCGTTGATCCGAGCGATCGCTCGCTTCAGATTCGTCTTGAGCACTCCGTGAAGCTGCAGCCCTTGCCGAGTGGTGATCCGCAGCGTGGTATTGCCGACCTCGTCGCACAGATCGAGCTCGGCCAGCAGTTGGTCGCTCGTGAGCTTGCCGCCGGGGACGGCTGTGCGGACCATGAAGCTGAAAAACTTGGCTCGGACTGGTCCGTCCACTCGGGCCTCGGCCCGCCGCTCGCGATCGTCTTGTTGGTAGGTGCCGTGATGCTTGAGTAGGGCCGTGCTGCCCTTACTGACGTGATCGGTTTCGTCGGCCAAGTCGGCGAGAATTTGGCCGCGGAGGTAATGGCTCTCCGCCTTGAGCTTTTCGGCCGGGCTGAGCTTTTCGCCCGGCGGCCCGGAGGCGACCTCGTCCTGTGTTTGCGTTTCGGTGTCAGCCATTGATATTTACCAGGTCAGTGAACATTGCCCAGCTTCCGGTTGCCGTCATCCAAAATGATACCTTGAAAACGGGGACAGGTCCAAGGTGAATGAGGGGCGCGAGTCGCCGCTGGGTTCGCGGCTTGGAGACGGGATTCGTCATGTCTGGGGCCGTTTGATTCGGGCGGTCTGGAGTTTTGAGCGTGTTCTGGGGGGTCCCGATCGGTGGCGCAGAACTCCCTGGTTTTGCACCACTTTCGCTGTCGCCTCGACTGCAAAAGAGGGAGCGCGATGGTTTCTGTCGCTGCAAAATCGGTTGAATTTTCGCGCATTTCGAGTGGGTTCTTTTACCACAAATTCACAAAGGACACAGCCTTCATAAAAAAATGAGGAGGCCTCCTCGCGGACAGACCGGCTGTGAGGAAGGATTCAGGGGCCGGAGGTCGGGGATGGACCTTCGGACTGTTTCCTAGATGCGCAGCGCGATCCCATGCGATCGCCGTTTCGGTGGCGAGCGGGGAGTTCGGAATGCGGAA
This sequence comes from Lacipirellulaceae bacterium, assembly GCA_036499445.1. Taxonomy (GTDB): domain Bacteria; phylum Planctomycetota; class Planctomycetia; order Pirellulales; family Lacipirellulaceae; genus DASYDU01. The sequence continues at coordinate 13,451 of DASYDU010000060.1, forward strand.
CGTGGACTCCAGTCCCCATTCCGATTCGAGATTCCACACTTTCCGCTTCGTTTCCGACCTCTAGAGATTCGCTTCACCGTGGCTACCGTTAGCGGGGCTGCGGCCCAAGCGGGAATCCATCGAAAAACGAGCGGAACACGTCACCGTCGGCGATCGGGGTCCACGGTAGCAGATAGTGACGGGAGTTCAACAATTATTTTTGGCCGCCCCCCGTGAGGAGGAACCGCTAATGCGCGCTAATGGGCGCTAATGATTTGCGGCGGAGGACAATAGTAGAATGTCGCTGCTCTTTCTCCAGCCAGTAAAGCGTCTACGTGGGCCAGGGAGATGCTTCTGAGGGCTGCGGCAAGACGGGACCGCAGTCGCTAAGCGGAGGGTGGGGGAGTTGAACCCTATCAGCAAACGCCGATCCGTGGCAGTTTATAAGACCGCCTAGCTTACCGAAGCTGGACCGTTCTCCTATGAATGGAAAGCGGTGGACGTTGCAGGGGTTTGGACTGCATGCCAACTTAGACGGCCTCGGGCGCATGAGGTTCGTATTAATGTCGACTAATCCGAACAAATATCCACCAGCCGGTTATTGCATTTATTGTGGCGCGGAAGGCTGCGACCTATCTGACGAGCACATTGTCCCATATTCATTAAGAGGCAATTGGATATTGCCAAAGGCTAGCTGCGAAACGTGCCGCAAGATAACGACCGCGTTTGAGACAAAATGCACACATGAAAGCGGCAATATGTTTTCGTCCTTTCGGGCGCGACTTAGATTGCAAAGCCGGAGCCGATGGACAAGTAAAAA
>DASYDU010000061.1:0-10188 GCA_036499445.1 Lacipirellulaceae bacterium
GGGGTCGACTGGTATTCGCCCGTGGTTGGCGACGAATTGTGGGCTGGGTTCCGACGGAACAGCGCGCGGCCGTCGACGCACTACTGAAAGAAAAGCTGGCAAATCCCATCGATGCAGAACGGCAGACCGGTTGATAGTGCCGCGCAACCGTTGACTGGAACTATGTGCGAAACAGCTCCGCGAGTGCCAGCCGAAAGCCCGGAATAATGTCCTCGCACATCAACGAGTCGTTAATGCCGTATTCTTTGGCCGCGGCGCCCGGCCGGTGTTCGGTCACGCTTGGGGTGGCGGGATCCACGGTCCAAGCGAGTTTTACGCCGGCCTTCAAATAATCGCCGACCTTCGCGGCGAGTTCTGGCCCGGTATCGTTCTTACTTCGGACCTCGACCACTAGCTCCGGAACATTCTCCAAATAGCCTTCTTTTGAAAGTCGCTCAGGCAAAGAGCCATTGCACAAGAAAGCGGCATCCGGAACTAACACGTGATCGGGATTTCGCGCGAGTATTAATGCCACTTCCGTATACGCTGTTCCGTGTCCTTTTTTCTGACCTTGCTCATATAACTCTCCACCGATCGAGACTTGGATATTTCCGTGACGAGCGCCAAGTGGCGACATGGTAATAAGCCTTCCATAATGCAGCTCGTAATAAACCGGCCCCGAAGGAAGCTGTTCCGGGAGCGCATCCAAATCCGCCACGGTGAACAGACGCAGATCGGGCTGAAGACACGCGATCGGCGCTCCTGTACTTCCCGTCGAAGTTGTAACCATGGTCTTACCTCGATGGTCTGAATCGAATGTCACCCGCCGCTTGCTTCCATCTCGGAAGAATCAATATCGCGCGCCACTTTGGGGACGGGCGAGCCGCGTTTCTTGCCGTCCGAGTCGGTGCCCGGCACGATCATTGGGCTCGGAGAATTTTCCTCGATGATCCGCTTCAGCTCGGTCGCGTCGATCACTTCTTGTTTGATCAAGAGTTCGCTGATGGCGACTAGCGCCGCGCGGCGGGTTTCCAGGATGTGCCGCGTGCGGTGCAAGCCCTCATCCAGAATCCGCTTTACCTCTTGGTCAATCTCGCGGGCAGTCTGCTCGCTGTGGTGCTGGACGCGCGGCATGTCCATGCCGGAATAAATGAACGGATTGCGATTGGATTCGCGGAAGTTGATCCGTCCCAGCTTGCTCATGCCGTAATCCATGACCATGCTGCGGGCGATCTCGGTGGCCCGCTCCAGGTCGTTGCTCGCGCCGGTGCCGACGTCGTCGAAGATCATCTCTTCAGCCAAAGTGCCGGCCAGCGCGACCTGGATGCTGCTTTCTAGCTGGCTGCGAGTCATGATGAAACGGTCGTACTCGGGTCGCTGCTGCATGTAGCCCAGCGCGCTTAGCCCACGGGGAATAATCGAAACCTTGTGAACCGGATCGGTATTGGGGAGCGACGAAGCCACGAGCGCGTGCCCGCCTTCGTGATAGGCGAGTCGCAGCTTCTCGTCGTCCTGCATGATGCGGCTTTTCTTTTCCAGCCCGATGCTGGCCCGCTCGACTGCCTCGTGAAAGTCGGCCATCGTGACGACTTGCCGCCCTTTGCGGGCCGCGAGCAAGGCCGCCTCATTGACCATGTTGGCGAGGTCCGCGCCCACGAAGCCGCTGGTGATCGACGCCAACGCCCTCACGTCGACGTCGGCGTCGACCTTGATGTTTTGCAGATGGACTTCAATGATCTCCGCGCGGCCGGCGACGTCGGGCCGATCCACCAGCACGTGCCGATCGAATCGCCCGGGCCGCAGCAGAGCCGAATCAAGCGTCTCGGGCCGGTTGGTGGCGGCCATCACGATCACGCCGCTGTTGCTACTGAAGCCGTCCATCTCTACAAGCAAGGCATTGAGCGTTTGCTCCCGCTCGTCGTGGCCGCCGATATTGCCGCTGCCACGCGTTTTGCCCAGTGCGTCCAGCTCGTCGATGAAGATGATGCAAGGGGCCTTGGCTTCGGCCTGCTGGAACATGTCGCGAACTCGGGCCGCGCCCACACCGACGAACATTTCGACGAAGTCCGAACCGCTGAGGCTGAAGAAAGGCACACTCGCCTCGCCCGCCACCGCTTTGGCCAGCAGCGTCTTACCTGTGCCCGGCGGCCCCACGAGCAATACACCTTTGGGAATTCGGCCGCCCAGCCGCTGATACTTTTCGGGTGTCTTGAGAAATTCGACCACCTCGCGAAGCTCGTCCACCGCCTCTTCGATACCGGCCACGTCCTCAAACGTGACGCTGATATCCTCTTGTACGTACAGCTTGCCGCGACTCCGGCCAAAGGCCATTGGCGAACCCGCGCCACCCATCCGCCGAATCATAAACACGAACAGCAGCGCAAAGAGCGCGATCATCGCCAGCGCCGGCAGGTAGCTCAACAGTTGATTCGGAGTGCCGGCCTTCTCAAAATCGATATTGTTTTTGCGCAATTGCTCGGTCAGGTCGCGCTCTTCGCTTTCCGTACCGTTGCGAGGCACCCGCAGCGCAATGCCGTCTTCCTTGGCACCCTGCGGTTCGTCGGTCGGATGCCCCTCAGGATTCGTGTCCCCCACGGCATTAAATCGCTGCCGGGTCACGCGGGCTGTCACCTCATGCAGGCCAAGCACGACGTTCGACAGGTGCGAAATACGAATCTTTTGCGGCCGCGTGGTCGATCGATCGACGACGTCGAAATGTTGCTCTTCGGCGGGACGAGTCGGATTGCTAGCCTCGATCAGTTTCTCCAGATCGCTCCAGCGAATGTCTTGCTCGCTGACGCTGCTAAAAACCGTCACCAGCAGCAGCAGCAAAACGCCCAGGCCCAACAGATACCAGACGAAATTGCCTCCCTGCTGCGACGGCTTCTTCTCGGCGGGTTTCGGCGCGGGCTTCGGCGTTTGGGGCGGATTATCCATCGAAAAGCAGACAAGACGGGGGTTTGTGGTTTTGCCGGAAATGGCCGGGCCGGTCGATGTAAGGGCCGCGCCTGATCCCTAACGCTGGCCGATAACACTTAGTTCATCGTAGGGTCGTGGACACAAAAATACAACGAATTGCCTGTCCAATAGTCCGGCTTGCCGGACCTCTCTGGTCCCCCTAGAATGGCCGATCTTGCTGGACGGAGTCGTTTTTCGCCGTGCAATTGGACGTCGCCACGGCGGGCCTGAGGGTGGTTTTGGAGCGGTATCGTCGACGTTGCCGCCGCAAACTTCTCCTGCAATTTACGTCCGAGCGGCCGCACGCATCCTCCGCACGAACGACGCAAGTCCTAGAATCGTTGCGACGAGCGTCGGTGGCGCAGATCGAAGCCGCCGATTTAGACATCGCCCGTCTTTTTGCTCCTCAATTCATTGCTTGCTGCGGCGCATCCAGGATGTTTCACGTTACGATACATTGATGACCGCCGCCACGAATTTCGCGCCCGTTCGCAACATTGCCGTCTTGGGCTCCACCGGGAGCATCGGGACGAACGCCTTGGAGGTGATCGCTGCGAGCGAAGGCCGCCTGCGGGCGGTCGCGCTTTCCGCCCACCGCAGCTTCGACCAGCTCGTCCGCCAAGCGCACCAATTTCGTCCGCGCTGGATCGTCGCTACCGACGAGGTCGCCGCCCAAGCTTTCCCCTGGAACGGACTGCCCGAAGGGTGCGAGCTTGTGGTGGGTCAGCAAGGGCTTGAGCAAGTCGCGACCGCGGCAGAAGTCGACGTCGTTTTGGCCGGCATCGTCGGCAGCGCGGGCCTCCGCAGCACTTGGGCGGCGCTGGGCGCCAAGAAGACAGTTGCCCTGGCGAATAAGGAGGCGCTTGTGATGGGCGGATCACTGGTGACCGAGCTCGCCGTCGCGCGCGGGGCATTGATCCTTCCGGTGGATAGTGAGCACAGTGCGATCTTCCAGGCACTCCAAGCTGGACGGACGGAAGAAGTCTCAAGGGTCGTGCTCACGGCCAGCGGTGGTCCGTTTCGCGATCATTCGCCCGAGCAATTGAAGCAAGTCACCGTGGACGATGCACTCGCCCATCCCGTTTGGGACATGGGACCGAAAATTACCGTCGACTCCGCCACCATGATGAACAAGGCCCTCGAAATCATCGAAGCCCATTGGCTCTTCGGCCTCGCCTCGGAGCAGATTCACGTCGTGCTCCACCGGCAATCGATGGTCCATTCGCTTGTCGAATTCGTCGACGGCTCGATCGTGGCTCAGCTGGGCCCGCCCGACATGAAACTGCCGATTCAATACGCGCTCGAGTATCCTAGCCGCCAGCCGGGCATTGCGGAGCGGCTGGACTGGGAGTCCACCTGGCGGCTGGACTTTGAACCGCCCGATCCAGAACGATTTCCCGCCCTGGATTTGGGTCATATTTGTGCCCGCAAAGGGGGCACCAGCGGCGCCGTGCTGAACGCCGCGAACGAAGCCGCCGTAGAAAGCTTTTTAGAGGGCGAGCTACACTTTACAGAGATTGTCCCGGCCTGCCGCAGCGTGCTCGAGTCTCACCACTTCGAGTCGCATCCCACCCTCGATCGATTGATCGAGCTGGACCGCTGGGCACGACAAGAGGTATCACGATGGGTATGTGCCTGATTGCCATGATTTCAATATCTTATTTGCTTTCACACGCGGGAATCGCCCTGCTTGTCGCGATTGGCCTGGGCGCGGTGATCTTTGTCCACGAGCTGGGTCACTTCCTGGTAGCCAAAGCTTGCGGCGTCAAGTGCGAGAAGTTTTTCATCGGCTTCGACATCGGCGGCTACAAGCTCAGCCATCGCTGGGGCGAAACCGAATACGGCATCGGCATCCTGCCGCTCGGCGGCTACGTCAAGATGCTCGGCCAGGACGATGATCCGGCACACATCGCCGAAGAGATGCGCCGCTGTGAAATTACTCCCGACAGTCCGAACGCTGTCGAGATCACAGGCCCCAACGGCGAGAAGTACCACGTCGATCGCCGCAGCTACCTCGCCAAGAGCGTGCCGCAGCGGATGGCGATCATTTCGGCAGGCGTCGTGATGAACGTGATCTTCGCGTTCATTTTCGCCGTTGTGGCCTACGGGATGGGCGTCTCGTACATGCCGTGCATTGTTTCCGAGACGGTTCCCGGCTCGCCGGCATGGAAAGCCGCCATCGAGCCCGGCGACGAAGTCGTCCAAATCGGCAGCACCGTCAACCCGACCTTTACGCAGCTGCGCGGCGGTGTAACGCTCGGCGATCTCAAGAATGGCTTGCCCTGCGTAGTTCACCGGGCCTTTGACGGCAAAGACGTGACCCTAATACTCACGCCGGAGCAGACCCACGGGCTGGCCACCGTTGGCATCATGGGTCCAAAATCGCTCACACTGGCCGATGGTGTAGCGGCGATTCCCGGCTCGCCCGCCGCGGAAGCGAAACTCGTCGAGCCGACGGCATCTTCCGTGGGCGCCGACGCCGCGAAACTCCAAAGCAGCGACGAGATTGTTCGCGTAAATAATGTGGCCGTCACGGATTTTCGAGCTTTTGCCAGCGAGGTTGCCCGCCATCCCGACAAACCGCTGCAAATCACTGTGAAACGATCGCCGACGCCAACGGATGAGCCTGCGAACGCTTCTGCAAGCCCCGACAGTCGCGAATCGAAAGAATTCACCTTTGAGGTGCCGGTTCAAAATTGGCGGTCATGCGGCCTAGTGATGAAGATGGGACCGATCACGGCGGTGCAGACCGGCTCGCCTGCCGCGGTCACCGGACTCAAGGCCGACGATATCATCGTTGCCGTCGACCGGCAGTTGCTGTCGAGCGGCGACATTGGGAAGCCGGCTTGGACACCCGACAATTTGCCCGAAGTGATGCGACAAGCGGCGCTCGCCGGTAAGTCGGTGACCCTGACCGTTCTTCGCGCACATTCGTCCGCGGAGAGCGGTACGGCGGCCTCAGACAACCGCGCGGCGTCCCCAGACGACAAAGACCGCCAGCGGCTGGACATCACGGTTACGCCCCGTGTCCCCGATCAGTTTTATTCGGCGGTCCCGCCGATCGAACGCGCACCCATGGTTGCGCCCGCGCTCGGAATCACGTATCGAATTGAAAACGAAGTCCTGGCGGTCGTGCCGGGCGGACCGGCTGCTTCGACGGGCATCGAGGGCGGCGATCATATCGTCGCCGCGAAGTTCGTCTTACCGAAAGACGCAACCGATTTGGCGGGCGCAGAGGCCGTGAAGCTCAGCGACAGCGATCCCAATTGGCCCGTTCTCATCGAAGCTCTTCAATTGATGCCTGCCGGCACAGCAATCGAGCTGACCGTCCAAACTGGCTCCGAAGAACACCAGGAAAAGATCACGCCAGTCGCAGCCGAAAACGTCTTCGTCGCCGACCGCGGATTCATCTTGCAGCCGATTGAACGCATCCGTAAAGCGGAGACGCTCGCGCAGCAAATTCGCTATGGCTGGGACGAGACGACCGAGGCTCTGACGATGGTCTTTCGCTTTATACAAAAGGTCGGCACCGGGCAGGTGCCCACGAGCGCCTTCGGCGGTCCGATTACCATCGCCACCGCGGCCGGCTATGCGGCCTACCAAGGGTTGCCGCAATTGCTCGTCTTCCTGACGATGCTGAGTGCGAATTTGGCCGTTATCAATTTCTTGCCCATCCCGCTTTTGGACGGAGGACACATTGTGTTTCTGGCCTGGGAAGGACTCCGTCGCCGCCCGGCCAACGAAAAATTCGTCGTTGCACTGCACACGGCCGGCTTCGTGTTCATTATTAGCTTGATGCTCTATGTGATCGCGCTCGATCTGCATCTCTTGCCGCGCAATCTGTAGCAGATTCGTCCATAGAACGTCAGAATGGGCTGGGGGGTCGGTCATCCATGGAGATGATGGCTCTTGTATCAGGCTTAACTGTCCGCTCTCGCTGCGCAATTCGGGCGCGGCTGTTGAGAGACATGGACCGACGCTAACAGATCGCGCGACCCAAAGCAGCACCCCAATTTTGGTCGCCACCCAGAATTGGAGAACTGCCCATCTGCCTTGTCGCAGGGTAATTCAACGGACACGGCTCAATCGTCGAGATTCAAAAGCAGAATGTCTTCCCTTCGGCCGCGACGAAGCGGAAAAGGCTTTGGGCTGAGGCGGCAGTCCGCGTACTGCCGGCGTCGAAGCCCTGAAAAGCACCCTGTGGGAGTGGCTCCGGCTGTGGAACTCGGAAACCGGAGCCGGCGCAAGAATAATGAAGAAGAATTTGCTGGGCGATAGACGCTGGGGGGGTGCGCGTTGTTACAATGATGGCGATTTCGAGTCTGGATCGGTTCCAGGTCAGTCCAGATGGTAAAGTCGGCTTGTACGCCTCGTCTTGTGCCGTATCTGGCCTGTGGCCGCAACCACTTCCAGGAAGGGCCGAGTCATGCAGAAAATCAGATTCGTTGTTGTACTCCTGGCGACCTTAGTTTGCACCGCTTCCAATAAGTGCTTCTCGGCGGCGGTTGAAACCGTGCTGGTGGGCAACCCCGGCAACCTGCCGCCGGCGGCGCCGTTCCCCACCACTTACGGCGCGGTAGCTGCGACTTACCGAATCGGCACGTATGAAGTCACCAACGCCCAGTACGTCGAGCTCCTCAACGGCGTCGATCCGACCGGCGCCAATACGCTCGGGCTTTACAATGCCGGGATGGCGACTAACCCCGTAGGCGGGATCAATTTCAACGCTGGCGCGGCCGCCGGCTCGAAGTACCAGATCAAGCCCGGCCGCGACAACAACCCGGTTGTGTACGTCAACTTGTTCGACGCGATGCGTTTCACCAACTGGCTGCAAAACGGCCGAGGCGCCGGCTCCACGGAGAGCGGCGCCTATACGCTCCAAGGCGGCGCCCCGATACCAACCAATCCCACGGCGATCACCCGCAACGCGGGCGTGCAGTGGTTTCTGCCCACACAGAGTCAGTGGGTCAAGGCCGCCTATCATAAGAACGATGGCGCGACCGGCAATTATTCAAATACTCCCACTCAGCAAGACGCTGTAGCTGCACTCTATAGCGTGCCACCGCCCGGGACGAGCGCTCCTATCCAGACCAGTGCGGCGAATATGTATATCGACGATCGAAATGGTGGAATAGACACCACCCCGGGAAACAACAACGGCTACGCGGTGACGGGCTCTTTCGACTTTAACCCTACGCAGAATTATCTGACGGACGTGGGCGCGTACGCGCAATCGGTCAGCGCTTACGGCACTTACGACCAGGCTGGTAACGTTTCAGAATGGGTCGAGTCGGCCGTGTCTCCTACTGAAGTTGGTGGTGATCCTCCCGGATCTCGCGGCGGTAATTGGCGAGTACCGGGCGGGAATATTCTTTTTGGCGCAACGGGAGTCGCCGGAATCGCGACTCAAGAATTCGATTTCCAAGGTTTTCGCGTGGCGTCATCGATCGGCGCCGGCGTCGTGCGCTTCTTCACCAACGACCCGACCGGCTTTGCCGCCGCCAAGACTGGCGCCATTCCGCTCGGCGTCGAGACATTCGAGGAAAACAACAGCCCCAGTGGCAACGTCGCAATCAATGATTCGCTCACCGCGGGCGTGGCCAACGGGGTGTTCACTAGTGGGCTGGACCACCCGATCACGCTTCAGTCGAACATGAGCGGCGGCAACCCCGCCAGTCCGAATCCCCGTGGCACATCGGGTCTGCGTCTCTGGAATGCCGGCTCCGGCGGTGCGGCGAGCGACTATGTAACGGCCGGAAACGTCGACGCCACCACGAGGGTCGACAGCCTGGACATCATCCTGAACGCTGCGGATCGGATTCGGGCCGTCAGTTTCAATCCCATCAGGACGAACGTTGCGTTTCCCGTCGAGGTGCGCGTGTATGACACGGATAACAACCTGCTTGAAGAAATGACGAGCGTCGCCGCCGATCCGGCGGGGACCAATTTCGCGGGCGTCGTGGCGACCGCCGGCGAGCTGATCGGTCGCATCAACATCTATGCGCCTGTGGCGGGGCCCGAGGGCGCCGACAACATCGCGCTGTTCGCCGCTGGCATCCCCGGCGATTACAACATCGACGGCAAGGTTGACGCGGCGGACTACACGGTGTGGCGTGACACGCTGGGAACAAATGTTGCCAGGGGTAGCGGGGCCGATGGCAACGGCAATGGGAATGTGGGCCCAGAAGATTTTACCGTGTGGCGAGAGCATTTCGGCACGTCGGCAGGCAGCGGATCGAGTGCTTCCCAGGCTGTGCCGGAGCCGGCGTCTATATCGATGCTGATTGCGGGCGTTGCGATGCTTTTGTTGCGTCACTCCGATCGGCGATCACTTACGATCACCGCGCCGTCGACGACACAGCGGCAGCCCGCTTCCTAAACGACGTGAAGGGCTATTTTTCCGGCCCTGGCCGCCTCCTCCTAACGCCCTAAGATTCCGCTCACTGTATGTGGGGATGGCTTTCTTGCGCCGTCGTACGCCTTTGGCTTAATCCTTTCTTCTCGCTGGGAATCGGGTGCCGGGAATTCGCGATCGCTCGCTGAATAGTTTCGACGATGCCAGTCGAAGTCGCGATGAAAGAGAAAAGGGGACAGTCCGACACGGCCGACGCTGGCTACGACTCGGAGTCAAACCACGCGTTCGCGCGCCGCGAGCGTCACGTCCGCTCCATCATTCCCGCCAGGCACGGGCGACCGACCGAAAAGCCGGCCAGCGGCCACTATCGGCGACTGATGCAAACCCGCTTCAACATCGCCGCCTACCGCGATCGCGTGCAGATGGAAACGGTGATCTCGATGATCAAGCGCCGCCTCGAAGGTTCGTCCGCGGACGCAACGTCTGGAGCCAAGCCGCGATCTCCGCTTGAAAGTCCTCACCCACAACGTCGTGATTCTGTTGCAAATCGAGCTTTTCTACACCGCCGGAATGTCCTCTTTTTGGTCCCTTTTTGGTTCGGCCGTTATTCCTGACGAGGATTCACGACTGCTCAGCCCTGAGCAGGCCGCGTCGAGCGGCCGCCTTGGCCGACCACGCGCTTCTGCACATCCGTCTCCAACACGCCAAACGCCTGTTCGTGTCGCTGCACCGACATGTGGAGCGCCTGCAGCATCCGCTTGGCTGTGAAGTAGTTGGTCACGATCCGCTGCTTGACTTCGACCGGCTCGGTCGGCACGCCGAACGGCTGGGCATTGAGCCCGAAATCGAGGATCAGCTCCTCGGGCGTTCCGGTCACGCGACAGAAATTTGCATAC
>DASYDU010000062.1:0-13926 GCA_036499445.1 Lacipirellulaceae bacterium
AATGCCGCTTTGCATTTTTTCACGATTTGTGGGCTGGCGGTGCTCGGCCGCAACGAGCCGTGGGAAGACGACCAGGCCGCCGCGATTGATCAGGTAGTCGTGGTTGCCGCCGCGAAAGGCTTGACCGCGAAATTTCAGCACGCGCAGCCGCCGACGGTCGACGCCATAGTCCGGGTGTAGCTGTTCCAAAAGGACAACGCCGTGGGCGATGCTTTGGACTTGCAGATCGCGGTCGGCGGAGGTCATGTCGTCGAGCAGCAGCGTCGTGCAATTGCGGCCGGCAAAGAATTGCTTTAAGGCCAAGATCTGGCGACGGTAGCGAAGCGGATTGGCTGCCAGGAGCCGCAATTCCGACATGGAATCGAAGACCACGCGGCGCGGCTTGAGTTGCTCGACGTCCAAAAGAATCTTTTTGGTTGTCTCGGTGAGTTCCACCTCCGCAGGGTGGAACATCGTGTATTGCTCGCTTTGGAGGAGATTGCCATCCGAGGGCGCGAGCTCCCGAACCGCTACGCCATCGAGTGACCAACCGTGCGAAGCGGCAACCCCCTTGATCTCTTCTTCGGTTTCGGACAACGTGACGTAGAGCACGGGCTCGCCGCAGCGAACGCCTTCGAGCAAGAATTGCCAGGACAAGGTCGTTTTACCCGAACCCGGCACGCCTTCGACGAGATACAACCGATCCGGCGTAAGCCCGCCGCCGAGCACATCGTCCAGGCCTGGAATCCCCGTTTTGACCAAGCCCGCTTGAGTGTTGTGAGATTTGTCGCTCATTTGCTCCTTTTTTTTTGCCGGTACTCAAACTGTGGAGTATCCGGACCGCACCAGCGAATCGCGTGCCACCGACGGATATTAGCTGATCGCGGCCTCAACTGGCCGAAAGTCGCATTCTACGACAGTCTTTTCGGGGATTATAGCCGGGCGCGAAATATAAACGTCTCAAGCGACCGCCGGCTCCGTTGCTCGCCCCACTTGCCTGGTCGCGAATAATACAGACTGGACGAATTATCATCCCTTCACTCGCAGGAGGCCAACCGATGGGCCGGTTTAATTTCCATTCCAATCGAGGGCGGTTAACCCTTAGCGGCACCGAATCGGCCGGCGACCTTGGTGGATCACGAAATCGCCCCGCGCCGCAGCCTGTGGCACGAGACGCTGATTTGCTCGATGCCTATTCGCAAGCGGTGGTCAACGTGGTTGAGACGGTGGCGCCGGCGGTGATTAGCGTGATGGGCCGCGCTGGCGACGGGCGCGGCGGCAGCGGTTCGGGCTTTATTGTTACGCCGGATGGTTACGCGCTCACCAATAGCCACGTGGCGGGCGACCGCGCACAGCTCATGGCCGAGACGGCCGACGGCGACAAGCTGCGCGTTGAGGTGATCGGCGACGATCCGGCGACGGACCTGGCGGTGCTGCGATTGGCGGCCAGCGGGTTGCCGCATGCGCAGTTCGGCGATTCGGCGGCGCTGCGCGTCGGCCAGCTCGTGATTGCGATGGGGAGCCCGCTGGGATTGCAATCGACCGTGTCGACGGGCGTGGTGAGCGCGGTGGGCCGCAGCATGCGCGGCCGCGACGGGCGGCTGATCGAAAATGTCGTGCAGCACGCTGCGCCGATCAATCCGGGGAACTCGGGCGGGCCGCTCGTCGATTCGCGCGGCCGAATCGTGGGCATCAACACGGCGATCATCGCGATGGCCCAAGGAATTGGCTTTGCGATTCCGTCGGCCACAGCGGAGTGGGTGCTTTCGGAGATTCTGACGCATGGCAAAGTGCGCCGGCGGCAACTGGGGATCAGTGCATCGATTGCGCGCTTGCCCCGGGCGCTGGTGCGCGAGCTCGATTTGCTGGCGGATCAGGGAGTGGAGGTGCAAGATGTCGTCTCAGGCAGTCTGGCAGCTCAATCGGGAGTGCGGCCCGGAGATATCATTGTGTCGCTGGCCGGCCGATTGGTGACGTCGATCGACGACATCCATCGCTTGCTCATGACCGTGCCGGCGGATCAGGGCCTTGAGCTTTCGGTGCTCCGAGACGACAATCTGCGGACGATTCACGTCGCGGCGGCCAGACTGTAGATGGGGCCGCCGATAGATCGACCGGAATTGGCTCGGCAGGAACCTCGCCCTCCCGCGCCGAGCGAGTCACTAATCGAGAGCTGGCGTCACGATGAAGGTCTTGTTTATCGGCGGCACGGGGTTTATCAGCACGGCAGTAAGCCGGCTGGCGGTCGAGCGCGGTATTGAACTCTACCATTTGAATCGCGGTCAGCACTCGCCGGCGCCCGCTGGCGTAAAGCACCTCGTCGCCGACATCAACGACTCTACTCAGGCGCGCCAGGCGCTCGGCGATCAGAAGTTTGACGTGGTTGTCGACTGGGTCGCCTATACGCCGACCGACATCGAGCGCGATCTGGCGCTGTTTCGCGGGCGCGTGCGGCAGTACATCTTTATCAGCTCGGCGTCGGTCTACCAGAAGCCGCCGACACATTATGTGATCACCGAGTCGACGCCGCTCCACAATCCGTACTGGCAATACTCGCGCGACAAGATCGCCTGCGAGGAAATGCTGAATCGTGCATATCGCGAGGAGGGCTTTCCGGCCACGATCGTGCGGCCGTCGCTCACCTACGATATGCAGCTGCCGATCGCCATTGGCGGCTGGGGCTGCTACACGCTGATCGATCGGCTCAAGCGCGGGCAGCCGATCATCGTGCACGGCGACGGCTCGTCGCTGTGGGTGGTGACGCATGCCGAGGATTTTGCCCGCGGCTTTCTCGGCCTGATCGGCAACTGGCAAGCGCTTGGCCACGCGTTTCACATCACGACCGACGAAGTTATCACATGGAATCAACTTTACGAAACGATTGCCGATGCCGCGGGCGTGGAGCCGAAGATCGTGCACATCGCGTCGGAAGAGATCGCGCGCGTGGTTCCGGAGATGGGCGGCGGCCTCTTGGGCGATAAGAGCTGGAGCGTGGTGTTTGACAACACGAAGATCAAGACGTTTGTGCCGACGTATCAGGCGGTGATCCCGTTCCGCGAAGGCATTCGCCGAACGGTGGCCTGGTTCGAGGCCGACCCGCGCCGCCAGCGGATCGACGAGGCGGTAAACCGGGAGATGGATCACATTCTGGAAGTCTGCGCGAGCGTGGCCAAATAATCCTCTTTTCTAAGCCGGAAAAATGTCCCCGGGTGCCGTCATAATACCTGGATGGGCACAAGCGACCTGGAGCGGTTGACACAGGCGGTAGCTGGGCGAGCAGCGGGGCTCGCGTTGTATGCCCGCCAGTGGGTCGATGCCGCGACCGCGGAAGACGTCGTGCAGGAGGCGCTCGTCGCGCTCGTGGCCCATCACCAGCGGTGGCGGAACTTCGCCGATCCGGGCAGCCGGCTGGAGAAACCGCTGGCCTGGATCTATCGCACGGTTCGCAATGGAGCGATCGATCGGGCGCGGTCGGCCGCGCGGCGCCGCCGGCGCGAACAAGCCGTGGCCCAGATGCGCGGAAGCTGGTTTGAGCTGCGACCGGACGTGCAGCTCGATTCGCAAGCGGCCGAGCAGGCGCTGCGACAATTGCCCGCCGAGCACCGCGAAGTCGTGGTGCTGCGAATTTGGAACGATTTGCGGTTTGTAGAAATAGCCGAGATCTTGGGCCTCGGCGTGTCGACGGTTCACGATCGGTACAACGCCGCCCTGAAACAACTACGGCTTGCCTTGGAGAAACCATGTCCGAACAAGACGAATTAAATCCGGCAGAACGAGAACTGGAAGCGGCGCTGCGATCGCTCACGCCGGCGACGGTGCGGATCGACCCGGTGGCAGCGGCGTTTGCAGCCGGCGAGCGGACTGCACGTCGACAACTCCGCCAATGGCAGTCGGCGACGGCGGCGCTGGTCGTCATCAGCGCGTGTGCGTGGTTCGTGCCGGTGCAACGGGGCACGATCTTTGGTCGGCACATCGAGGCACCGGCGCCGATCGCCGACTCGGTCGCGGTTGTCCAACCGCACTCGGAACAAAGTTTGCTGAAATTGCGGCAAGCGATTTGGGAAAAGGGCGACGATGGCCTACCTGCGGTCGAGCTTCCGCTCGTCACGCCCCTTCGTGCAAATGAAATGCTTTCAACCCAGCGAGGTGAGATATGAAGACATTGTTTTATCCATGCATCGTCGTTGCGAGTCTTGTCTTCCCGGCGCCGGTCCGCGCGGCCGACAAGCCCACCGCCGAAGCGCCACCAGAAGTGCGGTCGTTTGAATTGACGCCAACCGCGCCGCCGGCGCCGGCGCTCAAATATCGGCTGCTATTCGACGATGCGGTCGACAGCCGGGCAGGTAACGCGGCGATCCTCTACCTGCAAGCGGTCCTGCTGATGGGCGCCGACGGACAGGAAAAGGCCGACCAAGCGCTTAAAGCGTACGACGAAAAAGACATGGCGCGGTTCAACGAGCTGGCGGACTCGCTAGAAAAGCCGGAAGTATTTGGCGAGCTCGAGCTGGCGTCGCGGTGCGAAGACTGCAATTGGGAGACGCCATTTCGAGAACGAGGAGTAGAAGCTTTGATGCCGCATCTAAGCGCGCTTAAAAACGGCATTGCCAAGTTGATCAAGGTTCGCGTATTGCGGCAAATTGAGCAGGACAAGACGGCCGACGCGCTTGCCACGCTGAGATTTGGCTATGAGCTCTCGGAAAAAATTGGCCGAGACCGGGAGCCATGCTTAGTCTCAGTACTCGTGTCGATGGCGGTGGCCAGGACGATGGATGACTGTCTGGTGACGCTTATGAATCGTCCGGATGTTCCGAATCTCTACTGGGCGCTCGTCGATTTGCCTCAGTTCCGCTCGATGTGGCGGCCCGCCATGGCTGGCGAGCGGCGGGGGACGAGCAAGTACGTTTCACCCTGGACGGACGGAAAACAGACCACGGCCGACACCGCGCGTGCCGCGCTCAACACGGCAGCCGACATCGTTTGGGGCCCAAACGATCCGCGGCGAGTCGATCCGATTCGCGGCACCAGCGCCGCAGTCTTGGAACAAGCGCGGCAAAGTTATGCGGATGAACACGGCATCGCAAGCGATGCGGCGGCCAAAATCGATCCGGCCATCGTGCTGCTCGAGTATTATGTCCGGCAATATCTGGTCACGGGCGACGACATTTATGCCATTCCTGATCTCCCGTACCCTGAGCTTTTGTCGCGGAGCGCCGAGGTGACGACACGAGTGATGAAGCAAATGGCCGAGCAGCCGGCCAATCCCTTCCTGCAATACTTTCCGGCAGTGCTTCATGCAGCATGGAGCTTTGATCGTGCGGATCGCGAGCGAACGGCGCTGGCGGCCGTCGAGGCGCTGCGGTCGTACGCGGCCGCGAACGGCGGCAAATTGCCGGCGCGGCTGGAAGACGTGAAAGATACGCCGGTGCCAAACAATCCAGTGACCAGCCGGCCGTTCGAGTATCGCGTCGATGGCGACACGGCCACCCTCTCAGATTCTCAATCGCAGCCGATGCTGACTACGCTGACCTTCACGGTCAAGATTCGGAAGCCTTGACGGTGGCGCACGAATGAGCGTACGCACAAGTGTCGGACGGACCTAGCTTGCGGCTGTTCTACTGCTGGGAAATCGACTTCGCTATAATCGGTGTGCCGCGCCATACGGGAGCAGTTGGAGCACCCGATCCTTCGCGAGGTCCAGTGGATGAGCGTCTGGTTCAGTGAGAGTGTGGACGGAGTTGACTGGGAGCGACTGGCGCTGGTGTTCAAGCGGGCGCCGCTAGGAATTCGCGACCCTGCTTGTTTGCAAGAGGCGTTTCAGAATAGTCAGATTCGATGCTTTGTGTGGGATGGAGGTGAGCTGGTCGGCGCTGGTCGGGCCATGACGGATGGCGTGCGGAATACCGTGATCTTTGATGTCGCGCTATTGCCAGAGTACCAGGGTCGGGGGCTTGGCAGCGAGATCATGAATTTTCTGATGGAACGTTCCCGGGCGCCGAGAGTGCTGCTGTTTGCCGCTCCTGGGAAAGAAACGTTCTACGCGAAGCTCGGCTATCGAAAGATGAAAACCGCGATGGTGAAATATTCCGATCCGGAGATGGCCGAGCACTACCAGCAACTCGGATACACCGAATGATCGCGCGGCAGCACTTCCCGATGCAGCTAGACGGTGCCGCAACCGAATCGCTCGCGGAGGAAGTTTTTGAGGCCGGCCACGTCCAGGTCGGGGCGGCGGTAGGCGATGTGGCCGTCGGGGCGGATCAGAAAGAGGGCCTGCGGCGTTTCGTGAGTGAGGCCGTACGCGTCGAAGACCTGGTCTGATTCAGCCTGGAGGAGGCGCGGGTCGCGGCCCAGCAGCGAGTGCGCGATGAAATGAATCTGGACTTCGATGCCGAGCGACTTGGGTAGCGTGGCCAAATCTTGCGCGTGCCGCTCGATCTCTTCGCGGCCCAGCGGCTGCTGCGAGAGGGCCAGTACGTGAAACTTGTAACCGCCGATCAGACTGAAGACGTCGCGGCCGCGCGCAATCGCGCCATTGGGGGCGCGGCGGCCGGCCGCGAGGCCTTCGCGCCAGGCACGCGGCGCGGCAGTCGAGGCATCGTCGCGGAGGAAATCGTTGCCGCGGTAGCGGATGCCGAGCTGCGAGACGAAGTGAAAGGCCCGGGCGCGAGCGATGCGAGCGCGGCTCATCGTGCCGATCGCAATCGGTAGGAGCGTGTTGCGCAGCGTGGCCACCCACGGCGTCTGCGAGCTGACGAAGCTAAAGAAGCGATCCGTGCGTTCAAGAATCTTCTGTCCCACCGGCCAGCGCTCGGCGTTGTACGACTCCAATAGTGCGGCCGGTGCGCCACCCTTTAGCACGGCCGCTAGCTTCCAGCAGAGATTGGCGGCGTCTTGCAGGCCGGTGTTCATGCCTTGCGCGCCGGCCGGGCTGTGGATGTGGGCCGCGTCGCCAGCAACGAACACGCGGCCTTCGCCATATTTGTTGACGGCGCGATGGTGAATGCGATAGCGCGAGAGCCACGTCGGATTTTTGAGGCGAATGTCCATGCCCGTGGCTTCACGGAACGCGGTTTGAACTTCGTCGAGCGTGACAGGATCGGAGCCGGAGGCCTCGCTCGTAAAGGCGGAGAGCGGCGTGTCGGCCGGCTCGATCACGATGATCCGGCAGATGTCGCGGCCTTTGAGCGGCAAGTAGGCGGCGAGCGAACGCTCGCGGACAAACAGTTTCAGGTGATCGTAGTCGAGCGGCCAGTCGAGCTGGCAGTCGGCAAGCAGAAAACTCTGCGGGTAGGGCGCGCCGGCAAACGAAAGGCCGAGCGTCTTGCGGACGATACTATGGGCGCCATCCGCGCCAATCAAGTAGCGGCAATTTACTTCGATGTTTTCGCCTGTCTTGCCCCGAGCTTGCACCGTGACGCCATCGGCCGATTGTGCGAAGCCAGTCACTTCGGTGCCGTGCTCGACATGAATTCCGAGCCGCTCCAGGTCGCGGGCCAGGATTGCCTCGATGTCGTACTGCGGGACCATCAGCAGGAACGAGTAGGGCGTGTCGGTGCGGCCGATGTCGGCGAAGTTGAGCTCGGCCGCCCGTCGGCCATCGACAAAGAACTGCACGCCGCTGGCGATCAGGCCGCGGTCCATGAATTCTTCGACGAGGCCGATGTTGAGCATCAGCTCGAGCGTCTTGGCATGAACGCCGAACGCACGAGACTCGTGCGCCTGCTGCTCGGTCTTATCGAAGATGCGGACGGAGACACCGCAACGGACGAGCAAGCCCGCCGCCACCAGCCCGGTCGGCCCGGCGCCGCAGATGACGACGTCGGTGGTTTGCGGGGCGGCGGCGGAGTTGGCAAGGATATTCGCTTCATCAGCTGTCATGACAGCTTTTTACCGCGCCGACGCGATTTTTGCGATGGGCGCCGCCAATTGTGCTGGTGCACTTCGGCTGGAATTCATCGAGACTGCGTTGTAGGATATCCATAGAGATTTCTCGGATCATTGGGAGTTCGACCTATGACAGGTTTTGGCGAAATCCTCGACGCAGCAGATCATTTGCCGGTCGATGAGCAGCAGGCGCTCGTCGAAATCTTAGGGCGTCGCATTGCGGAACGGAGTCGTTCCCAATTGGTGCGCGACGCACAAGACGGGCGGGCAGAATTTGCGGCTGGCCAAGCCCGGACCGCCTCCGTAAAAGAGATCATGGATGAGGTTGCCGGTGAGGCGTGAGCTCGTTCGCACCACCGGCTTCATTCGGGCGGCACGCCGTCATTTGAAGAAGAATCCGCGTTTGGCCGCTGACGTTGTGCGGGCTCTAGAGATGCTGGCCGAGAACGCGTCTGACAAACGTCTCAAGACGCACAAACTCAAGGGCGCGCTGGATGGCATTTGGGCTTGCAGCGCCGGGCGCGATCTGAGAATTCTCTTCGAGTTCACGAAGCAAGAAGGCAAGGAAGCCCTCCTCCTTCTTTCAATCGGCACACACGACGAGGTGTATTAACACTTGTCGAGCGCCAGGGCCATCTGCCGCAGCCCGCTGAAGACTTGGTCCGCATCGATCCTTTGTCCGTTGGCAAGTTCGCGGCAGCCCTGCTCCAGGTCCTTGCGAAGCAGCTGTCGCTGATGAAGCAAACGCAAGGCAGCCATGAGGACTTCGGACTCGCTCCCATACTGCCCTCCGTCATAAATGGCGTGGACAAGTTGGGCGACTTCCGGTGTGATTTGGATATCCATAGCTCAAGCATAGCGCCATCGGTTGGAGCCGGCAATTTCCGCGACCAGCCATCACGGCTTTATTAAAACTATTTTGGCGTGGGCAAGTCTTCTTTCTTCTCCGCCGGTTTGGCGTCGGCGCTTTTTGCGCTCCCCCAACCACCCAAGAGGCCGCCGAGGAAGCTGGTGCTCTCGCCTTCTTCGGCTGGCGGCGTGACATCGATGTGGACCATGTCAAGATTGGCGCGAGCGGTGAGCGCGTCGGCGCCGTCGTCGCGCGAAACTTCGAGCGTCAGGCCGCGGAACCAGGTCATCAGCGGCATCGTGTAGTCGGCCGGAATTTCGGTGAGCAGGAATTTGTTTTCGGTAGAGGTGGCGGTCGAGGCCCAGAGTTTGCGGGTGTCGGGAGCGATCCCCTTCGGGTCGCGACTAACCGCCGACGCGCTCTGCTGCGCGTCAGGCGCGCTCCGCTGCGCGTCGCGGCTAACCGCGTCGACGAGGGTGTAGTCGCCGCCGAGTGGGTCGACGAGGCGGCCGTCGACGAGTCGCTCGGCGATTTCACGGGCATGTTCGGGCGGCACGTGCAGCTCGCTGGTGAGCGAGTTCATGAAGCGGCTCCCGCTCGCCGAGGCGCTGCGCATTCGCATGTAACCGAGGCCGTTGACGCCAGTGGCGATTTGTTTGTCGGAAAGATCGTCGATGTGAAGGCGAATCTGGGCCGGCCGCTCGGCCTCGACCATCGCCAGTTGCGGCCCGACTTCCAAGAGCACGTCGCGATGAAACGAGAGTAGGAAGAAGTCGCCCGCACGGCGCGTCCACAGATTGAACAGGCCGTTGTTGGGCGAAACGCCTTGTGCGTCGGGCGGGCCGGTGGCGCCGCCGAGAAATGTCTCGAGCAGCGCGAGCGGCCGCGGCCAAGTGCCGACGTAGCCGCGGACAAATTCGGAGGGCGACATCGCGGGCCGCGCTTCGCCCTGTCTGACGACGAGCGGCGTGCGGAAGTCGCGGAGGCCGCCGAAGACGTGCACGCTTTGTCCGAGGGCATCCATGACGACTTCGAGCGAGGCGATGTCGCCATTGATTGGCGCGACGCGGTTCGCCTCGGCCGGACCAAGCATGCGGACCCAGCCCTCCATTTTCGTTTGTGAGTAGGGCGCGACATGGACTTCGCCGGCGATGCGGTCGAGCTTGCCGTCTTCAGAGACGAGCCGCTGCACGGCTGCGACAACGGGCACAAACCTGCCGACCTCGCTGTCGATCGAATGCTGGAACGCAGAAAGGTGGGCGGCTTCGGCCGGCGTGATCCGCTCGACGGGCACGTCGGACACGGGCATGAACCAACCGGGGATGCCGCGGACCGAATCGTGGTAGCCGTTTTCGTCGGCGATGAGCTGGCTGCCGTCGGCCCGCTTGCCGAAACCGCTGGGCAGCAGCTTGGTGGAAATCAACTCGTCAATGCTATTGGCGGTCGAGCCTTCGGCCTTGGCGGTCATGCGGGCCAGCTCCAGGGCCCGAATCTCGCCGATCGAGCGGAGCCGGCGATCGAGCTCGACGCGATAGGCCGGGCTTGCCAGGTGGTCGAGGAACGGCGACGACAAGTAGAGGAAAATTGTATCGTCGCGGGTGATCGGCATCTGGGCTCGGGTGTTCTGAAACTCGGCCGTGGCGGCGAGCGAGGTGCCGTCGCTTGGAGCAGCGTAGAAGCGCTCAACGAGGTGGCGGCTGGTGGTAATCAGGTGGAAATCACCATCGACGGCGTAGTACGACCGCAATCGACCATCGGGTGTCGAGAGATACGCGACGTCGTGCCCGGCAATCGAGACAGTTTCGAGCTTCGCGCCGGGATGTTTGTCGACGGCCTTGCTGCGCTCGCCGTTGAAATCCTGGCTCAGCAACAGGTTGTTATTGGCCTGGAACATGATGCCGAGCGCGGCGCCATCGCGCATGTAATAGTCGAAGCCGACGAAGGCCACGTCGTGAATCACTTTCGGCCCCCATGCGCGGGCGACGCTCGACTCATGCACTGCCAGCTGATCCTGCAGGCGGTCGCGCGAGGCATGATTGATGCTGCGCAGCGTGACCATGTTGCCGAGGTCGTTCTGCCAATGGTGGAGGAAGTCTCGGTACCAGAGATAATTCGGGAAGCTGCCGAAACGCTCGTAAAAGCATTCGCGCGGCACATGGGTGGCGAGGGGCTCGATGTCGGTGGGCTTCACACTGGGGGCTCGCTTAGGCTCGTCCCCAGCCACCCCAGACGTGGACCTCGGTGATTCCGGGAGTGATAGAGTTGCGGCCTGGCTGCCGTCGTACCGGCCGAGCACGAGATCGCGCTCAACCAGCGCTTCGTACGATTCGTTGGCGGTGAGCTGAGCGATCCAGGAGCCGCCGATTTTGCGCTGGCCAAAGAGCTGCAAACTGGGCTCGGGCATGTCGCGGCCCAGCCGGCGGGCCCAATTGGCAGTGAGATAATTTTCGACCTCGATCGGATATTCGGCGTCGTGGGCAACCTGATCGTAGTGGCCCGTATATGTTTTCCACCAGTCGTCGAACCGGCGCTGGAATTGATTTTCTTTTTGCTCGGGCGTGACCGTGAAATGCTGAGCGGTGGGCGCGTAGACCGTGAGATTGAGCGGGTCATTGCCGCGGAACAAGAAATAGAACGTGGCGCGGCCCGGCAGATCGATTCCCAAGAAATCTCGGAGCAGACGGCCGAAGCGACGTTGTTCCAAGACGGGATAGACGACGCGGCCCTGGTCGTCGGCGACGGCAAAGCGGTCGTCGCCGCCGGGAGCGGTCGACCCGTCTTGTGGCAAATCGACCGTGATGCGTCCGACGCCAAACGGTTCGCCTTGATAGGCCTCGATCCTGACGGCGGCTTGAGAGGCGGCCGCCAGGCAAGCAACCAGGAGAGCGGCTAGGGCGGCAATCGGCGCAAATCTCGTCCGCAATAAATGGCAACACACCCCGCGAACTATCCGTTGACGGCGAGAACTGAGCTGCACTTCACTCAGCTGCTGTTCGTGGCTGGTGTTCATCGCGGAATCCTTTTCTCTATCGGTCGCTCGCCCGACAGGCGACCTAGTGCGTGTCCCGACGCTTACCCATGCTATACGGCTTGAAAGCGGCCGGGCAAGGGTTGCGCGGCGTGCAAATGTGCAGGCGGGTCAAGATATTCGCGCTAGCAGCGAATAACGAAGCGACATGCTTTGTTGGTGAAATCACAGCGCCAGTGCATCGCTGCCGCGGACAGTTGATACAAAGTCTTGCGAAATAGGCCGGTTGTGGGAAAATTGATGCGGAAGGTTGAGCGGGTGCGGGATGCAACACTACTCGGTACACAATACTGAGTACGCTAGTACTGTGTTTTGAGTACTTGGTACTGATTACGCGGTCCTACGACTGCTGTTTTGCGTTAGCCCGCGTTGGACCGTTTCGCTTTTTTTGCCGACAACGATGAAGGCCCGAATCATGCTCGTACCGCGGTATAACTTGCGTACGATCCTGGCCGTGATGACCGGCTGCGCGGTGCTGTTCGTCGTGATGGGCATGGCTGTTGGCGGCCAATCTTGGGCCTGGGGGCTGGTGATCGGCGTCTTGAGTCTTGCGGTGACGGCGCTCGTGCACGCCGCATGGTTCGGCATCGTCTGGCTCTTTTCACGTCTCGAAGCGCGGCGGGCGACGGCGGCCGCGGTGATCAAGGAGCGAGCGTGAGCCGCGCACTACGACCGCAATGGCCGAGGTTCATGACGCGCGTCGTGGCTGCGTCGTGCCTGCTAACGATCGTCCATTTGATGCTGATTCAACCAGTGCTGGCGCAGGCGAAGGCCGTGCCGTGGGTCGCAAAGTCGGTGCAGCCGAACGGATTTGACGTTCAGTTGCCGGGCAATGTCAACCCTCTGCCGCGAAGCGGCCTCGAATTGGAAATTGATAGCCGCTGGATCAATAACTATGGTTATCGACCAATCCAGGTGACGGTGAGCTCAGCTAAGCCGACGACGGTTAACCATCTGATCACGATCCGCTTATACGAAGGATTTGCAGAGACTGTTTCGGTGGAGCAGGACATCGAGATGCCGATGGGAAGCACGCTGATCGATGCCACGATTGCCTGTCCGCAGTTTCGCGGTCAAATGAATTATTGGTGGGATGTGTGGGTCGATGGCGTCAAAGAGCCCGCCTTGTCTACGGAAGCGGGGAGCGGTCTGCAAGTGTACCCCGCGTACCCAAATCAAGGAACGAACGGCAGCTTGAAGTTTTTGGTCCTCGGCTTGCCGGCGCGAGCCAATCAGACGACCAGCCCCGGCGCGAGCATGTTTGAAACGCTCGTGCTCACGGTACCCGATTTGCCGTCGCGATGGATCGACTACACCTGCTTCGACGTCATTGCGCTTGCGCCGGGCGAGATGCAGCTGATCGCCCAGACGCGGCCCGACGCGCTCGTGGCGATCTGTCGCTGGGTACGCTGCGGAGGGCAACTTTGGATCAGCCCGGTCGGCGACCAATGGGAAGCGCTTCTCGACGTGGAACGATTGCTCAAGGGTTCGGCGGGTGCCGTAGGGAAGGCGACAATTGGTGACGACGCCGACGTGGCGGCGGGCGACGAAGTGCCCAACCATACGGCGACTAGCGCTGTGCCGCTAACGGATGACGACGTCGTCGCGCGCGGCTGGCGGCCGATCAAAATCGCATCCACCGCGCAAACTAACAGCGACGCGGCGACTGCAGCGGATGACCAGACGGTCGCTAAGAACACGCGTGCCGATTCGCTGGCCTGGTACGTCGAGCAGCCGCTCGGACTGGGTTTCGTGCGGGTGTATCGCAAGGCGTGGGAGCCAAGTGGCCTTGCCTGGTCGCTGCAAATGCTCAATGCCGCAACGCCGCCGGACGAATCGCCACCGATGCCGACGCCGCTTTCGGCGGCGCTCGCCACGACGCGGAACTGGGAATCGCGGCATGGCATGGCACCGGATGCGGCGAACACTGATTTCGCTAATTTGCTGGTGCCGGGCGTCGGGCTGGCGCCAGTCACGGAGTTTCGCATCTTGATCACGCTGTTTGCCCTGGCGATCGGGCCGGTCAACTATTGGTTACTCAAACGCTGGAATCGGCCCCATCTCTTGGTGCTCACGGTGCCGATCATGGCCGTGCTGGTGACGCTGGCGCTATTCGCTCATGCAATTCTATCGGACGGCTTCGGCACAACGGTCCGCGTGCGAAGTTTCACATCGCTTGACCAGC
>DASYDU010000063.1:0-3224 GCA_036499445.1 Lacipirellulaceae bacterium
ATCACGGGCGCCTCTTCGCGTGGGAGTTTTGGGAGTCCTTCAAGTGCTTGATGCTAAGAGAGATATGGAAGATTGTCAATTGCCGCCAGTATCCCGTAAGATGCTCATTCCAGCCATCTAGCCCTTAGCTCTTAGCCTTTAGCTTTTAGCGAGACGGGATGAAGGTTGGGGACTGGGGACTCGGGATGGAAAAGGATGCTGCATGCTGGGGTGAAACTTCGTGCGATGGCCGGTCTGGCTAATAGCTTACAGCTAACGGCTAACAGCTAATGCCTATGTCCCCGGCGGCGAATCGAAGTGGACACGGCGTGCGTGCAATCAGATGCACTGCCTCTCCTAAAAACAGAGCGTAGAGCGCCGGTCGATTGCAAGTCGCGCTGCTAGGAATGGGACCAGCGTGCGGCGGCTTTCTAGTTCCTTTGGCGCGGGCGATTGCCTGGGGCGATTGGCTCGGGCTGCCATTCGGACGCCTTTCTGCGTTTTATCCCGGCACTTTCGCTACGCGGCATGGCGGTTGCATTGACTGCCGTCGGCGCTGGCGGCCCCAGGGGCGCACTCTCGGAACATTCAATCAAGACTAAGCGGAGACCAAAAGATGAATCACTTTGTATGGCGATCTGTCGCAGCAACGCTCCTGGCCACGTCGTCAATTGCTTTGTCGGCCAACGCACAAGAAGCCCAGTCGAATCCGGCACGGCAGCAAAATTCGGGCGTTCTGCCGGGCGAGAGATCTTCGCGCGGACCATCAAACCCGCAGTCTCCCGCAAACGTCCAGCGCGGCAAAGAGCCCCAAAATAATCAACCGAACGGCCGCGACCAGCGTGACGCGCGACGGGGATTTGGATCAGCGACCGCCCGCGAACATACGGCGATGAGACCGGCCGACATGCGCGGTCCAGACATCGGCCTGTGGTTCAATCGAAGGAATCGCGACGCGCTGGTGATCAGCGATGTTTCGACCCGCGGCCCGATCGCCCGGCTCGGCTTTCACGAAGGGGATCGGCTCGTCTCGGTGAATGGCCACCGCGTGACCAGCGAGTCGGATTTTATCAATGACCTTCTGACTGGCCGTGAAGATCGCGTTGCCGTGATCATCGATCGGGATGGCGGCGAACAGACGATCTACGTCGAGCCGGCCCAGTTGACCGAAGACTACGGCACCACGCAGGTCGAGCCGCTAGAGCAGTTCGGCGTGGTGCTCGATGACCGGTACGACGACCGGATCGTGGTCTGGCGCGTGGTCCCGCGTTCGCCGGCGTATTATGCCGGCATTCGCGAAGGAGACGTGATTTCGACGCTCGGCGATCACACGTACAAGACCCGCACGGAATTCGAGAAGAGTGTCGGCGACTTGAAGGCGGGCGAGGCAGATTTGCAGGTCCGTCGCGGGGAGAAGACGCGCGATCTGTCGATCGATGTGCCCGAGTTCGAGCGCAGCGCCAGCAGTGGGGACCGCGACGCAAACAGCGGCGAGGGGCGAGGAACGAGAGGCAGTGATCAGGGCGCTCGAGGCTCTGAGCAGCGCAGCTCCGATCGCAATGACCAGGGAAGCCGCGATCGCGGCACCGACCGGAATAACAACGAGCGGCAAGGGAACGGCCCAAATCAGAACGGGGCTGGCGGCGACCGTCGCGACAGCCACTAACGCGGCTCGGCGGCGAAGCCAACAATCTGACGATCGAAGAAGCTCGCACACTGGTCCTTGATGGCACAGGTGCGCCGAGTTTTTTGTTGGCCGCTGGAGGTCAGGGTTCGGGGTTCAGGGATGGAATTTCCTGCGGTTGCCGCTCTGGCTGAGAGAAGTTCGACTTCTTTCACTGCGTGCTGACGGCGGATAGCTTCTAGCTCACACGCATTCCGGTTAAGATTGGCTGGTTCGATTCACCGACAGCAGCGGACCAGTCATGCGAGTTGTTCTGGATACCAATGTGCTGGTAGCGGCTGCGCGCTCCCGGCGTGGCGCGAGTTTTGCAATCGTCAGCTCGATTCCGTCACCGCAATTCCAGCCCTGCCTGTCGGTCAGTCTTTACGCCGAATGGCAAGATGCGCTCACCCGGCCGGAAAACCTGCCGTCGGGCCAAAAAGCGGAGGATGCGCTTGGCTTCCGATATCTGGCCAGCCAATCCCATCTGCAAGAAGTACACTTTTTGTGGCAACCGCAATTGCCGGATGCCGACGACGATATGGTACTCGAGCTTGCGATTGCGGCCGGTTGCGAGTGTATAATAACCCATAATGTGGCCCACTTCCGCGGCTCGGAACGATTCGGCATGGCGGCCGCGACTCCCGGTGATTTCCTCCAATCGATACGAAACCAGCCATGAGCACGTTAACGGTCGAGTTGCCCGATTCGCTGAAGAACCAGATCGAAGCCTTAGCTGCGCGCGAAGGCTATTCGGTGAGCCAGTTCTTAGCGAGCGCAGCGGGCGAAAAGCTCGCGGCCGTAATGACGATGGACTATCTACGCCGCGAAGCGGATGCGGGTCGTCGCGCCGACTTCGAGCGGTATCTGGCGGCCGTGCCCGACGTGGCGGCGTCGGAATCGGACGCGGTTTGACCGACGTTTTTCTGGCTCTAGCAATAGTCGTCGACTAGAGCAAGTACTTCTCGCGGAGCAGTGCGGACGCGCATAGAAGCAGGCGGTAGAAGGAATTCTCCCCGTTCCCTTCTCGGCTCTAAGCTCTGGACTCTGGACTCTCGACTCCTTCTGGCTGACGGCTGACAGCTTCTGCCGTGACGGGGAATCATTCGCCCGTGTGCTACGTCGCCGCGCGCTTCATACGCCTTTGCATCCCGTACATAATTCCTAGGCTTAGCGCCGCCAGCGAAAACGTCGAGGGTTCAGGAATCGGGAAAAAATTCAAGCGTATCCCGTTACCCGTCGGGAAACCGAAGACAAAAGAATTGGCTTGTGACGCAGATAACGTCGTCGAGCCGCCATCGACAGGCACCTTGTACGAAGCGTCCGAACTCGTTGCCAGTGCGAACAGGTTCGCAGCGTCGGGGTTCGGACTGTTGAACAAGAACAAGTAGATCGGCGTTCCGACCGGCGCGCCGGTCATTCCCGTGCCACTGAATCCACCGCTTCCGTTGGTTAACGTGCCAGCTCCAATGGGCAAAAAGCTGCCATCGGCCACGGCGTGCGAGTATTGCGTCGAGAACATGTTGCAGGCGCTGTCGCCGTAAACGCATTCGTAATTATCCGGGTGGAACGAGGGGGCAAA
>DASYDU010000064.1:0-5958 GCA_036499445.1 Lacipirellulaceae bacterium
CGGCAAATCGCGAATGAACCCAACCGTGTCGCTCAGCAGCACTGGTCCCCAATCGGGCAGCTGCCAGCGACGAGTCCGCGTGTCGAGCGTGGCGAAGAGTTTGTCCTCGGCGACTTCATCCGAGCCCGTGAGCGTATTGAGCAGCGTGCTCTTGCCGGCGTTCGTATAGCCGACGAGCGAAACGGTCATGCGATCGGCGCGGGCCGCAACTTCGCGCTCTTTGCGCCGCAGCACTTTATCGAGGTCGTCACGCAGCTCGACGATCCGCCGCTCCACAAGCCGACGGTCTGTTTCCAATTGCTTTTCGCCAGGGCCGCGCATGCCGACGCCGGCCTTGATGCGCGACAAGTGGGTCCACATCCGCTTCAGGCGCGGTAGGGCATACTCCAGCTGAGCAAGCTCCACCGCCAACCGGGCTTCGTGCGTTTGCGCCCGCGTCGAAAAGATATCGAGAATCACCTCGGTGCGATCGAGCACCTTGATGCCCAGCGCCTGCTCCAAATTGCGGATCTGGGCCGGCGAAAGATCGTTGTCGAAAACGACGGCGTCGGCGTCGGTCGCCCGCGCCATTTTCTCGAGCTGCTCGAGCTTGCCTTTGCCGAGGTAGGTCGTTTGATCGGGCGTCGTTCGGCGCTGCGTGAGGCGGCCGACTACTTCCGCGCCGGCGGTTTCCACCAGTCCGGCTAGTTCGCTCAAAATCTCGTCGTCGCCCGGTTGGTCCGACAAGAAAACGCCGACCAAGATGGCCGACTCACAGACGACGCCTTGTTTACGCTCGAGTTCCTTCACCAGAAGTTGGGGCTCCTGCGTCGGGGGAAAAGTAATTTCGGCCGGCAATCTAAGGCGAATTCGGCCGAGTCAATTGCTCCATTACCCCCATTATACCAGGCGGCAAAAAAAGTTTGCAGTCCTGGATTGAAAATGCTGACTAGGCCGCGGCCGACGTGTGTGTCAGACGCACGGCTCCTGTCTTGAATTCCGACACCGGCCGATGGATCCGGGTTCGGCAACGCGCGATAAGGCGCATCCGATTATTCCGTTGTTACCAGATATACTCGAACCCAAGGTGGAACCCGTGGTAAAACGCGCTGCTCTGGTCGGCCACGAACGGGACACGTGGCGTCTGGCCCGCGAGACCATAGGGTGAAGCAGTATTGAAATTATCTCCGGCCAGGGCGACGGAATTCAAGAACAGGATTTCATAACCCGCGCGAATCGACCACGAGGGGCACACGTCGCAAACGGCGTCCAAGCTCGCATCGGTGACGAGCGCGGGGATGTCTTTGTCAAACTCTTCATGCGTAAACGTTGGCGGAACTGGCGAATCCGGGGTCGTAGTGGCATGGAAGTCCGATATGACGTTGTAATGATTGTCGGCAATGCCAACCTTGCCTTCAGCACCGACGCGGAAGCCTTGCCAGATGTGGACCCAGACATCGCCGCCGGTTTGAAAGCCCGCCAGATTATTCTCTGTTCGCGTGTTGTAGCTGCCGGTTGCCTCGCCGGTTGTATCAAATGCGAAGTCTTCATGAAGTCGCGTATATCGGAAGCCCCAAAGAAAAGTGCCGGACACGCAGGGGCTAAAGCCGACCCAGTAGCGTCGCACGTTCATTTCCACGTTTTGTAGGTCTTGGGTAAGGAAAATATCGTGCCTGACCGAACGCTCCGTCGCCGGCATAGAACCAGTGGCAGGCACCACAACGTCCGGAGGTGTGTTGCCAAAGTCCGGGTTGTTTGGCGTGGCCGGATTGTCTGAGAATAACGAGAACAGATGTCCTTCGGTAGCGCTTACGGGACTAGGGTCCGTAAATGACGCGGACGTATTCCAGTTGAAAATGCCCATGTAACCGAATTCGAGCACCGTGAGCGGGCAAAGATCATACCGCCCCATGACGCGAAATCCGGTTTGATAGTCGTAGTCGAGCTGATCGCTGGAGAGCACGAACGGGCCATTCTTGTTGTCCTGAGTAAATATCACATTGGGATGGAACGTGCTGTCGCGAATGAGAGAAACGGCTTCGGCGCGGAAGTCCCAATAGTGAGGCCCGCATTGTTCGGTGCGGAACGGCGCAATCAAAGAGAGGTTTTCGACCCGATCGTCGCACGGTGGCTCGGTTCCGGGGCCGCCGATGCCGCGATTAAGCAGATGGTGGAGGCCGCCGACTAGTCCGCCTCGATAGCCGCCGTCGTCGTAACCAGGGCCGTCCTGGCAGCCGCATTCGTCGCCGCAGCCGTCACAGTCCGAGGCGCAATATCCATCGGGGCAGCCGTAGCCGCCGGCGCATGAATTGCCGCACGAGTCGCCGCAATAGCTCGCGGGCACGACGGCTGGATTGCCGTAGGCATCCGCGTAGGAGTTGGCCTGCCCGGTCGGCGCATAATACATCGCCTGAACAGCGCGCGATGACTCCTCCGAGCCCGCTTGTGCCAGCAGATTGCCGCCTATCAATCCAAAGGTCGACAGCGCAATGAGTCTTACGGTGATGGGTCCAATTCGCATCGAAGCTCCCCCTCGTGTCCCGGCCAAGCACGTGAAATGCCAAGCGGGATGCTGTCGGAACACGTTTGTCGTTGTTCGCTCTCAGCGTGCTCTACCGCTACGCCGGCGCGGCTCAACCCGTCGGACAGATAAGGGCGGTCTGGGGACCGTCAACAGCCTAACGAGTCGCTCGGAACAAACTATCGGACCGTAAAGAGCGGAAGAAACAGACACTTCGGCAAAAGCGTCACGTGCCACCCATTCCCCCAGGTTTGACAATCGCTAGCTCAATCCTCCGATCGGCTGGCCTCCACTTGATGATCCGACCCAATTTCCCGGCCACATCGTCCGAAAACACACTGCGGCAAGGACTTGGGGCCACATCTGGCAGCCCGCCAGCTTCAGGAAATCGGGTGCCCACAAATGCGTTGCGCCGGCGCCCCCGTCCGGCCTTAATGCTGGCATCGTGTTGTAAGGACTGTTCAGCAAAGAGTTTGACGCGGTTTTAGCGGCTGACTAGGATAAACTAATTGGAACAGATTTGTGGACCGCGGTGGAAATGCCGCCGCGGCACGAGAGACGCTATCTGCTGTGCGGACTTCGCGCGGAGCTCTATCGTTCGGCATCACTACGACCGGCGGCGGTCCTCTCCGAGTTCGGGGAGCAGGTGCTAGCGATGGCCGCGTGCGAAGCTAGGCGGAACGCGGGTTGATCTTGGCTGGGCCGGCGGCACGTTGTTCGGAACCAACGGCTGCTTGGGTGTTCACGGATATCCGGCATCACATAGAAGAGGAATCTGTCGTGAAGAAGCGAATCAAAGTGCGTCGTCGGCCTGCGAAGCGTTCGCCCTCTGGCCTGTTCGATTTCATCGGCGAGCGCACTCGCCAGCAGAAAAAATCGTGGACGTTTGAGCGCCTGGAAGATCGTTGCTTGTTTTCCGGTACGCCGGTTGACCCAGTTGGAGTGGGCCCCTGGATCGGCATTTCAACTTCCACGGCAGACGGTAGAGCGCTCATCGCTCAGTATGAGGCGGCCGGAATCCAGGAGTTGGCCTTCACTCCGTCTCAGATGTTGACGTCGAATGCAACGACGACGACAGGTCCGAATGACCCGGACTTTGGTTATCAATGGAATCTATTTAACGCCGGTCAGTTGGTTGAGATTGGCCAGGCTCAAGATATTTATGGCAAACCGGGTGAAGACATCAACGTGATCCCTGCTTGGCAACAGGGGTACACCGGGGCCACGGGCAACTGGTTGGATCCGTCGAAACCCGTCCTCGTCGCTGTTGTCGACACGGGAGTCCAACTCAATCATCCGGACCTCTCTGCCAATATCAGCACCCAATATCAATATGATGCGTTTTCGAACGACAGTAATCCGTCTCCGACCAGCGGCGACGACGCTGGACACGGAACAAGTGTGGCGGGGATCATCGCCGCGGCGAAGAACGGTATTGGCGGACAAGGCGTGGCCTATGGCGCGCAGATTGTGCCAATTCGTTTGATACCTTCAGCGCCGGGAGATGTCGCCGCGCCCGGCGATCCTTTCATCCGGGCGATTACGGCCAACGGCGCACCGATCGACATCTACAATAACAGCTTCAGTCCCGCGCCCGACCCGGCGAATCCTCGGGCAATTGGCGCACCAACCGCCGATGAGTTACTGGCAATCACGCTGGCGGCCACGAATGGACGTGGCGGCAGGGGGGCGATTCAGGTTTACTCATCCGGCAACGATGCCGGTCCCATCGATCCCTTGTACAATCCCAACGGCGTTTATGACAGCGCGGATTACAACGGATATGTCAGCTCGCGCTATACGATTGGCGTTGGCGGCGTGGACCATGATGGATCCGTCCTCAACGTTGACGGGACCCGCACCCTCTACCCGGAAGCCGGCACCGACGTGCTCATCGTGGCACCCACCGCCTCCGGTCCACTCGACACTGTATCGGATTTCGACACCGGCAGCGGCATCTTTACGACCGATCTCACGGGCAACACTGCCGGCGGGGGCTTTAACACTGTTCCGGGCTCGAGCGACGGCGATCCGTTTCCGGATACTAGCTATACGTCGCGGTTTGGCGGCACTTCCGCCGCGGCGCCCGAAGTCTCGGGCGTGATTGCTTTGATGCTCCAAGCGAATCCGAATCTATCCTATCGGGACGTGGAAGAAATCTTGGTGCGTTCGGCGCGTCAAAATGATCCGACCGATTCGAGCTGGATCACGAATCTATATCCTCTGTTTTACGATCCGGTGAATCACTTTAATCAGGTGGGGATGCCGCCGACCGACGACGAAATCCACTATGTAATTGTTCCGCCCCCGATGGGCAGCACAACGGCCACCGTGAGTCCAGCGATGGATAGCACGGGTTACGACCCGATCCTTAGCCCCCGGACGGAGGTTCCTCAGGATCAGCAATACATGTTTACCAACGGCGCCGGCTACACGGTAAGCGACGGACGCGACCCCCTCTACGGGACCGAGTACGGCTATGCGCATGGTGTCATCGACGCGGGACTTGCCGTCGCGCTGGCCAAGGAATGGACGACAACGGGACAGACCCGCGCGCCAGAATTGACGTACGTCGACACACCATTTGCTGGCATGATCCCGATCATTGCCGGCGCGGATGCGATGAAACCCAACAGCAATACGACGTATGTGATCCCGGGCGGTATCGGTATCAGCAACGGTTTTACCGACTATTTCAATGAGTTTTTTAAGGTGCCCACGGTCACACAGGCCACTACCGGACCGCCAGCTGTGCCAGCGATGATCGATCCGAAATCGGTGGCATTTGGCGAGGACATGCCGCCGATCGACGACCGAGATCCTGACGGCTTCGTCCCATTATCGGTACCCTCTTATGATCTGATGTCGATTGAGTCGATCGACATTCAGCTCGACATCACGGGCTCAGCCAATGCACTCGACGCACTCCGGCTGATCCTGGTAGCGCCGGACGGCACTCAATCCGAATTGAATCCAGTCTACGGGTTGCCAGGTGACCAGGGGAAGAATTTTCAATCTAGCGCGATTACTCTGTTGGCTGATCCACCCGGAACGCTGACGGGCGACGCCGGCGACCACTTTCAATATACGTTCTCCACGAATCGCGA
The DNA here is from genome assembly GCA_036499445.1 of Lacipirellulaceae bacterium. GTDB lineage: Bacteria > Planctomycetota > Planctomycetia > Pirellulales > Lacipirellulaceae > DASYDU01. The sequence continues at coordinate 5,608 of DASYDU010000064.1, forward strand.
CTGGGGCGAGCGGAGCGACTCCGGCGACGGAGTATTTAAGCTGTATTTCGAGAACTACAGCAAGACTGGGCTGTCACTCAATGGCGTGCGAGCGTCGTTTCACGGCAACCCGATCGGCAGCCCGACCACGTTCGTTCAAAGGGTGCAGGGTATTGTCGGCGTCGACTCGGGCTTTTTTGGGTTCGGAGTCAATGACGGCGACTTCAATTTCCAGCGCTACGTTACCGACCCGCTGACCGGCATACGATTTGCCGACTTTACACAAGAGCAGTTTGGCAGCAATGTTACGGTGTACGCGGTCGACAAAGCGACGAATCAGGTAGTTTCTCAATTCGTTACAGGCGCAGACGG
>DASYDU010000065.1:0-34143 GCA_036499445.1 Lacipirellulaceae bacterium
TTCGCAGTCGTCATTGGCGGCCGACGGGAACGGTGATGGCATCATCGACGCCGGCGACTACATCGTATGGCGCGATCACTTGGGAGCGTCGGTCGGCTCGGGCGCTGGGGCATCCTCTTCCGCCGTCAGTGCCGTGCCGGAGCCGAGCACGTTATTGCTTGGACTGATGGCGGCGGCGGGAGTTTGGTCGGCCGCGTGTCGCCTAGCGCGACCGGGAACAAGGCTGCGGGCGCACTTAAGTCGGCGTCCCAATCTCACAATCGCGACCGGCCGCCGGTAAATCTTCGCGTGGCCGAGAGCTGCCAGCTGTAGCCGAGGCCCTCCTTCCAATTGTCAAAGACGAGGGATCGTCGACAAAGTGTCGCACCGGGCGATCTTTGTTGACATCGCTTGATCGGCTGATTTTAATTGGACGACACTGCAAGACGGCCTTTTCGACCGTCGTCGACCAAGGTTTTTCCCTGGCGATGCCTTTCCTTTCCTTCCATGCGTTTACCCCATGTATCACACCAGAAATTTCTGCGCCCGCGTCGCGTTGCTCTACGTCGTCCTGTTTTTCTTGATCGGCGGAGCGATGAATTCTGTGAACGTTGCCAGTGCGACGACTTATACATGGACCGGCGCCGCGGGGAACAGCCTGTGGTCCGGTATCACGGGCAGCACGACGAACTGGAATCCGAATACATTGCCCCCAACGACGCAGTCAATTGCGTTCACGAGCACCACGTAATTTAACAATGTCAATTTGCAGACCGATCGAACGATCAATGACGTGACGTTCGGAGGAACCCAGAGCTACACGCTTTCTGACGGAACGCTGCTCGTGTCGAGCGGCGCGATCACGGCGAACGGTGCGTCGGCGACGACCCACAAGATCGACACACCACTGACGATTGGAGCGCCCGGCACTTTCGCGGTTGGCTCTCCGGCGACGCTACAAATCGATCGCGGCGTGACCGACGGTGCGAATAACTTTGGATTGACAAAGACCGGCAGCGGCATGCTTACGTTCACGAACCAGAGCTCGAATCTCTACTCTCTGACGGCGACGGACGGAACGCTGAACATTGACGCGACCAGCGTGACGGCGCGGCTCGGGAACGATTTCGGCTTCAACTTTGACACAACAACCAACGTCACCCACGGAGGACAACTGATCAATGCGGTGACCGGTTTTCTAAAAATTGCCGGGAGCAGCCTGCCCGTTCTAACACTCGATGGCGTCAATACGAGTGCGACCGGTTCAACTTACTTCTTGGCCGGCTATGGCGGTGTGCCCGGAGCGCTTGATCTAAGCAACCGAGCGCAAGTATCGACGGGGATTTTCGTCGTCTCAGTTGGAAATGAAGGCTCGGTGGCGAGCACCGCGACGATTCACTCCCGCGCATCGCTGACAACTGGCGCGTTTTCTATTGGCGGTGCGGCAGGCGCGCTGGGAACAATTACTGTGTCGGACTCTGGAACCACCGTGCAAGCCGATAATATATTGCTTGGCGGATTCAACACGGGAATCTACGGCGGTACCGCCACTCTGACCATTAACTCAGCGGCCCAGGTGACAGCGAACGACGACACCGATTTTTTCACATCGACAAGCACGCTTGTGGTCGACAAGGCGACTCTCATGACCGCGCGACTCGGCAGTTTCAACGGCGCCGTGCCGATGATCCAGCTCTCGAATTCATCGTCGAGCGGTACGGCGCTGACGATCAACAACGCCGACGTCAATACGACCGAGTCCTACACCGGAGTGATTGCCGACGCGGCGGACGGACCGGGCGGGATCTTGAAAACGGGCGCGGGTACCCAAATTCTAGCCGGTCACAGTACGTACACCGGCGGCACCACGATTAATGGCGGCACGCTGCAAACTGGCGCCGGCGACGCGCTGCCGGCCACGGGCGCGGTAACGCTCGGCGGCGGAACGCTTGACCTGGGTGGGAATGCCGAGCACATCGGCAGCTTGACGCTCACCAGCGGGACCATATCCGGAGCTAACGGTTCGGCGCTCATTTTGGCGGCCACGGCAAATTTAAAGAGCGGCACAATAAGCGCCCCGATATTCGCGTCCGGCAGCATTTCAAAGCAAAGTGTGGGAACAGTGACGGATACGGCGGCCGTGAGCGCGAGCATCTTGACCATCACCCAAGGCATATTCGACGCTCAAGGCGGAATCAACGCTGCCATCGACGTAGGACCTGGCGCTCAGCTCAAGTTGCGTGGCAACATGGTCGGCAGTTTCTCGGCAGGTCCGACTGGGACGATCACGCTGACAGGCGCCACGATTGTGACCGGTGCGACATCAATTCCGGGGACGTTTGATGTAAACAACCAAACGGTCGTTTTCAACGCGGGCGACAATCCACAGGTGGCAACGACGGGTATTGCCGGCGGATTGATTTCGTCCGCCGATGGCTATACGCTACTGGGTCCGCTCTCCGGGTATGGAACGATCGCATCGACTGTCAGTAGTGGTACCGGCGCGGCGACGAGATCGATCACTGCCTCGGGCGGAACGCTGACCGTCGGCACATATGCAGCAAGCGATAGCCTGGCGAGTTACACCGACACGCTGGCCGCCGGTAGCGCGCAGCTAAACCTGGCAAGCTCTGGATATACGACGCTCGGCGGCGGCGCGACGATTGCAGGCGGTTCGATCAACTCAATCAACGGCGTCCGCGTCAAAGCTTCCACGACACTCTCGGGTTTTGGCTCGGTCACTGGGCCGCTTGATAACCAAGGGACCGTGACCGGTGGCACCGGCACCAACATCATGCACTTAACAGGAAAGGTCACGGGTCCCGGCAATTTCACGCAGAACGTGAGCTTCGAAGAAAGCTACAGCCCGGGCAATAGCCCGGCCGCAGTTTCTCTAGGCGGTCCGACGACGTTTGCAGCCACCAATCAGCTGCTGATGGAAATCGGCGGCACGACCGTGGGCACGCAATACGACCACATCAACGCGGCCGATACGCTCGCGCTCGGCGGCTTGCTAAAAGTTTCATTCATCAACGGCTTCACGCCGGCGGCGGGAGAGTCGTTTGACCTGCTCGATTTTGACCCCAGCAAACTTACTGGCACGTTCTCCTCGGTCGTGCTTCCGGCGCTGGCGACGGGGCTGCAATGGAATGCCGGCCAGTTGTACTCGACCGGCGTACTCAGCGTGAATTTGCTGGGCGACTACAACGGCAACGGAGTCGTCGACGCCGCCGACTACACCGTGTATCGCGACAGCCTGGGACGCAGTGGAATCGGGCTCGCAGCGGATGGCAACAATAACAACATGATCGACTCCGGCGATTTCGACACTTGGGCCGCCCATTTTGGCGAGCATGTTGGCCCCGGAGCCGGAGCTTCAACCTCGGTGCCCGAGCCGTCGGCGGCGGCACTGCTGATGATCGGATGCGCCTTTTTATTTGCTGGTTTTCGTCGCCGCGCTTGAGGCTTACCGCGGCAGCTGCGATTGCGTTTCGGTAGCATCGAGCAGCCATTTTTTGGGGCGGCGACCCAGCTTCCGCCGCTATCTTTCTCGGCGCGCCGCGCGCGACCGCGGATTCCCGTTCATTGTCCGCGCCGGCTCGAACCGGTAAAATATGGCCGTCCTAAGGAGAAAACCTATGTCAACCGAAGTCAAAACCCCGTTTCGCCATGCCGCGGGCGGCGGCACGAGTAACCGCGACTGGTGGCCGAACGAATTGAAACTCGAACTTCTGAGCCAGCATTCCTCCAAGTCCAATCCGATGGGCGAGGACTTCAACTACGCGGAAGAATTCAAGAGTCTTGATCTGGCGGCGGTGAAGAATGATCTTGCCGCGCTGATGACCGACTCGCAGGACTGGTGGCCGGCGGACTTCGGCCATTACGGCCCGCTCTTCATTCGCATGGCGTGGCACAGTGCAGGCACCTATCGCACCGGAGACGGCCGCGGCGGCGGGGGCCGGGGGCAGCAGCGCTTCGCGCCGCTCAACAGTTGGCCGGACAACGTCAGCCTGGACAAGGCGCGCCGGCTCCTTTGGCCGATTAAGCAAAAATACGGTCGCAAAATTTCCTGGGCCGACCTGATGATTCTCACCGGCAACGTCGCGCTCGAAACGATGGGATTCAAGACCTTCGGTTTCGGTGGCGGTCGCGAGGACGTTTGGGAACCGGATCAAGATGTGTATTGGGGCGCCGAGAAGACCTGGCTGGGCGGCGACGTGCGTTACGCCCACGGTTCCGAGGGCATCCCGAAGGGCAAGGATGACGCGGTGCTGGTGTCCGACGACGATGCGGACGGGGACATTCACAGCCGCAACCTGGAGAATCCGCTGGCCGCGGTGCAGATGGGGCTGATTTATGTGAATCCCGAAGGTCCGGACGGGAATCCCGATCCGGTCGCGGCGGCAGTGGATATCCGCGAGACGTTCAAGCGGATGGCGATGAACGACGAGGAGACGGTGGCGCTGATCGCCGGTGGCCATACCTTCGGCAAGACCCACGGCGCGGGCCCGGCGTCGAATGTGGGATCTGAACCGGAAGCGGCCGGACTTGAGCAGCTGGGCTGCGGTTGGAAGAACAGCTTTGGCACCGGCAAAGGCGGTGACACGATCACCAGCGGTTTGGAAGTCACCTGGACCACGTCGCCGACGAAGTGGAGCAACAACTACTTCGAGAACCTCTTTGGCTACGAGTGGGAGCTCACGAAGAGCCCGGCCGGCGCTCAGCAGTGGAAGCCGACGAATGGCGCCGGCGCCGGCACCGTGCCGCATGCGCACGATCCTTCGCAGCGGATCGCGCCTTCGATGCTCACCACGGATCTCGCGCTGCGGATCGACCCGGCGTACGAAAAAATTTGTCGGCGGTTCATGGCGAACCCCGATCAGTTCGCCGACGCGTTTGCTCGGGCGTGGTTCAAGCTGACGCACCGCGACATGGGCCCACGCACCCGGTATCTCGGCCCAGAGGTTCCGGCCGAAGAGCTCATCTGGCAGGACCCGATTCCCGCGGTGAATCACAAATTGATTGATGCCGCGGACATCGCTGCGCTGAAGAGCAAGATCCTGGCTTCGGGACTGTCCGTCTCGGAGTTGGTTTCCACCGCCTGGGCCGCCGCGTCTACGTTCCGCGGTTCTGACAAGCGCGGCGGCGCCAACGGCGCACGGATTCGCCTGGCGCCGCAGAAGGATTGGGAGGTCAACCAGCCAGCCCAACTGGCGACGGTGCTGAAGACTTTGGAGGGCATCCAGAACGCGTTTAACGGCGCCGCGCCGGGCGGCAAGAAGGTTTCGCTGGCGGACCTCGTCGTGCTGGCCGGTTGCGCTGGCGTAGAACTGGCTGTAAAGAATGCAGGGCAAGCGGCGAAAAATTCCGGGCAGGAGGTCACAGTTCCCTTTACGCCGGGACGCATGGACGCCTCGCAGGCGCAGACCGATGTGGAATCCTTCGAGGTGCTGGAGCCGATCGCAGACGGCTTCCGCAATTACATCAGGCGCAAATACACGATTCCGGCCGAAGCGCTGCTGGTGGACAAGGCGCAACTGCTGACGCTGACCGCGCCCGAAATGACGGTCCTTGTCGGCGGCATGCGCGTCTTGAAGACGAGCGCCGGCGGAACGCCGCACGGCGTCTTCACCAAGCGGCCGGAGACACTCACGAACGACTTCTTCGTGAACCTCCTCGACATGAGCACGCAGTGGCAGCCGACGTCGAAAGATGCCGACGTTTACGAAGGCCGCGATTGCAAAACGGGCGAACGGAAGTGGACCGCCACGCGGGTGGACCTCGTCTTCGGTTCGAACTCTCAGCTTCGGGCCCTCGCGGAAGTCTACGGCAGCTCCGACGCGCACATGAAGTTCGTCCACGACTTCGTCGCGGCTTGGAACAAAGTGATGAACCTGGATCGGTTTGACATTCGTTGATCTATCGCCGGGAGTAAGTCCATAAGAAAGTTCTTCGCATTTCCCGGTATTTTCAAACAAAGCCATGGCGATCCGTTCGCAGTTTGTGCGCCTGCGGAGGTTGCGCATTCAGCCGAGGCTGCTGAAACACTTCAGGAACTGAAAGTTCGCTACCATATAGATATCACGTTGCCTGCCAAGCCTTTTGAAGCTCACACTGTTGGACGGCAATATAGGACGACGATCGAAGGGCAACCGGTGACATCTGAGGAAGCGGAGTCCTATATTCCTTTGTTGGCCGAGGAGTTGGGATTTTATCCGCGACAATTCGTGCATAAAATGAAACTGGCACGCGTCGTGCTCTGCGGGCAGCTGTTTCATTCGCAGTGTGCGAAGCCCGTCGTGAAGCTATTCCCAGGTCGAGCCAAAGCGGTTCGTTCGCGCATTTCGTTTCAACGTGGGTTCGACGGAGGATTTGCGGACGCCAGGAATGGCGTCGTGTATTTAATGATTGGGACATACGATTTTGACCACCTACGGAAGTCGATTCACCATGAGCTGTATCATTGCGTCCAATGGCGGCAGTTCGGTACTTCAGGTGACCGCGAATGGTCAGCGCTCAACTCGCCCGACTTCGCCTACGGCCCTGGCGGTTCAGCTGCGCTCCACGGCCCCGATCGCACTTTCTGGGTTTTGCCCGGAGAAGACTGGGGCCATGGGTTCCTCAATCGCTACTCGATGAGTGCAGCCGAGGAAGATCAGGCCGAGATATTCGCGCACCTGCTGACGAAACCCGCTCAAATGGAGGCCCGGGCGAGTGCGGATGAAATCCTGCAGAAAAAAATCGAACGCATGAAAGCGACGTTGTGGCAATTCTGCCCCGAAATGGACGATGCATTTTGGGCGCTTGTCAAGGAATCGCGGTTACCGTTCGATCTTTGAACAACAATTTGCGTTTGTGGCGGCGTATTTGAAGAGGGAATCTGTTTCGCGTTGCACCGACTTATCCAGTCAACGGCAGATGCCGGTAAGGCCGGCTCCGCCGCATCGAGCGTCGCGAAATTAGCAGGAGGGAATTGTGCGACTGAATGTGGATTGTGAAGTGCTGAACATCTGCGTCATCTAGGCAAATTAGAAGATAAAAAAAGCCTGCCACTCGATTCAGCGCTGCGAGCGCGCAAGGCTCCCCTCGTCTCTTATTCTCTCCAGAGACCGTGAATCCTTCTCGTTCGATCGTCGCACAATTCGGAGGGGCGAATAGTGCGACGGAACCTAAGCGGCGAATCCGCGTTACGGCCCTTGGTGCATAGCTTTCCAAGTAATCGACAGATGTACACACCTATTTTTGGCCACCCGTCACGCGCGTTTTGGTTTTTTCTGAGAGCGGCTGGGGCGATCCCGTCGCGCCGGGACTGGCGCCGACGTGTTGAGTGCCGCTGTATTCAGTAATACCGCGGCGCGAATGAGCGCCTTGAGGGCCTTTTCGTCGATCTTGTCGCCCTCGTGAAAATCAATGGCACGACGGGTATTGCCATCGAGGCTGGAGTTGAAGAGGCCGGAAGGGTCCGCCAGCGCAGCGCCCTTGGCGAAGGTCATCTTCACGGCATTCTTATACGTCTCCCCGGTGCAGATGATCCCGGCGTGCGACCAGACCGGAATGCCTAGCATCGAGTTCGACGGTTTTCTCCATTTCACGTCCTCGACCACTTCGGGGTCGGCCTCGCGGATGAGAGATCGGATCCGCGCGAGCATCTCGCTCCGCCAGTCACTGAGCTCCTTGTTTCTCGCGTCGGTTAGCTGAGAAGAAGGCCGCGGAGAGGGAGAGTCTGCTCTTTTTCCTGCCTTCGAGCCGATCTTTGACTTCTTCATTGTTGTTGTCGCTAGAAACCTGCCGATCGTCTTCGGCAAAGAAAAAGCAGCAGCGGTGCGAAGGCGAGCAGCGTGATCGTGCTCGGCTCCGGCACCACTCCCGTGCCCGGCGTCGTGGTGACGGTATTCCAGACGATCGATTCGAGCTCGCTCACGGTCGCGGGATCAAGGCCGGGATAATCGGCTGGGGGCGGAACCATGCCGCTTGGATCTTTGGCGAAGATGGTTGAGTAAAACGTTGTCGTCGCGACGAAGCGGCCTAGGGTGTTCAAGTGCAGATTGCCGAAACTGTCGGGTGCATAGAGATTCGCGATCGAACCACCCAGGCCCGCGAGTCCGCCGGCGTTAATCCGCTGGTCGATGGCATCAAACACATTTCCGACGGGAATCAGCTCGATCGGCTTGATGTCTGTCGGCTGGGCCGCGCGAACGCTGGCCAGAAGCTTTTGGAAATAATCGCCGGTCATCGTCGTATTGCCGCCGTCTCCGTTGACGTACGACTTGATCCACGCTTCGTGATAACCGCTATGATGACCCTCGCTACCTAGCGGCGGATTATTGGGCGGCGGCGCCCAGGAGCTGTCTTGGCTCCAGCGGGCAAAAATGTAGTACTGGGCCATGGCGTTGTCCGGGTTGCCCGGGTTTGTCACCGGATTAACTCCCGGAGGCGTGTGGCTCGCGGTCTTGCCCGAGGCATAATTCATAAAATCCAAAATCCGCGGGGAGTCGCCGGTTGATCCAACGAGCGGCGAGAAGAATGGCTCCATGACAATTGCATTCCACGCGGTTGCTGGCGGCGAAAATGCCGTGGGGAAGTTGCCGGCTGAGTGTGGCCAACTATTAACGCCAGGGGAGGAGCCAGGAGTATCCGTGTGAGTTGGATTCGTCCAAATGGTGTTGAGACTCTGGCCCAGATAGATGTGGTCGCTCGACAATGACGAGATGCCCACTTGCGCGGCCATGTCATCCATCGCATTGAGCGTGGCATTCATCGTCAAACTGTTTCCGATGGCGTAGGTTTTGAATGAAGCAGCTCGGGCGGAGCCAAGCGTCGCGAAAACGACGCTTAAGCCCAGAACAACTTGGTGCATTCTTTTCCTATTCATGGTGTAATTCGCCTAAAACACCGGCGGAAAAAGAGGCTAATGCAATCGTTTGCCCTGGCCATCTTACCATATGCAAATCGGCCGCCGTCGTCAAAGGAAAACTGCTTACTGCGCCCCACTCCCTACGCGATGATGTCTTTGGTCACCGTACAGCTGGTGATGGTGAGGCATTTGTCTCGCCGTTGTGCCCAAAGGTGATGGCTTCGTAAAAACGTGTGCCACCGCGGGGCTATCCGTCTGTCGGGCTTTGATTCGCGGGACTAATTGAAGTAGATTCTGTCTAACTGCAATCTAGACGCAAAGACGTCGGACATCACCATGGCGAAAGGAGCGTGAACAATGAGAAGCTTGCCCGCCGGAACCGAGTTGGCCCGCCCGTTCATACCGGCAAAAGATTTCGATCTATCGAAACGGTTTTACGAAGCCCTTGGTTTTGAGAAGGTCCTCGATAGCGACGTTGCGATTTTCAATGCGTCTTCCGGTGGATTCATACTTCAGCGCCAATATCAGAAAGAGTGGGCGGAGAACTTTATGATGCAGCTGATGGTTGACGACCTCGACGCGTGGTGGGCACATATCACTGCTCTCAATTTGCCGAAACAATTCGGCGTATCGACCCCACAAGCCCCGGCCACGCAGCCTTGGGGCCTTCGGATTGCGTACGTAGCGGATCCTTCCGGTGTACTTTGGCACATTGCGGAGCGGCGCGAAGATACGCCGCAAGATCGGTGATGGAGAGACTTTGGCGGTCGAGGCAGCTAGGCGGCCAGCCAGCAATTGCACCCGGATCGCTCAATCAGGCGATAATGTCTTTAATCACGTTGCCGCTGGTGATCGTGAGGCGTTCGTCGCGGCCGTTGTGCTGGAAAGTCAGGGCTTCGTGGTCGAGGCCTAAGAGGGCCAAGATCGTGGCGTGGATGTCGTGGATGTGGGCCTTGTTTTCGACGGCATACAAGCCGACTTCGTCGGTTGCGCCGTAGGTTGTGCCCGGCTTGATACCGCCTCCGGCCATCCACATCGTGAAGCCATACGGATTGTGGTCGCGGCCCGTCCCGCTTTCGCTCATCGGCGTGCGGCCGAATTCGCCGCCCCAGATCACAAGCGTGCTATCGAGTAGCCCGCGGCGCTTGAGGTCTTTCAAGAGGCCGGCGATCGGCTTATCGGATTCCGCACAGTATTTGCTGTGATTGCCTTCGACGTCGGTGTGGGCGTCCCACTTGCTGCCCGAGCCCATATAGAGCTGCACGAAGCGGACGCCGCGCTCCACAAGACGCCGGGCCATCAGGCAATTGCGGCCGTTCGACGCGGTTGTTTGGTCGTTCACTCCGTAGAGGTCGAGGGTTTCGGCGGTTTCGTTCGAGATGTCGGTCGCCTCCGGCGCAGCAGCCTGCATGCGATAGGCGAGCTCGTAAGACGCGATGCGGGCTTCAAGGTTCTCATCGTCTTCGCGGCCGGCCAGGTGCTCACGATTGAGTTTTTGAATGTAGTCGATGGTGCGGCGCTCGCGGGCGTCGGAGAAGCCCTCGGGCGGCGTGACGTGGAGGATTGGCGTTTTGCCGTCGCGGAACTGGGTGCCCTGATACGTGGCCGGCATGAAGCCGGTGCTCCACTGGCGGCTGGCGCCCGGCGGCAGTTGCGTATAGTCGCTGAGCACGACATAGCCGGGGAGGTTGTCGCACTGGCTGCCGAGGCCATAAAGCACCCAAGCGCCGGCACTGGGACGGCCCATGAGGATGCTCCCGGTGTTCATTTCGGTGACGGCGCCGATATGCGTGAGTCCGTCGGCCCAACAGGAGCGGATCACTGCCATGTCGTCGACGCAGGTGGCGATTTCCGGGAGCCAATCGCTGACCCAGATGCCTGACTCGCCAAACTGTTTGAACTTTCGCTGGCTCGGCAAGAGCGGCGTGCCGGCGGTGACACCCATCGCGGTTTCGGGCCGCGGAAAGCTGGCGGGGAGCGGCTGGCCGGCGAGCTTGGTAAGCGTCGGCTTGGGATCGAAGAGATCGAGGTGACTTGGGCCACCATCGATGAAGCACCAGATCACGGACTTGGCTTTGGCCGGGAACTGTGGCGGCTTGGCGGCGAGCGGATTGAGCGGCGCGGCTTTGGCTGTGGCGGAAACGGTCGTGGCGGCGCGGACGAGCGACGAGGCATCGCGGCTCAGGAGCGACCAGAGCGCGAGCGCGCCGAAGCCGCCGCCGGCGCGATACAAAAAATCGCGGCGGGAATGGGCGGCCTGATAATGAAGGCTGCCGTCGGCGTTGCAAATGGGGCAGTTTTTCATGGTTGTTGTTCGATTCGCGGAGCCGGCTCGGCGGGAGCCTAGCCCTCCCCTAGTCGACGTAGACAAATTCATTGGAGCACAACAGGGCATGGCAAAAATCGACCAGGGCCGCTGCCTTAGCGCGATTGAACTTCGGCGGCACGGCCGTCGGCAGCTGATCGTCTTTGAGCGGAGCGGGCTCGGCGGCGATTTCGGCTGACTGAGTGGCCACGAACTCCTCGGCAGATTTCACTTCGTCCTCTTGCGGCGCGCGACCAAATGCCTCCGCATACGCCTCGCGAACGAGTTTTTGCTCATCGTCGCCGCACGTGGAAATTAATTTGCCGGTCCAGTGGCGGGCCGCTTCCTCGGTGTCCTCGCCGTTCAATAGTTCCAGCGCTTGCGGCGCGGTGATCGTGCCGGCGCGACGCGGGCAGCTATTTTGCATGTCCGGTTGATCGAACGAAGCAAACATCGGCAACCGCATGTTGCGCTTCGCGAGAACGTAAATCGAGCGTCGGTTGCGATCGGCTTCTTTTTGGTCGGCATCCCAGCCATAGCGCGTGTCGGCCAGCACCTCGGGCAACTCCGGCTGGGCGCTGGGACCAAACATTCGCAAGTTGAGCTGGCCGGACTCCTGCAATTCCGCGTCGCGGAGCTCCTCGCCTTCGAGACGCTGTCGGCGGAAATGCCAGAGCAAATTATCGGCGGCGTCGGCGGCGATGGCAGCGGCGTGGGCTGGTGACGTCGGATCGACGAGCGATGACTGACAATAGGTGGCCGAGAGCACGATCAACCGCTGGATCGGTTTCAAGTGCCAACCGCCCGCCACCATTTCCGAGGCTAACCAGTCGAGCAACTCAGGATGCGAAGGATCGCCGCCCATGGCGCCAAAGTCATTGGGCGTGGCGACAATGCCTTGGCCGAAGTGATACTGCCACAGGCGATTGACGATCACGCGGGCCGTGAGCGGATGATCGGGCCGCGTGAGCCAATCGGCGAGCGCCGACCGTCGGCCCGTGGAGTTGGGCTGGCCATCGGGCGGCGCGACCTTGGGCTCGCTTGCGCCCAAAAACTCGGGGAAGCCGGGTTTCACTTCCGGTCCCGGTTTACGATAGTTGCCGCCGGCTAGCACGCACGTGGGCGGCGCTTCTTCGTCGCCGTCGAACACGGCCATCGCCGTCGGCAGCGGCTCGGGCTTGAGCGAATCGTACTTCGCTAGCTCGTCCGTCTGCTGATCGTAGAGTTTGCGCTCGTCGGGGGCGCAGCGGCGATAGGCGCGGGCAATCCGCGAATCGATCCACTCCTCGGCTTCGGCGACCAATTGTTCTTGGAAGCAAGAACGTTTGTCGGCCGGGGTCTTGATGGCCGCGAGCGTCTGCGGATCATAAGCGGAAATCGCGTCTTGCATGGCGGCTTGCCGCTCGTCGGCTAGCTCGCCGTCAATCGCATCGCGAATCGTCTTCGTGGCGGTTTCCCACTTTTCCATCCGCTCGTGATATTCCTCCTTCTGGCCGGGCGAGGCGATCGAGTAATTGTCGTGCGGTACGATCGCGGCAAAACATGCTTGCAGCCGGTAGAAGTCGGTCTGTTTGATATCGTCGAATTTGTGATCGTGGCAACGGGCGCAACCAACCGTGAGCCCTAGAAACGCCAGGCCGGTGTTCTCGGTGATGTCGTCAAGAATCTCCTGCCGCTGCTGCACCAGGTTCGAGGCATTGATGTCTTCCGGGTAGAGCCGCAGCAAACCGGTGGCGATCAGCGCGTCGTTGTTGCTCGGCTCGAGCTCGTCGCCTGCTAATTGCTCGCGGACGAATTGGTCGTAAGGCAGATCGTTGTTCAACGCACGGATCACGTAGTCGCGATATTTATAAGCATCGGCCCGCAGGCCGTCTTTTTTGTAGCCTTCGGTTTCGCTGTAACGGACCACGTCGAGCCAATGTTGTGCCCAGCGTTCGCCGTAGCGCGGCGAAGCGAGGAGGCGATCGACCACTTTGACGTAGGCGTCGGGCGCGCCGTCGGCGAGAAAGGCCGCTTGCTCGGCGGGCGTCGGCGGCAGGCCAGTGAGATCGAACGTGACTCGCCGCAGCAACGTACACTTTTCGGCTCGGGCATTGGGTTCGAGTTTGGCGGCCCCGAGTTTCTGCGCGATGAAGTTGTCGATCGGATTTCGCAGCCAGTCCTTGTGCCGCTCGATATTTGGTACGTCCGGTCGGGAGAGGGGCCGAAACGGCCAGTCGCCCTGCTTAAACTCTTGCGAAGATGCTGCCTGGTTTGGTTTGTCGACGGTGGCGCTGGCTGCCTGGGCGGGCGCAGGGCCACTGTCTGCCGCCAGCGCAGCGAGCGTCCAGGCGGACATCAAGCAAGTAAGAATGCTACGTGTTGTTGGAATCAAAGCTGCCGCAAGAGATTTGCGGCGCGGGGCTGCGGGTGCAGCCGGCCCGGGATAGGGCAACATAGGTGGGAGTCCTCTGGCGCCAAGGCGTCAGAGTTTGCATGGTTGCAGTAACTCTGGTTGGCCCGATTTGGCAAGCTCACGCGATCGATCCGTCGACGGCATTTTCCGTCCCAATTCGGCTCCGCCGCCGAACCCGCTCGCCAACATTCAATCTAAGTCAATTCCAAGGGAATTGCAATCTCTGGCCGGCCTCGCGACCTATAGCCGCTAGCAGCTTGGACTTGCTGCGACGGCGGCGGCGTGTGAGCTGGAATCGCGGCCATTGGCGCGGCAGTTGGCGGCTTCTAGACTCGTAGGGGCGAGCGATCGACGTGCCGCGTTGGTTGTCGGGCGAGCCGCCTCGTCCGAGGCGCTTCAGGCGACTTTTCTTCTCAATTGCCCAAGTCGGGCGCCGTATTTTCGGCGCGTAGTCAGGCGAGGTTTAATCAATATGAAACTGAACTTTCCAATGACGATCCTTACTCTTTCGGCGTACGTAGTTGTCGCCGCCGCTTTGACTCCGACCGTGCGAGCGGCTGTCGGAACCGGCCCGAGTTTCAAAGGGCCGCTCGGTCTGCAGCTTTATAGTCTGCGTGACCAGTTCGCCAAAGACGTGCCCGGCACGCTCGACAAGGTCCGCGATATGGGCTTTACCGACGTGGAACTGGCCGGCACATACAACCTCACTCCAGAGGAGTTCAAGGCGGAACTGGATAAGCGCGGGTTGCGGGCGGTGAGCGCTCATTTTCCGTACAAGCGGTTTCGCGATGATCTCGACGGAGTGGTCCGCGAGGCGAAGCTCTTTGGCCTGCAGTATGCCGGCACTGCCTGGATTGACCACAAAGAGCCGTTCGATGAAAAGCAGTGCCGCGAGGCGATTGACGTCTTCAACAAGGCGGGCGGCACGCTGGCGAAGGAAGGTATCAAGTTTTTCTATCACACGCACGGCTACGAGTTTCAGCCATACGAAAGGGGCACGTTATTTGATCTGATGATGGCCGAAACCAAGCCGGAGTACGTGAGCTATCAGATGGACGTGTTCTGGATCGTGCATGCCGGTCAGGACCCGATCGCGTTATTTGAGAAGTACGGCAACCGCTTCCAGCTGACGCATCTGAAGGGGATGAAAGACACGACGCCGACAGGCCTCTCGACGGGCCACTCGGATGTGGCGAACGACGTGCCGGTGGGGACGGGTAAGATCGATTTCCCGCCGATCTTTCGCGCCGCCGAGAAGGCGGGCGTGAAATGGCATTTCATCGAAGACGAATCGCCGACCTCGGAAGAACAGATTCCGCAGAGCCTGCGGTATCTGGAGCAGGTCACATGGTGAACCTGCCGGAATCCCTTTGGCGTCTCCAACACTCATTCCGCAGCCTGCGGATAACTCTCGATCTTTCGATCGTCTCAGCGAAGCCACTACGGCATTTACGAACTCCTTGCCAGCGGGCACAATAGCCGCAGGCGGATTCTTAAAGTCGGGCTTCGAAGATGTAATTCATGATCGCCAACGCGATCAGGAATGAGTCATTGTCAGCGCCGCAGCTCGCTGGGCGGCGAGTGCGCGATGCGACCGGCCAGTCTCTGCCCTACAGCGAGCGACGCCTTCCAATCGGCGTCGGTCGTGATGCCGATTCGTTCCAAGGCAATTGGCGCGCAAACTCGACAATCCATCGATAGACATTCGCATCCTTCACGGGTCGCTTGAGCACGTAGCTTATTGCGTCCCTTCCGTTCCCCCTTTTCAGTTAAGGAGTGAAGCATGTTCAGTAGGCGGACGCTTATGTTTCTCTGGTTCATGACAGCTGGACTTGTGGGTCCGGCACAGGTGTATTCACAGGGTGCTGTCGCGCCGGCTCAGGCCGCAGAGCCTCAGCCTGATCCGGCGGGCACGGCGACCGGCGACAGGAATAATGCGGTCGACGCGAGCGGTACGGCGTTTATGGTGACGGAGCCGACGGACAAGACAGCTCCCGACTATGCGGACCAGAAGAAGGCATTCGACGAGTTCACCGCCCAATTGGCCAAAGAACCGCTCGCGGGCAAACTGGCAGACTCGGTCGGACACGTGCGCATCGGCACCAACTTTGGCTGGACGCTGAACACTGGCTACTTGGTGCTCTTCATGCAGGCGGGTTTCGCGCTGCTGACTTGCGGTTTGGTTCGCAAGAAAAATGCGGGCCACCTGATGATGCTGAACTTCGCGGCCTATGTCTTTGCGTTCCTGGCGTATTACGCCGTCGGTTTCGCATTCCAATGGGGCGGTGTGGCGATCAATGCCGCGCCGGTCACCTTGGGCGGTACGCCGACCCTCAACCATTTTTTGGTCGGAGATGGGCAGTGGGGCTACGTCGGCGGCAAAGGGTTCTTCCTCAGCGGCCCCGCCTATGATGTCGGCGCCAATGCGCTGATTCTGTTCGAAGTCGTGTTCATGGAAACGGCCGGCTACATCATTGTCGGCGCGATCTGCGAACGGATCACGTTCGGCGGATTCTTGCTCGCCGAATTGTTCATGGGAGGCATTCTATATCCGATCTTCGGTTGTTGGGTGTGGGGTGGCGGCTGGTTGTCGCAGCTCGGAAACACCATGGGACTCGGCCATGGCTACGTCGATTTTGCCGGGTCGACCGTGGTGCATGCGATTGGCGGCTATGCGGCGATGGCGCTGGCCATCGTGCTGGGGCCTCGGATTGGCAAATATGGCAAAGACGGCAAACCGAATGCCTTCCCGGCGCACAACATCGTGTTTGTCGTGACGGGGACATTTATCCTGCTATTCGGCTGGATGGGCTTTAACCCCGGCTCGACGCTCGCGGCCACCGATCTGCGTATTTCTGTAGTCGCCATTAACACGAACCTGGCCGCCTGCGCTGGCTCGGCCGTGGCCCTCGTGTTTTGGCATATGATGTTTGGCAAGCCGGATGTCTCGATGGCCTGCAATGGTATGCTCGCCGGATTGGTCGCGATTACGGCGCCGTGTGCGTTCGTGAGCCCAACTTCGTCGATCATCATAGGGGCGATCGCCGGCATCGTGGTCTGCATCGGAGTGTTGTTCAACGAACGTGTGCTCAAAGTAGACGATCCCTGTGGTGCAATATCAGTACACGGATATTGCGGCTCACTGGGCGGCCTGTGCGTCGGCATCTTTGCCGATGGCACCTACGGCGCCGGCTGGAACGGCGTGGGGGCCGCGAACTACATGGGCAAGGCCGGACAAGGAGTCACCGGCCTGCTTTACGGCGACGCCAGCCAGTTCAAATGCCAACTGATAGGCGTGGCGGTTAGCGCCGCTTGGGCATTCACCGTGACGTTCATCGTGTTCAAGGTGATCAACGCGATGAAGAGCATTCGTGTTTCGCCCGAGGTCGAGCTCGAAGGCCTGGATGTGCCGGAGTTTGGCGGACTGGCGTATCCGGAAGATGCGCTCGCGCCGATGACGACCTGATCCTGATTCTGTCGATCACCCAGGCCAAGCGTGCCCGCAGCCGACGAAATTGGCTCGTCGCTGCGGGCATTTTCGTTCGGATTGCGACTGTTTTGGCTTTTCGCTCGTATGGCGGCTATACTGCTCTCGGTACGGCAAATCGTTGACGTTAAACGGACCTGCGGGGAGTTCTTCCACCGCCTCGTTGCCCGCGGTGCACCGATCCGATTGAACCCAATTCCAATCTAATTGCAACGAACGGGAGTCGGCCACATGCGGCGTCGTTGTTGCCGACCTCAATGGGCGTTTTGGGGGAAGTACTCGGCCATCGGCGCGGCAAAGGAGCTCATGACGACGTGCAAATTGTGCATTGTCCTCCATCCTCCGGCAACGATTAAAGCCTAATTGCTCTAGCGCTATGGAAAATGTAAATTCTCAATTCTCGCCCGGCGATTTGGACCGCATTGCCGCCGAAACATTCATCGAGCATGTTGACTATCAGGCTGAATTGCCCTCCACCAATGATCGCGCGCTGCAACTTGCGAAAGAACGGTCGGATCCCGCTCGGCAGCTTGTGCTGACGGATCGACAAACAGTCGGACGAGGACGAGGCGCAAATCGTTGGTGGGCAAGTGATGGAGCGCTGACTTTTTCCGTCCTTCTCAAGCCCGAGGCAATCTCGCTGCCAGGCAGTCGTTGGCCCGAACTTGCGCTCATCACGGGGCTCGCGGTTTGCGACGCGTTTGAACAGCTCCTCCAAGGCGCGGGCGATGTCCGTCTGAAATGGCCGAACGACGTCTATCTAAGCGGTCGTAAAGCGTGCGGAATACTGGTCGAGACTGGGGGTCGACAAAGTGCCAGAATCGTGCTCGGAATTGGCATCAATGTGAATAATAGGACCGACAGCGCACCGAGAGAGCTGCGTGAAAAAGCCGTTGCTCTCTGCGAATTGGCCGGGCATGATCTTCCGCTCGTCGAAGTGCTGATCGTCGTGCTGCAACGACTTTCTTCACGTCTGCTTTGGATAGCTACCGGCGAAAGTGAATTACAAGAGGAATGGAGCCGCCGTTGCTTGCTGACGGGAAGACGCGTTGAGGTCGACGTCGGCCATCGTCACGTTGTCGGCAATTGTCGTGGCATCGACGTGGATGGCGCATTATTGATCGACACTGAAAGCGGATGCGAACGGTACGTGTCAGGCGTCGTGAGCCAATGGGCTTGATAAAACCGTGAAGGGCGGAACTTTTCCAGTAATGCAGCAATCAGCAGGCAGTCTGAAAATGCCGTCCGCGAGGTGATCGAGGGCAAGGGGCATTGTTCGACGATCAAAGCGTTTCGACGGCAGCTTTGGCCTCGGCCAGTCCGACGTTCGTCAATTTGCGATACATTCTTATTGCGCTGATTTTCTCGCCGGCGGACGCTAAATCCAGGACTTGCTGGAGTCCATCATCAGGCAATTGGATTTCCAGTCGCGTCATGATCGCGTCCAGTTTGCGCTCGATTCGCGCCAACCGGTATAAGATTGCAGTATTGGATGGCGACTCAAAGAAACCCATCGGAGAATCCCGCAAGCGTTGGGGCGAATCCCGTTACCCTCAAATACGTCGCCATCGACAAGAAAGAAATTCTGAGACTCGCTGCACTCGCTGCAAATTCTTGCGTGGTCGGCCGCTGTCGTCGCTCGATCCCCCGCGGCCACTATCGGTGCTTCCGGGAATTGGAGGGTTGCGGAATGGGCGACACTGGACTCGAACCAGTGACCTCTGCGGTGTGAACACAGCGCTCTAACCAACTGAGCTAGTCGCCCGGGGATGGCAAGCCGTTAGCTTTCAGCTATTGGCTCTTTGCCAGAGTACCGTAAAGAGCACTCGGAACGGATTTTACACCGGAGGCCGAGAAAAACCTAGTCGCCTCGCCGCCGACGAAGCTACGGCAACCGAGCCAATGAAAATGCGGCGAACGACGATCAACTATTGACCGGCTCGTTCGGCGGCGATTCGACCGTCGCGGACGGAGCCGCTGCGGCGGGAGAGGCCGACGGCGAAGGAAGTCGGTCCTGGTAAGCCGAGCGGCTAGGGGTGTCCGAGTAGATCGAAGTCTTGACTTCGTTTTCAAACTCTCGCATCCCCTTTTTGAATTCGTTGAGGCTTCGTCCCAACGAGCGGGCGACTTCGGGCAAGCGATTGCCGAAGAGCATCACGGCGACGATGCCGACGATCAGCATGTCAATCGGACTGAGAAAATTTGCCAGTAGTAACATAGTACGTTACTCCTTTACTGATCCCGCCGTGTCCGGCGCAATGCGTCGCACGGCAGTCGCAAATGCCAAAACGCTTATTGCTTCGAACGATCTTCGATTGAAGGGTCGTCGCCCTCGTTCATTCCCTTTTTAAACTCCACCAAGCTACGGCCGAGCGACCGCGCCACCGACGGTAGCCGATTGCCGAACAACAACAGCGCGACGACTCCCACAATCAGGATGTCCGTCGGACTGAGGAAGTTTGCCAGGAGCATGGAAATCCGCTCTCACCAACCCGGAGGATCATCACGGTTTCGGAGAGCTCCCTAAGTTATGAGCCGCGAGACACTTACATTCTTACATGACTCGCTGAGCGAGTCAAACCGGGTCGCGGCGTGAACGAAGGCGTTCTGCCCCTTGAGCGGACGCGCTGTGCAACCGATTCCAGCGCCACTACCGAGCAAATCACTGAAAACTTCGGTTGGCGGCCAGGTGCGTCATTGCTACCTGATTCGGCAATCGGCTCGGTAATTGCGCCCATACCGTTGGTCGGGTGGCGATTCGCCCGGCCAGGAAGTCGCAGCGGAAGCGATGCGACGTTGAACGAGGGCGCGCTTCGAGCGAAACGGTTCCTTACTGAATCACGGGTTGGTAGCCGCGCTGGGCAACCCGCTCATCGCTGGTGACATGAACGTTGAATGGCCGCTGCACCGCTTCGTACCAAGCGTTCGGCAGTTGATTCGGTCGATCCCACCAGCTTGCGCGCGGCATCGTGAATGGGGTGCCGGTAAGTGTTGGGCGCGACAATGACACCCCGTACCAACTCTGGGCGGCGAGCCGGTCCATCCGTTGCTGAGCGCGGATTTCCGCCTTCTGCTGAACAATGGCCCGGGCGGTTGTCACGGAGCTCGTCGGAGGTTGGTAGGTCCAGCTCTCATCCGCATCATTTCTTGATTTCGTAGGTTGCGCGATTTCACCTGCCCACGAGGGGGCAAAGATCGCCAACAAGCCGCCAAAGAGCGAGGAATAAAGAATGAGCTTTTGCATCCGTCGCGTCTCCCTTTGCAAACAGCGAATACTTAGCGGCAAGTGCGGCGCGACTCGCCTTCCTCAAGCTTCGGCGACGAGGGCGACAAACAGTGAGCAAGTCAGAAACGCCGGCAAATCTTGACGGACGCTAGGAACGAGTCTGCCGGTCAGTCAGAGTTTGACGCGGTGGCGGGCGAGCAGCGGCTCAACCCTCGGATCAGGTTGCTGGTTGATCCATGCCGGCCCGCCGGCGCAATTGAGCGCGGGCGCGGCTGAGCATTGGCCCGACGCTATTTTCCGGCATGCCCACGACGTTGCTAATCTCTTGATAGGTTTTGCCTTCGAGATGGTACATGCGGACGACTGCCGCCTCGGATCCGCGCAGTTCGCCGAGCAGCCGCTCCAATTCCTCATGGTCGCCGATCCGCTGCTCTGAGTGCTCCTCTTCGGCCGCGGCCTCGCTCACCATATCGGAGAGCGGGAGCGCCGAACGGCCGTCGACCAACTTGCGCACGACAACCCGGCGGGCAACCACTGTGAGATACGTGGCGAGCGAGCTCTGGCCGCGAAAATGCCGCAACACCGCAAAGTCGCGATCGACAAACGCCAGAAAAACTTCGGCCGTCAGGTCTTCCCGATCGGCAGCGCTCAGCCGGATCGACCGGCACTGCGCCGTGTGGCTAATCACGTGGACCACCAGTCCCATAAATCGGTCAACGAAATCTTCCCATGCCCGCGGTTTGCCGTGCAGGCAGCGGTCCAAGAGATTGCGGTCGATATCCGATAGCGCCACTGAGGACCTCGTGGGAACATTCGAAGCGCGAGTGGCTGGCAGCCAATTGCGCACGACAACAAATTGCCGAGACTTGGCTAACTACCGAGACTTGGCTTTGAGCCGAGATACGGCGGAAAAGACCGAGCCCGACGAAACAGCCCACCTGACCCGCACAGTGCGAGCGTGAGCCCGCACTATTCAATTCTAGGTACGATTCACCGGCCAAGCAAGATTATTGCCTGCGGACTCGTTTCTGCTTCCGGCAAGCACCTTGACACTGTGAAACGCCGAAATTAGGATTGCCCAGAAGCGGTCGAGAACCGAATCCAAGTGCTTTGTCTTCAAGAACTTGACCGCGGTCGCTGGGGGCGGAGAATAGGGTGGCCAACCTCTCGACCGGTCGGTCGGGCCATTTCCCTGGTTCTGCAATCACTCGAACATCGTCCGAAGGAGACTCTCAGAAATGACGCACATCGTTTGCGAACCGTGTTTCGGTTGCAAGTACACCGATTGCGTGGTGGTGTGCCCCGTGGAATGCTTCTACGAAGGCGAGAAGATGCTCTACATTCACGTGGACGAATGCATTGACTGCGAAGCGTGCGTGCCAGAGTGTCCCGTGGAAGCAATTTTCCATGAAGACAATGTGCCTGAGCAGTGGAAGCCCTTCATCGAGCTCAATAAGGAAATGGCGCCGCAGTGCCCGGTGATTACGGAGAAGAAAGACCCGCTGGTAAAAGAGTAGTTAGTTGGCGGGCGCGCTCAGCCCGCGAAGCTACTCGAAGCTACTTCAGATCGACCGACCAATACGCCGTATCTAGGAATGTCTTCCAACTGGCGTATTTTGGGCTGCCGAGCTTAATCGTCAGTAGCGGGCTGCGCTTTGGCCGCACCGGTTCTTTAACGAGTCGTAGGCCGGCTTCGGCAGGTGTTCGCCCGCCCTTTCGCACGTTGCACTTCACGCACGCGCAAACCAGGTTTTCCCATGAAGTCGCCCCGCCGCGGCACGTGGGAAGCACGTGATCCAAACTCAACTCGCTGGTGGCATACCGCTTTCCACAATACTGGCAATGATTGCCGTCGCGGGCGAAGATGTTGCGACGATTGAGCCGCACTCGCTGCTTTGGCACCCGATCGTAGTGCAGCAGCCGAATCACGCGGGGCACTTGGATTTCAAAATTGACGCTCTGAATCCAATCCTGGTGGGGCGTCTTGAATTGGGCCTGCAGGTCGCTTACCTCGCGCCACGTTTCAAAATCGTAGTTTCCCCACTGACCGTCCTCAATGTGGATGACTTCCGCCAACCGGCGCAATAACAGAATAAATGCACGCCGGACATCGACCACGTGGATCGCCACGTACTGCCGATTTAACAGCAAAACGCTGGAATTCAAGGCTGGACTGGAGGCGGCGGACATTTCATCGGTGAGTTCACGTCAAAGGCAAAGTCGCTTTCGGAGAACAATCGATCACGGCATCGTCGAACATGTGAGACTACGTTTTCATTCTAATCAGCCCGGAAATCCCTGACCAGCCTGGATTTACGTCTTTTCGATGGGCTTTTCGAAACCTTCAATATTCGGCGGCGGTCGCAGAGCGCGCCGCGAACCGGTCGGCCGCTCGCAGACTGATGCCCAGATGAAGCAGCATCAATTGAGTGGGCGAGTGCTGGCGCTGGCTGCCGCGATGCAACTTACATACCGGAGTAACTCGCAGCGCAACGTTACGGTGTGTCGCATTCTGCAACACATATGATGCCACGCGCACAGCCATGATTCATCGCGCGAAAAATGTTGCCGTCCGGGTTGCTGCGTGCAACAAATTCGTATTAACATAAATCTATTCGCATGAATCTGGCCGGCGATCCTGTCATTCACCGAAAAGGAAGAAGGTGCCATGTTTCCACCTGCTCATTACGTTTGCGACATGTGCCAACGTGTATTGGAGTCGGAGGATGAGCGATTTGTGTTTCGCGTGAAAGCGAGTAGTGTTGCTGATGATCGCGACACAGAAGAGGGCAAGATCGATAGCGACCGCGATTACTTGCAAGAGATCGATGATCTACTGGAGCGCGGGGACGATCTCGACGATTCGCATAACATGAAAGACGTTGAGTCGCCGAACGAATATCATCTTTGTCGCGCGTGCCGCCAAAAGTTCGTGCCCGATTCGCTCGATCGCCGGAACGCGCAACAGTTTGATTTCAGCAATCGCTAAATGCGTCGCGACACGTGCGATAACGGTCGTGACCGCACGACGGCGCCGAGAGCCGCGAGAATCGGGCCGCGCCGACCGCTATCATCGCCACGTTTGGTGGCCTTTTCTGCCGTTTTCGGCGGTTTCGTCCAATTTTCATCAAAATAGCCGTGGCGTCGGACCGAATTGCCAACTAAAGTGACGTGTTCCTGCTGAAGCGGCGTTCGCTGAGCGCCGCCTTCTTTTTCTGGCCGTCGATGTTCGACGGCCGATACCACGGACCAGATTTCGAATCTAATTCCACATCGTTTGGGAGTGACCGCCATGAAAAGTTATCAAGCCAATTGGGAGGACGCAGAAGCTAGTCGACAGGTCGAGTTAGTAGTCAACTACCGGCTCGACGAAACCCGGGCAGAGCTGGCGCGGGTAGAACTTGGCGACGTCACTCCCACCCGTGTTACGTTTCTATGCTCCAAGACCGGTCAGGCGAAGCGCTCGATCGGCGTTTGGACCGAAGGCGGCCGGAAGTTGCTCGCGCGTCAAGCCGCGGCAGCCGGTCGGCTCAAGACCCTGGCCCAAGAGATCGCCGAAGGCAGCCTAGTGGAAATCAAGCACACGCTGCCGAAATCGGCGAGCGTGGCCACGCCTGTGCTGCAGGCCTAACCGATTTCCCGCAGCGCATGACAAGATGAATTGCTCCGAGCCCCGGCCGTAAGGCTGGGGCTATTTCATGCGCGGGCGCTTAGATGTAGCTTACGCAAGAGAAGGCGATCAATCGATTGCGGTGTTCGGCGAGCTAATCACCGCCGATTAGGCCCGAGCCACAAACTGCCCCGTCCGTGTGTCGATGCGAATCTTTTCGCCTTCTTTAAGATACTCGGGCACGTGAACGACGAGGCCCGTTTCGAGCGTGGCCGGTTTCGTGCGTGAGGTGGCTGAATTGCCTTTGATCGACGGGTCGCACTGCGTGACTTTGAGATCCACCGCGGTCGGCAACTGAACGCCGACGCACTCGCCGTTGTAGATCAGGGCCAGCATCCCCTGCAGATCCTCGGTCATGTACTGGAGTTCCGCAGCCACGTCGCCGCGAGGGATCGCGTACTGGTTGTAGTCCGTGCCGTCGAGAAAATGGACCGTGTCATTGTCGGCGAACATGTAGGTCACTTCGCGGCGTTCAAAGTCGGCGTCCGGCAGGCCCTCGGTCCCTTTGAGCGTGATGTCGGCCTTTTGCTTGGTGACCAGATTCCGCGCGCGGAACTTGTAGAGAGTCGCGCCACCACGCGCGGAGGGCGACTGCACGCTAAGGCCCTCGATCATGTGCGGAGCCTCGTTGAACTTGACGATCGTGCCCGGTTTGATTTCTTTGGCCAACATAGGGGCTGGGGACTGGGGGCTAGGGGATGGAGGATCAGTTTGAAAACGCGCTCTGGCTCTCGACACTCGACTCTTGACTTTCACCCTTCTAAGTCAGGATCGCTCCGGATGCTGGATCGATCGGCAAGCCGCGCGTGAGCTTGGCCAGCGCCTCGACAACGTTGAGCAGACTGCCGGGGTCGAGCGCTCCGGCGGCAAACTCATCGTCATCGTCGAACGAGTCGGCCGAGACGCGCTCAAAATGCATCACGTCGAGCCGAGCGTCGGCACGCAGCAACCGTTTGAGTTGATCGGGAGTGACTTCGCCCTTGAGCTGCTTGGCAAGCTGAGCACTCTGCTCGATTACGGCGTCGCCGGTCTCATAGCTGATTTCGAGCGCGGCGTGGTCTTCGGGCGCCTGCACTAGGACCGATTCAAACAGACCATCCTCGTTGGCTTCGAGATTCTCGAGCGTGACGCGGCGCGTGGCTCCGGTGATGGCTCCCTCGACTTGGGTGAGCGTCGGCCGGCCCGAACTTTGGAAGAGAATGAAATATGTGTCGCGCCATTCGAGCTGATCGTCGCTTTCATAATCGTCATCGTCCATAGATCATGCTCCTTTCTGATGGCTGTCGCTTACCATTCTTGCTCCTGATCGTCGTCGGGCAGGTCCATTTCACCGTGCCAGGCTTCCAAGGTTTCGAGCATCTGGTCGCGTTCCTCGACCGAGGCCCATACCGATTCGCCCTGTTCGAGTCGAATCTCGTAATAGCCTTCGCGCACGCACTCTTCGTCGCCACAAAAGTGGGGCGTGGCGGCAACCCAGATCACACG
Organism: Lacipirellulaceae bacterium; assembly: GCA_036499445.1. Lineage (GTDB taxonomy): Bacteria > Planctomycetota > Planctomycetia > Pirellulales > Lacipirellulaceae > DASYDU01. Next base: position 25,402 of record DASYDU010000065.1, read on the forward strand.
ATAAAGCGGTATATGCTTATCGTCGATGCGACAAAAAATCGACATAATTTAGCAGTCCTCAGGAGGACGATTTCCCCAATTCGGCCGAGCGCCGGGTGGCGGCGGTTACGGCCCCGATCACCGCCGCACGAAATCCGCCATCCTCCAGCGCTTTGAGCCCGGCCAGCGTGGTGCCGCCCGGGCTGGTCACGCGGTCGCGGAGCACTGCCGGCGTTTCGCCGGTGGTCAGGATCATTTCCGCGGCGCCGGCGACAGTGTGCGTGGCCAGGTCGGCTGCCAAAGCAGCGGGGAGACCCATTGCCACACCGCCTTCGCTCAGCAGCTCAATCATAGTATATGCAAAAGCCGGTCCGGAACCGGACAGCCCGGTCACGGCGTCCAGCTGTTCTTCGGGCACTTCGTGGGCGACACCCACGGCGGACAGCAGCTGGGCGACCAGCCGTCCGTCTTCCGCCGTGGCGTTGGGACCAAGGCTGAACGCGCTCGCGCCGCGGCCAATGAGACACGGTGTGTTGGGCATGACGCGAATCACGCGTTGTCTCGGCGGCAGGCCGGCTGCCAGGCGCGCGAGCGTGACGCCGGCAGCGATCGATACCACCAGCGCGTCGCGCCGCACCGTTTCATGAATGCCCACCAACACGTCCGTAATTTGCTGCGGCTTCACCGCCAGGATCACCACGTCCGAGTGCGAGACGACATCATCATTCGCCTCGACGATCTTTGCCCCGAGCACATCGACGCCAAATTGGTGGCGCGCTGCCGAGCTCGGGTCGCTTACCACCAGCGCGCGTGGCTCGACGAGCTTGGCATTCACAAACCCGCGCGCAAGCGCTGTAGCCATGCGTCCGGCGCCGATAAATCCGATTTGGGTCGCTAGCATGAACCGTGCTTCACTGAATCTTTGCCTGCATGCGCATTGGGTATACGGAGAAAATGTCGCCTAACCTTACTCGACTGCCCACTTGCTCACCGATATAGGAATTATGGCGAAGGCAGCGAATGAACCAACGTTTACCTGCCGCCGCATTTTACGATTTCACTCGTAAACATCCTAAGGCATCGTATGTGGCAAGACAACGACACGTCGGCAACCATGCCAGCGTTGCTGCCCGCGTTGCGCGGCGAGGAGGCAAATCTGCCTGGGCGCGGGACCGCACTTTTGCGACATTTCGCCACCCGTGTCGACCAGGTTTCAAAATCACCGGAGAGGAAGCCTCGGTCGGCGCCCTCTCATCTCTTTGGAGGCGCAATTGTCATGCGACCCTTCGTGCGTGGATTTTGCAGCGTTTTAGTGGCTGTCGCTTTCAGCGGCGGCCCGGTCGGCTCGGCGAGCGCGAGCTGGTATTGGCCCTGGGGCGATGACAACACCCCGAAACAGGCGACGCCGGTAGCGTCCGCACCGCCGCTCCATCAGGCCACGCCTGCGACCACCGCCGGTACGAGCCAAAAATCCCTTATGCAACCGTCGACCTGGAGCGCGCCAAAGATGCCCTGGTCTAGTGCAACCTCGTCGAGCACGGCGCAGGCCGCCGCGTCGCCCGAGAAAAATGCTTGGACGAAGCCAAAGTCGACGAATACGGCGCCCTCGCCGTGGCAGAGTGTGAAGAACGGCACGCATCACGTCGAGAATGCCACCGCGAGCGCCTGGCATAAGACCGTCGGCGTGTTCACTCCGGCAAGCGAACAGCCGAAGCAGCAGGTCGCGCAGCAACAGCCCAAGTCGTCCTGGTGGAATCGGATGTGGGGATCTTCCGAAGAAGAGAAGCCCGAAGGTCCGCGGACGGTCGGCGAGTTCATGGCCCAGAAGCGGCTTGAACCGTAGGGCGACGATCCCGTTCGATCAGCAAATCGATCACGGCTTGTCGGCCAGTATTAGTGGCGACGGACCGGCCGCTTTAAGCTTGCGGACCTTGCGATAACCGGCCGCTTTCAACCACGATTTGATCTCGTTAAACGTGAACACGTCGCCGTGGTCGGTGTTCACGAGCATGTTGACGCCGAAAATCAGCGGCGTTGCCGGCCCGCGGCGATCTTCGTCGGGCGTAAATTCGGCGATCACGATCGAACTGCCTGAGGCGAGCGCTGCAAACACGCGCTCGAGCAACTTTCGGCTGCGCTCCGCACCTTCGCTGTGCAGGATATGCCCGAGCGTAGCGACCTGATGATCGTGCCCGAGGTCGACCTCGAGGATATCGCCGGCGACATAGGAAAACCGATCGGCGACGCCATGCTTGGCCGCGACCCGCTTGGTGACTGGAATGACGCCGGCCCAGTCGACGGCGGTAACGCGAACGTGCGACGACTCTTCGGCCATCGCGATACCCCACACACCCGAGCCGGCGGCAATATCCAAAACACTGACGGGCTGCTTGGCTTTCTTGACGATCGCGGCTGCGGCGACCTGCGCTGAGCGATAACTCATATTGAAAATATCTTCGACAAACTCGGCAAAGAATTTGCTCCCCTCGTCGGAGTCGTTGGCACGCGACGCGGGTTTGCCGGTGTGAACGATTTCGGCCAGATGCAACCAATTCGGAATCAGTCGCGAGCTGCCATGCAGAAACAGGCCGCCCATGAAGCTGGGTTTCGTTGTCACCAGGAAGGCGGCGACGTCGGGCGAAAGCTGATAGCGGGCCCCTTTGCGGCCGAGTAGCCCGATGCCCACCAGCGCGCCCAAGAGCGCTCGCAGACCGCGTTCGGACGCGCCCGTCGCGTCGGCGATTTGCTCCAAGTTCTTGGGGCTGTCGCTTAACACGTCAAACACGCGATTGCGGATGGCGGCTTCGACCATCAACGGCTTGGTAAAATCCCAGACCATCTCCAGGATTCGTTGCGGAGATGTCGTTTTGCTGCGAGCGGTCGTCTTCTTGGAACTCTTCTTCTTGGTTGCCATGGTTGTTCCTCTCGTAGGATGATGCAATTTGGCAGTGTGAGCTTAAAACGCTGCGGGCCTAATAGATAACCAGATCACTCGGCGGACGGCAAGCGCACGGCTGGACAGTCGCGCGAGTTGTGCCACAATGTGGCCAGCCAGAAGACCGCATTTTCCAGGAGCCGCGCCATGAGTCTGAAGACGTCTGACTTACTCGACAGCATCCCGTCGGTGTCGGAGTTGCTCGAGCGGCCTCCGGTGCGGGCACTGGTCCAGCGCTGGAATCGTAGCGTCGTGGCGGGCGGCGTCCGCTCGTTTCTCGACGAGCTACGAAGCGACGTCGAGCGGCGGGCGGCAGAGGCTGGATTGCCCTCGCTGCGCGAGTTGGCCGAGCGGGCCGCAAAGCACGTGATCAATCTGCAGGAGCCGTCGTTGCGGCCGGCGGTCAACGCGACGGGGCGACTCCTCGATCCAGCATGGGCCGGGAATCCGCTGCCGGACCAGGCACTCGAGCGCCTGGTGACGCTCGGACGTGGATATATCGGACCGACAGCCGATACTTCAAGCGACGTGGCCGCTGCTCTAATACGGCTGACTGGGGCGGAGGCGGCGACGGTCGTCCACAGCTACTCCGGCGCGATTTGGATGACGCTCTCCACTTTGGCCGCTGGAAAAGATGTCGTTATCGGCCGCGCCGAGTCGGGCGACGTCGATCCCGGTTGTTCGCTGTTGTCGTTGGCCGCGTCGGCGGCCGTGAAGGTCCAGGAGGTCGGCGGCACGAATCGGGCCGGCATCGCGGACTACGAACGAGCGATTTCCGATCGAACCGCCACAATCTTTCGCCACGAGCCCGACAATTACCGCGTGGTCGGCGACGTATGCTCGGTAGAACTGGAAGAGCTGGTCGGCCTGGCGCGCGACCGCGAGCTGCCGCTCGTGCATGCCGTCGGAGCGGCGCCCCTGGTTGGTGGACTGCCGGTGATTGGTGAAGCCATCCGATCGGTCGCCGCCGCGATTTCCGCCGGATCGCACGTTGTGATTGTCCGCGGCGACGGCCTGGTGGGCGGGCCGCCGTGTGGAATCATTGTGGGACAGCGCGAGTTGGTTCGACGAATTGAAGAGCATCCGCTGTTTGCGGCTTGGCGACCCGGCGTCGCTTACTCCGCGGCGCTCGCGGCCACTCTGCAATTTTACGATCACATTCCGCAACTCGCCGAATCGCTCCCGCTCCTGCAACTCTTGTCCGCGCCGGTCGACAATCTTCGGCTGCGTGCCGAGCGACTCGCGCCGCAACTGGCGCAAGCGCCAGGCATCGTTGCCGCCGAACCGATCGCGACTGAGAACGCCTTGTGCGGCGCTCGCTTCGCCGACGCAGTTTGGCCTTCCTACGCAATTGCATTGAGCGTTTCGATGGCCGACGTGCGCGAGCTGGACAAGCGACTGCGCGGCGCGCCGGTGCCCGCGGTGGGTCGCTGCGATGGCCCGCGATTGCTGCTCGATTTACGCACTGTTTTTCCGCGGCAGGATCAGCAGATCGTGGATGCTGTATTCGCCGGTTGCGTGGCGCCGGCCTCTGCCCCCATAGCCAACCCAACCGCCAATGTTTGAACCCGCAGCCGCCGAGCCGCGTAGCTAGCGAAGTACCGGATAAAGAGAATGCGAGGCCGGCCCACGTGCCGAATCTGAACCGCTTTCGTTCGAGACGCGGCCCTATTCGACCCCAGTCAGGGCATGGCAATTGAGCCCTGGTTCGGTCTGCCCTTTTTCCACAAGCCGCATGGACTTGCGCCCGGCGAATCGCTACAGTCTGCCTTGCTTGCCAGAATCGAACGCCCGGCTATGATTAAGGTAAATCGTTACGCCATTCGAACTTAGGTCAATGTGTCTGTCGCATTGCCCGTCGGGCGATGGAATGCTGGGCACGTCGGCCACCGAACTTTGTCGATCGAAACCGAAACACTGTCCGTCGACTAGGACGACGATCCGGGCAGAAAGAGGAACTCATTTATGAATCGCATCACCCGCCACAGCCGCCCTGGCCGCGTCGCATTGGGCATCGCCCTCGTCGTTTCGCTCGCCGGCAGCGGCCTGTGGTTCGCTTTGCCCACGGCCCAAGCCGACCCAACCCAGCCGTCGGCTTCCGACCGGCAGATCGCACTAGCGGTGTCGATGCTCATGGAACGGCAGCACCTCTCCGGTCGCCGCTTGGACACAGAGATATCGCAGCGCACGTTCGACACGTTTGTCAAGAATCTCGATCCTCTCAAGCTGTTTTTCTATCAAAGCGACATCGATGAGTTTAAGGCTCGCGAGAACGATATCGCCACGTTGCTGAAGCGCGGCGACATCCAGTTCGCCTACGACGTGTTTGGCCGATTCTTGAAGCGCGTCGACGAGCGCATCGAAACGGCCGAGGCGGATTTGGATCAGAAGTATGATTTCACCGTGGACGAGTCGATGGTCCGCGACAAAGACACCGCGACTTTCCCCAAGACTCCTGAGGAGGCCGCCGAGCGGTGGCGCCAGCGGGTCAAGTTCGACCTGCTCAAGGAGACTGAGGACGGCGACAAAGGCAAAGACCCCCTAACGATGGATAAGGCGGTCGAAAAGCTGAAAAAGCGCTACGCCAGCATTCGCAAGAGCTGGCATCAAACCGACAACGACGAGCTGCTCGAGCGCTTTCTCACCTCGATGACCACCAGCTTCGATCCGCACAGCGACTACATGTCGCCGAGCAATAAGGACAACTTTGACATCACCATGAAGCTGGAGCTCGACGGCATTGGCGCGTCGCTCCGCGGTGAGGATGGTTACACGGTCGTCCACAACATCATCCCCGGCGGGGCCGCCGACAAGGACGCCCGGCTCAAGCCCGAGGATAAGATTGTCGGCGTCGGCCAGGGCACCGAGGGCCAAGTCGAAGACATTGTGGACATGAAGCTCAACGACGTCGTCGAGAAAATTCGCGGCAAGCGCAAAACGGTGGTTCGTCTCGAGGTTGACCCGGCCGACGGCTCGCCGCGCAAGACCTACGCGATCACCCGCGACCGCATCGAGCTCAAAGACAGCGAGGCCCGCAGCGAGATCCTCGAACGCGGCCAGAAACCGGATGGCACGCCATTTAAGATCGGCGTAATCCAACTGCCGAGCTTTTACATGGACATGGACGGCGCCCGGCTGGGGCTTCCCGACTACAAGAGCACTACCCGCGACGTCCGCCGCTTGCTCGAGGAATTCAACGCCAAAGGCGTCGATGCCGTGGTCGTTGATCTTCGTTGGAACGGCGGCGGCTCGTTGACCGAGGCGGTCAATATGACCGGCCTGTTCATCGACTCGGGCCCGGTCGTGCAGGTCAAGGGTCCGGACGGTCGTGCGCAGCCTTACCAAGACCCCGAACCGGGCATGGTCTGGAAGGGCCCGCTGGTCGTAATGATCAACAAGTTCAGCGCCAGCGCCAGCGAGATTTTTGCCGGCGCAATCCAGGACTATGATCGCGGGATCATCGTCGGCGACCACTCCACGCACGGAAAAGGCACAGTCCAACAGATGTTCGATCTGGGGCAAGCACTATTTCGCGTGGCAAATAACAACAAGAATCTCGGCGCGCTCAAGCTGACGATCCAGCAATTCTACCGCCCGGGCGGCGACAGCACGCAGAACAAAGGTGTCGAGTCCGACATTGAGCTGCCGTCGCTCACGACCGAGCTCGACGTCGGCGAATCCGATTTGGACTATGCGATGAAGTTTGATCGCGTGCAGCCTTTGCAGCACGACGACTTCCACATGGAAGAATCGCCGGTCATCCAAAGCCTGAAGAGCCTCTCTCAGGAGCGCGTGACGAAGTCCGACTTCTTTGCCCGCGAAGAGCGGCGGATCAATCGCTATAAGGAAGAAAAGGATTCCAAAACCGTCACGCTCAACCGCGAAAAGTTTGAGGCGGAGCGAAAAGACCTCAATTCCGACAAGGAAGAAGAGAAGATCTATGACGATATCAGCGATCCGAATCGCCCGGTTTTCAAGATGGACGACTACGACAAGGAAGCGCTCGACATCACCGTCGACTATTTGAAGGCGCTGGGCGGCAACAAGGTGGCCGTTGCGCACGCTGGCACCGCGCAAGCCTGGTCGTATCCAAGCTCAGCGGCCGAAAACGCTCCGAACTGATCGCGGCACCTCGCTGACATTTTACGCGAGCGGGATCCGCAACCCGTCGTAGGCCAGTGCCATTCCGTCCGGCAGGCTGGCGTTGGTGGCCTCGTGTTCCAGTTCGTGGGACATGTGCGTGAAATACGTCTGGCGCGGCGCGAGCTCGTGGGCAATCTGGATGGCTTCGTCGAGGCCAAAGTGTGTGGCGTGGCCCTTGGGCCGCAGCGCGTCGAGCACCAGATAGTCGAGGCCCCGCAGCAGCTCCATACTTTCGGGTGCAATCGCGTTCACATCGGTGCAGTAGGCGACGTTGCCAAAGCGAAACCCGAGCACACTAAACCGCGGTCCATGCTGCATGCGAATTGGCGTAACGCGAGCGTCCAGCGTCTCGAAGGAGTCGGTCGTAATCCGGTGGAACTGCAACTGGGGCACCGCGCCGCGATGCAAATTGGCTGGCGACAAAAATGCGTAGTCGTACGACTTACGAATCCGCTGCTCGACGTTTTCCTCACAATAGAGCGGCACGGGGCCGCCTAGGTAGAATTGCATCAGCCGCAAGTCATCCAGGCCGAATATGTGATCGGCATGTTCGTGCGTGTACAGCACGGCATGGACGATGCCGATTCCTTCGCGGAGCAATTGCTGCCGCAGATCGGGCGCCGTATCGATGAGCAGATTGCCGGCTGGGAGGCCCAGGATCGCGCTGCAGCGGGTGCGGCGATTTTTGGGATTCCCGCTCCGGCAGACATCACAGCCGCATCCAATCGCCGGCACGCCGACGCTGGTGCCAGTGCCCAGCAGGATCATTTGTCCCGTGATGTCGGTGGTAACTGGCAGCCGCGACACTGGATTCTCGTCGGGGGGAGCGGGGGTCATTGGGGCACCTGCCGCAACGACTTGCGGCGATGATTTCGAGTGTAGCAGGCCCCGCGCGCAAGCGACACGGACCGAAGTCCGCTTGACCGGACCGGGCAATCGCAATAAACTTTTTGGCAGAGCCATGTTGCGCGCTTTCTGCCGGCGCCTTCCATTAGATTGAAATCGGGTGCCGTGCCCATGCAAGCCCCGAACCGCGGCGGCGGGTTCGCGTTCCGCGTGAGCATGGTGCCCGCCTGTTTTTTCCTCTCCTTTGATTTGTGATCATGGAAATTCTGGAACGCATTTGGGAAATCCTCTCCGCGATCGGAAACAGCATTCTCCGCCGTTTCGAGCGAGCGGTGACGGGCGTGTTTGGCTCGGCCAACGCCCGCTTCATCCGCCGGCAGTCGGCGCGCGTCGAGGCGATCAATGCGCTCGAGCCCAAATACCAGACGATGACCGACGAGGAGCTTCGTCGGCAAACTACTGAGTTCCGTCGTCGGCTGGGTGCGGGCGAAACGCTCGACGATCTGTTGGTCGAGGCTTTTGCGGCATGCCGTGAGGCGGGCCGTCGCTTCTTGGGAATGCGGCACTACGACGTGCAGCTCGTCGGCGGCATCATTCTGCACGAAGGCAACATCGCCGAAATGGTCACCGGCGAAGGCAAGACGCTCGTGGCGACGCTGCCGGCGTATCTCAATGCGCTGGAAGGGAAGGGCGTGCACGTCGTCACGGTGAACGACTACCTGGCCCGCCGCGACATGGAATGGATGGGCCCGCTCTACACTGGCCTGGGCCTAACGGTGGGCGCGATTCAAGGCGGCATGGAATCCGGCGAGCGTCAGAAGGTTTACGATTGCGACATC
>DASYDU010000066.1:0-2874 GCA_036499445.1 Lacipirellulaceae bacterium
CTCGAAGTGGTTCGACCACGTGGCGCCTCCGGTGTTCATCGACACAGCCGGCAAGTACGGCGCGGGCATGGCACTCGAAGAGATTGGACGCGCGCTGGCGAAATTCGAGATTCCACCCGCGGACGTCGTAATCAGCAACAAGCTGGGATGGAAACGCTCGCCGCTGCAAACGCCCGAGCCGCTCTTCGAGCCGGACGTCTGGATGGGCCTGGCACACGATGCAGTCCAGCGCATCAGCTATGAAGGCATTCTCGAATGTTGGGACGAAGGTTGCCGGCTCCTCGGAGGGGACTACAAGCCGCGGCTCGCTTCGGTCCACGACCCGGATGAGTATCTCGCGGCAGCCAGCTCACCTGACGATCGCCGCCGCCGCTTCGACGACATTCTCGACGCCTATCGCGCACTGGGCGAGCTCAAGCTGCGCGGCGAAGTCGCGGGCGTCGGGGTCGGAGCCAAGGATTGGCGGTCGATCCAGGAAATTGACGCGGCCGTGCCGCTCGATTGGGTCATGCTCGCCAATAGCTTCACGATCATGCGTCATCCGCCCGAGCTTATCGAGTTCATGCGCGTCCTTGCCGCGCGCAACATTCCAATCATCAACTCGGCGGTGTTCCACGCCGGCTTCCTCGTCGGCGGACGGTTTTTCGATTACCGAGTCGTCAGTCCGGAAAACCCCGCCGACCGGCCGCTCTTCGCCTGGCGGAAAAGTTTTGTCGCCCTCTGCGAAGCCCACGGCGTTTCGCCGATGCACGCCTGCGTCCAATTCGGCATGCGTGGTCCGGGCGTCGTGGCCGTGGCGCTCAACACGTCACATGCGGACCGGGTCGGCGACAATGTTGCCGCAGTACTTAAATCCGTGCCACCTCAGTTCTGGGCCAGTCTGCAGGAAGAAGGTCTGATTGCCGACATTCCGGCTAATCTTTGACCGCCACAGCTGGCCGTCGACACCTGTCGCGGTACTCCAAATCTCGCAAGTTTGTTACATTAGACGAACCGCGACCGACCCTCGTCCCTCCTTGGGATAGCGGAACAGTGGAGCAAGCGCGGGACCGCGCAACGGGGATTGAACGAGCAATGTCCACGACAAAAACCCCACCAAAAGACAAAGAATCCGACGGCGAACGGCCTGCCTCGCGGAATTTCATCGAGCAGATCATCGACGCCGACCGGGCGGCCGGCAAAAACGGCGGCCGCGTTCACACGCGGTTTCCGCCCGAGCCGAACGGCTACCTCCACATCGGCCACGCCAAAAGCATCTGCCTCAACTCGGGCCTCGCCAAGGAATACGGCGGAAAATTCAATCTGCGGTTCGACGACACCAATCCGACCAAGGAAGAGCAAGAGTACGTCGACTCGATCATCGACGACGTTCGCTGGCTCGGCGGCGATTGGGAAGATCGCCTCTTCTACGCCTCCGACTATTTTCAGCAGCTTCGCGATTGGGCGATCGAGCTCATCAAGGACGGCAAGGCCTACGTCTGCGATCTCACGGCCGACGAGGTCCGCCAGCATCGCGGCACGCTCACTGAGCCTGGCAAGAACAGCTCATACCGCGATCGCAGCGTGGCCGAGAACCTCGATCTTTTCGCGCGGATGGAAAAGGGGGAGTTCCCCGATGGTGCCCGCACGCTCCGCGCCAAGATCGACATGGCCTCACCCAATGTCAACATGCGCGACCCGGTCATGTACCGCATCAAGCACGCCTCACACCATCGCTCCGGCGACCGCTGGTGCATCTATCCATCCTACGACTACACGCATGGCCAGAGCGATTCGATCGAGGGCATCACCCACTCGATCTGCACGCTTGAGTTCGAGAACCATCGTCCGCTTTACGATTGGTTCTGCGACGCGCTCAAGATTCATCATCCGCAGCAGATCGAATTCGCCCGGCTCAACCTTACTTACACCGTGATGAGCAAGCGAAAGCTGCTCGAATTGGTGCAAGGCAAGCACGTCACCGGCTGGGACGATCCGCGCATGCTCACGATCCGCGGTCTGCGGCGTCGCGGCTACACGCCCGAAGCGATGCGCGCTTTCTGCGAACGGATCGGCGTCGCCAAGTTCAATAGCACGATCGACATGGCCTGGCTCGAAGAGGCGATCCGCACCGACCTCAACGATCGGGCCCCGCGAGCAATGGCCGTCCTCCGTCCGCTGAAGATTGTGATCGAGAACTATCCCGAGGACAAAATCGAAGAGCTAGACGCGGCGAACCATCCGCAGATCCCCACGATGGGAACGCGGGTCGTGCCGTTCTCGCGCGAGCTCTATGTCGAGGCCGACGACTTCATGGAAAACGCCCCCAAAGGCTTCTTCCGCCTCAAGCCCGGCGGCGAGGTGCGGTTACGATATGCTTACTTCATCACCTGTACCGACGTCGTGAAAGACGCTGCCGGCGATGTCGTTGAGCTTCGCTGCAAATACGACCCGGCCACCCGCGGTGGCAACGCGCCCGACGGGCGCAAAGTGAAGGGCACGATCCACTGGGTCTCCGCCAAGCACGCCTATACGGCCACCGTAAGGCTCTACGATTACCTCTTCAAGACTGAGTGTCCCGATGACGCGCCGGCCGGCGGCACCTGGCTCGACAACGTCAACCCAAACTCCCTGGAAGTCGTCGCAAGTGCCAAGCTCGAACCGTCGCTCGCCGCGGCAAATCCAGGCGCCCACTTCCAATTCGAACGCCTCGGCTATTTCTTTACCGATCCGATCGATTCAAAACCGGGCTCGCCAGTCTTCAACCGCACGGTCACTCTCCGCGATACCTGGGCCAAAGATGCGGCGAAGCGGTAGTACGTCGATTTGTCGGCGGCAATTCTCAATGCACTCGGATAGAATTGCAATATGGACACTCGAACAAAATTGAGTGGG
>DASYDU010000067.1:0-6172 GCA_036499445.1 Lacipirellulaceae bacterium
CCTTCGCCACGGGCCGATTCGCTCATCAGCCGCAGTTTGTCGGCCCCGGGAATCGCGGTCGGGTGGACTTGGATAAATTCGCCGTTGGCGTATTTTGCGCCGGCCCGCACCGCACGGCTCACCGCGCTCGCGTTGCAGGCCATCGACATCGTGCTGCGACCGTAGATCAATCCGCAGCCGCCGCTGGCGACGACCACTGCGTCGGCCGGGAAGGCGCGAATTTCCATCGTGATCAAGTTTTGGGCCACGGCGCCACGACAACGGCCCGCATCATCCAGCACGGGGCAGGAAAAATCCCAGCCTTCATACATCGTGACCTGCCCCGCGGCGTTCCAGCGGCGGACCTGCTCGTCGAGCGAGTAGAGCAACTGCTGGCCGGTCGTTGCGCCGGCGAAGGCCGTGCGTTTGAAGAGCGTGCCGCCGAAGCGGCGCTGATCGCGGAAGCCCTCGGGCGTACGGTTAAAGGGCACACCAAGCCGATCCATGAGGTCGATGATCTGCGGGCCCCAGTAGACCATCTCTTTCACCGGCGGCTGGTGTTGCAAGAAATCGCCGCCGTAGACCGTGTCGTCCAGATGCAGCCATTCGCTGTCGCCTTGCTGTCGCGTGAGGCTGTTGACGGAGTTGATGCCGCCTTGGGCGCAGACGCTATGCGACCGCTTGACGGGGGTCAGGCTCATGCAGTCTACGGCGACGCCGAGCTCGGCCAGCTTCATCGTGACGGACAAGCCCGCTAAGCCGCCGCCGACCACTAATACACGCTGCTTGCTCACGGCGCAACCCTTATTCTTCGTTCACGCTATCGTCGCCATCGGTGGAGGTCATCGGCCGTCGCGACCGCTTGTGTTGGTCTGGAATCAACTCGCCCGATTGCACGCGGCCCTCGTACATTTTGTTTTCAATCTCGATTGCTTTATTGTATGCATCTCCGCTCCCTTGGGCGCGCATCCCGCCGAGGCCGCCCAGGCCAATCGCTCCAAGCACGAGACCAAATACAGTGCAAACGGCCAGGGCCCGCGACTGAGCTTTTGGGCTGGTCCAGACTCCCCAGGTGATGCCCATCGTCCAGATGCCGTTGGCCAGATGAAAGACACAGGCCAGGATGCCGATCACGTAGGCGACCGTCACGACGCCGCTCGCGAGCGCCTTACCGGCGGTCGAGGCGGCGTTGAAGGGCCTGAATTGAGCGCCGCCATACGGGAGCGCGAAATCGGTCAACCAGGCTTCATTGTGAAACCAGCCGTGCATCTGAAACACGTGCCAGCCGATGAAGAAGAACGCGATCATCCCGGTGATGCGTTGCCAGTTGTAGCGGCGATTGGCAACGTACGGATAGCTCGTGGTATTCGGGTTCATTCCCATCACAATCCAGATCCCGACGATGGCGTGGAACAGGATGGGAATGAAGATGAACGTCCATTCGACCTCGGGCAGGAAGCGACCGAGGCTGTGAATCTTGTAGACGTTGTCTTGAAACGTGCCCGGGCCGTTAAGCACGGTGGCGTTGGTGACCAGATGAACCACCATGTACGCGCCGACGGGGATCAATCCGCTCAGCGAATGAAGCCGGCGGATGACGAACTCGTGACGGGTGAGAAATGAAGGCTCGGGCTGATCCACGGGCAAAGTCGTTGGTCTTTGGCGGTTGGTCGTTGGTGGGACGAGGTCAGGGGCGCGATCCGGCCGCACCAACGCCTAACGACGAATGCCCCAACGACTTAGCAGCCGCCAGTATAAAGGCGAACGCCCGCGAGTGGCAAGCTGCCGAGGCGGGACATTGGAGCGGCCGCGTCACGCACGATGCGTGGGAAGCGTCTCCGACCGCAATAACGCCACAATGCTAACGACTTCACGATGAGGCGCGAAATCGGCGACAGTCTCGCCTCCCAAACGTTGCTTTTCACCGAAAACAACCGCCGCGTTACTTGGTCGACTGCTGTTTGGGCGCAAGCGAGTCGGCTTTGCTGCGATACTCGGCGGCCAGGTCGTTGTGACCGAGCGCGGCCAGATTGCTGGCCGCATGTCGATAGGCCAGCACGTTCTTGTCGTTGAACTTGATCGCCGTGCTGAAGGAGTCGGCCGCTTCTTGCTGCTTGCCTTTCTTCTCATAGACGACGCCGCGCTTGAAATAATGATCCGATTCGGTTGGTTCCAAGCGGATCGCTTCGTCGAAATCGGCAAGCGCCTTGTCATATTCGCCGAGCATCAAGTACGCCAGGCCGCGATTGACGTAAGCCGGCGTATATCGGTCGCTCTCGGTAATTGCCTGGCCATAAGCGCGAATCGCCTCTTGGTAGTCATTCAATTTGGCCTGGGTGAATCCTTCCCAGAGCGGATATCGTGGGTCTGTGTAAGTCAGCGTCGAGGCCTTTTGGAAGTCGGCGAGCGCCAGATCGTTCTCGTTCATTTCAAAGAAGCAGATCCCGCGGCGAAAGTAGGCGTCGCCCAAATCGGGATTGAGCTTGATTGCTTCGCTGAAGCCATTGATCGCGTCGCCCAATTTTCCCATCATGCGGAAGCAAACAGCGCGGCGATATTCGCTGGCCGCCTTGGCCGAGGCATAGGCTGGCACATCGCCCAGCTGCTCCAGCAGCGTGTCGCAATCGGCGATCGCTTCCTTGTAATCCGCCAACCTCTTGGCTTCGTCTTTCTCGACCTTTCCGGCTTCGACGAGCGCCGCCGCCTTGGTCAGATAGCCCTGGACATACGGCTCATCGGAATCCCCCTTCGGCTTGTAGCGCTTGATCGCCTCGGCAAATGCTTTGGCCGCGTCATTATATTTTTCCTCTTTCAAATCGATTGTGCCGAGGGCGAAATAGGTCTCGTACGGCTCCGGGTCGAGCTGGATCGACTTATCCATGTCCTCGTGGGCTTGCTTGAGCTTGCTGAGACCGGCGTTGGCCACCGCCCGGAATCGATAGGCCTCCGCGTTTTTGTCGTCTTTCGAGATCACGGTGGTTAGCGGCTTGATTGCTTGCTGATAACCTTGCAAAAGCGCATAGCACTTCCCCAGTCCCAAAAGAGCCTCCTGGTTGGTGCGGTCTTGTTCGAGCACCGATTGGAAATCTTGAGCGGCCAGCTCAGTGGCCTGGGCCTCAAGCCGCATCTTTCCGCGGCCCAACAGGGCGGGTAGAAACTCCGAATTTGAATCGAGGACTTTCTTAAATTCCGTGTCAGCCGCATCAAACTCGCGCATCCCGGTTAGCGCCATTGCGTGCAGCACGTAGATGCTGGGCAGCATTTGGTACGCCTTCTGCGCGTTTTCGCCGCCTGAGCCCGATGCCCGTTCGAAGGCCGGCACCAGTTGGTCGAATGCCGCGAGCGCCTTTTCGTAGTCGCCATTTTTGAGCGCTTCCTGGCCGTCCTTGAGGAGCGCATTGACATCTATCTGCTGGGGCTGCGCCTGTCCCGAGTCGGTCGAAGCGGCCGCAGGAGCGGCGGTGTCTTCGGCCAATGCCACGCCCGCGAGTGCCAGCGTGGCACTCAACGACATCACGGATAGTTTCAGGCAGCGAACAACAGACGCAAAGGGAGCGCTCATAGCGGATAGCCTCGGCCGAGAATGATTTAGAACCAATCGGGGACTTCGCAGCACGGCACAATCAGGCTGTCCGCGCACGCAAGAGACTGGCTGTGTAACTATAAACCATCCTACGCGCGACCGCAGAAAAGACGAGCCATTTGCCTGGTCTTGGCGGGGCCGGCTGTAGGGATTGGCCGGTTTGAGTCGGGTTGCGAAGAGACTCCGGCCGAGACGCTGGCGACGTCTCGGGCCGGGCGAGAGGAAATGAGAGCGAGCAATTGGGCTCGAACCGGCGGCGTCCAGCCGGGATAACCGTGATTCGATTCCAGGTTGGCTGGATTTGCGAGACTCTCTCGATCCTCGCCGTTCCATTTGATCGCCGCAAACGGTTGTGCCGTCTCATCTTAATCCACTCCTGTTGGCAATGCGGCGCCGCTGAAGACCAATCAACTTACCCGTTCGTAAGAACGCAAGGAAAATAAACGATGTTTGTAAAATAGTTGTTGAATCTGTTGTGCGACTGGCTACAATCAGGCACCGCTGCGGCGCATCTGCCCGCGGTCCATTGATTACCGCCGTCCTATTTCTTAACCGTACCCGCTGCTGCTTCCAAGTGTCCGCAGCTGCTTTCGAACTCAAAGGTCAGCCTAATGAGCCGAACGACAAACGAAGTAACAGCAAAGCTGTTGGTCAGCAGTGCAACGTTTTTGATCCTGTTCGGGCTTTCAGCATCTGCCGCGCTCGGCCAGCTTTATGGCATCAATAATGATAATGGTAACCTCTACAAGATATCCACAGCCGACGCTTCTCTCGCGTTGGTAGGCAATACCGGCATCGCCGCGATCGGAAGTCTGGAATATCGGCCTTCCGATGGACGTCTCTATGGGTTCACGAGTGGTTCGAATCCAAACCTTTATCGCATCGATCGGTCGAACGCGAATGCGACGCTGGTAGGGCCACTGTCGACCGTTTTCGACTTCGAGGGCGCCTTGGTGCTTGCTCCGAATGGCACGGCCTATGCCGCCAATCTCGGCAGTTCGCTTGCGGACGGGTTGTTCACGATCAACCTTGATACCGCGGCGGTGACAACTATTGGCACCATCAGCGGTGGCGAACACGACATCAACGGTCTCGCCTGGCGGAGCGACGGCATGCTCGTGGGTCTGGATCGTGTGACCAATTCTCTGCTGGCAATTAATCCATCAACGGCCGTTTCTACCCTCATCGCTCCCATTTCAGTCGCGGTTGGCGCGGTCGGCGGCATGGCCTCGGCCGGTAATAGTGGTTACTTTGCCACCGCCGGGCCGTCTAGCGGATCAAACCAGCTCTACTCGTTCGATCTGTTCACCGGTGCGAGCACCTTGATCGGAAGTTTCTCACCCACGATCACCGGCTCCGGGATCAGTGGCTTGGCACTTGCCGTGCCCGAACCTTCGACGATTGCTTTGTGTGGGCTGGCAGGTCTCGCCGTAGCTGGCGTTGTGGCGCGCCGAAGATCGACGACGCCCTGAGCGTGCCGATCGGAGACGACCGGGACCGCCTTGGCCGACAATTGGCCAACCAGTCTCTGCGCAGGGCAAGCGGTACGAAAAGAGCGGGCGACCGGGCTCGAACCGGCGACATCCAGCTTGGGAAGCTAGCGCTCTACCACTGAGCTACGCCCGCGACTGGGCGGCGCGATGATCGCCGCCGCACGCATCAACTCAGTCTAATCCAACGCCAACGGGCATGGCAAGCAGCGGCATGCTCCTTGCGTTTCGCGCGAGAGATTCTCCACGCGCAGAGTGAAAAACTACACTGGCGGGCATCTGGAAACCGCCGCGGCGGACTGATAGTTTTTGCTCTTCTGAATCGCCGTTTTTTTACCGTTCTCGCCTGGAAGTTTGACATGTCACGCTCGGCTACTGAATGCCAGGCGTGTACGTTAAATTGGGAACGCGGATTACGCTTTGAACGGTGGAGGATCACATGTTTGCCACACTTGCCGGTGTTCTGCTCCTTTTGCTCGCGCTCGGCGATGCGTTTGAGGCGATGGTCCTGCCTCGCCGTGTGACTCGTCGTTGGCGTCTCACTCGACTGTTCTATCGGCCGGCGTGGGTTCTCTGGCGCAACGCCGCCTTGCGGTTGCCGGCCGGCCGAAACCGGCAAAACGCTTTCAGCATCTTCGGGCCGCTTTCCGTGCTGGGGCTATTCGGCTGCTGGATATTCTTGTTGATCCACGGATTCGCACTCATCTATTGGGGTCAGCACACGCTCGCGGGCGACACCGGCGGCGAATTCCGGCAGTGCCTGTACCACAGTGGCGAGACGTTTTTCACGCTCGGCTACGGCGACGTCACGCCCGCGACCTATTCGGGGAAGTATCTGGCCGTTGTCGAAGCCGGCACCGGCTTCGGCTTCATGGCGATTGTCATCGGCTACTTACCCGTGTTGTTCCAAGCCTTCTCGCGCCGCGAGCAGAACATCGCGCTCCTCGATGCCCGCGCCGGCTCGCCGCCCACCGCCGGCGAGGTCTTGCGCCGCTCGCGGCGTCCGGAGAGTTGCCGTGAGATCGAGCGGTTCCTCGTCGAGTGGGAAGCCTGGTCCGCCGAATTGCTCGAGAGCCACCTTTCGTTCCCCGTGCTCGGCTATTATCGCTCGCAGCACGAC
>DASYDU010000068.1:0-6134 GCA_036499445.1 Lacipirellulaceae bacterium
TGGCCAGCAGCATCACCGCGAGCACCTCGTTCACGCCGCCCAGCCGGCAACTATCAATCTGGCAGAAACGAATCGCCCCGAGCTGCATCAATTGCTTGAAGATCACTCGATTCTGGCACTGTTCGCCGGTGGCGATGCCGATCGGTGCGACCGCCTTAGCAATCGTCGCGTGGCCGACCACATCATCGGGCGATGTCGGCTCCTCGACCCACCACGGATCGAATTCGGCCAGCTCCCGAATCCAACCGATCGCCTGGTCGACGCTCCAAATCTGATTCGCGTCGACCATCAACTTGCGTTCCGGCCCGATCGTCTCACGCACGAGCGCGGCCCGTCGCCGATCGTCGTCGAGGTCTGCTCCGACTTTGATTTTGAAGTGAGTCCACCTAGCGTCGATTCCTTCGTTGCAAAGCCGGCGAATCTTTTCGTCCGAGTACCCGAGCCAGCCGGCGGAGGTGGTGTAGGCCGGGAAACCGCGTTCGCGCAGCTCTGCTTCGCGGGCGGCCTTCGTCGGGTCATTAGCACGCAAGATCACCAGCGCATCGTCCGGCGTGAGTACGTCCGAGATGTAGCGAAAATCGATCGTGCTGACGAGTTGCTCGGCCGGCATGTCAGTCAGAAGTTTCCACAGCGGCTGTCCCACCGCCTTTGCCCACAGGTCCCAAATCGCATTCACCACGGCCGCCGTCGCCAAATGGACGACGCCCTTTTCCGGCCCGATCCAGCGATACTGGCTATCGCTGGTGAGCGCCCGCCACAGGCCAGCGAAATCATCGGTGATCGCCTTAAGGCTCACCTCGCGAAGCTTGCTACAAAGCGTATTGGCAGCCTGCGCGCAAAGCTCAGTGCCGCGGCCGCAGGTAAACGTCAGCCCGTGCCCTTCGAGGCCGTCGCGGTTAGTCCGCAGGATCACGTACGCTGCCGAGTAGTCCGGGTCGACGTGCATCGCGTCCGAGCCGTCCGCCCGGTCCGACGTCGGAAACCGCACGTCGAACACTTGCCAATCGCGAATTCGAATATCGTCCATCGCTGTTTCTCTTCCGCGACTGATGGCCGCGGCTTTGTGGCCGCTCAGCAGTCGCGCTTTTTCAATGTCACGCCCATCCCGCCGCCCTCCATGAATAGAAACGTCGTCTCCAGCCGCGAATCGGTCGTTATCGCCGCGATATACCGCGGGTCGGGCGCTGGCTCGCGCATGTTGTGTGCCAGGATCAATCCGCCCGGCCGCACCAGCGACAGCAGCTTCTCAAGATAGTCCGGATAGCCGGGTTTGTCCGCGTCCAAAAACAACAAATCGATCGCCTCCGCGTTCGGCGCCGAGTGCTGAAGCACCGTGTCGTGCGCGTCCCCCTCGATGATCGTGATCAAACCGTCGACGTCGGCCTGTCGGTAATTCGCTCGCGCGAGCGCTGCGCGCGCCGGATCGCTCTCGTGAGTCCATAGATGGCCACCGGTCGTCCGCAGCGCGAGCGCGAACCAAATCCCGGAGTAGCCGTTCGACGTGCCGAGCTCGACGACCCGCTTTGCGCCGATCGTCTCGGTCATCTGCCTCAGGAACCGGCCGTCGGTTGGCGAGACGCTGGAAAACTCCTTGCCGTGTGCCATCGAATCGAGTGCGGCGAGAATCTGTCGCTCGGCATCATTGGCCGCGACTGGCGGTTTTTCCAACGAATCGCTCATTCTCATCACTCCACCGAACTGATCAACCAGACGATGCGCGAATAAAAGTTCCATCCTATCGCTGAGTTGGGCCGCCTTCCATCCGCCACGCGCGCTTCGCCCGGTCATTGCACGTCAACAATCGCCCGTAAATTGTCACCTGCTAAAGTAGTTGATATGATAGCGGCAACCCAGCCGCCATGCATCGGGCCGGCAGGTCTTACGTTACTTACCTTCAGGCGGTCCATCATGAAACTGCTTACGCTTTCGCTCGTGGCTCTCGTCGTTCTTGTCGGCGCTCCGTCCAAAGCCGCCGAGCCGTGGCCGCCCTCGCACGATCCCACTTCGCTCGGCTTCATCAAGGGGATGACTTGGGGCTGGGTTGGCAGCCGCGGGGAATACGCGTCGCCTGCCGCCGCGGATTCGATAAAGAAGCTGTCCGAGACCGGAACGCAATGGGTCTGCATCGCTTTTGCCCCGAATATGAAAACCTACGACACTCCCGGCTTCAAATTCGCCGACGCCAACCCCAACATGGCCACCGACGACGAAATCCGCCACGCGGTCGAGCTGGCCCGCGCGAATGGCCTCAAGCTGATGTTCAAACCGGTCGTTAATTGCTCCGACGGCACCTGGCGGGCCTGGATCCGCTTTTTCCGCCCCGTCACCGACGACGAGAAGGCCCGCGGAATCACCGGCGAATTCGATCCCTGGGGAGAAACACCCCAGCAGCGCGACGGCATGGTTCGCGACACGGAAAAGTGGGAACAATGGTGGAAGAACTTCGACGCCTTCATCCTCCACTACGCTAAGCTTGCCGAGGAAATGCACATCCCCGTCTACTGCCTTGGCTGCGAAATGAATTCAACCGAGGAGTTCGAGGACCACTGGCGGTCGCTCATCGCCCGGGTCCGCGACGTGTATCACGGCCAGATCACTTACGATGTCAATCACGGCAACGAAGAGAAAGTGAAATGGTTCGATAGCGTCGATTTCATCAGCATCAGCGCCTACTACCCGGTCCCGTTCGCCGACGGCCGGCCGCTCGAAGATGCTGCAAAACAAACCGAGGCCACGCCGACCGCCGAGATCGCGGCCGCCCTCAAACCAATCAAGGAGCAATTGGCCGCGATTAGCTCCCGCTGGGGGAAGCCGATTCTGTTCATCGAGACCGGCGTCACGCCGATTCGCGGCCTCGGTCGCACCCCCTGGGAACACGTCGACGAAAGCCTCGACCGCCCGATCGATCAGACCGAGCAGGCCAACTACTATCAGGCTCAGTTTGAAACGTTCTGGAACGAGCCGTGGTTCATGGGCTGGTGCTGGTGGGAATGGCCGGCCCAACTCTACAAAAAAGAAGACGCCGCCCGCGACCGTGAGTTTTGCATCTACGGCAAACAGGCCGAAGGCGTGGTCAAAGAATGGTACGCCAAGCCGCGCGCGGCGGCGACGCATTAGCAATTGAGGTGGTTGGTGGTCGAGGCGGTGCCGGGCCCGGCAAACGATCTGCCGCGCCCTCTCCGCTGCGAAATGCAACATTTTCGCCTACTTCCCCCGGATAGGGGTTGCGACTATACTACGGGCCACTGGCGCACGGGTGCCAAATTCTTTTCGGACCGGGAAGGGTTGTCGGGAACAAGAGGCAGCACATCGGACGACGCGTGAGAGAGGTCACGGCGTCCGACACCAAGTCGGGCTCACGGTCTGTAACTTTTCCGCGTCGCTCTCTGAGTAATCTCGGCCTTTCCGTACATCTTGCGTGGGAGGAGTCTGTCCATGCGCATTTATGCTGCCGCCATCTGTTTGTTTTTGACTCTTGCCGCGCAACTCTTGGCGGGGGAGGCACGGACCTGGACCGATGCTTCGGGCACGCACACCGTCAGCGCGGAATTAACCGGCGTCGACGGCAGCATGGTGACGCTAAAGAAGACGGACGGAAATGAGATTCGGCTCGCAATGGATAAGCTCAGCAAGTCCGATCAGGACTTCATTTCTCAGACGCAATTTGGCGTGGCAGAAAAGGACCTAAGCGACACAGCGGACAGCACGGTTGCGGAAGCGCCGGCGCCGACATCGGTCGGTTCAGGCAGACTTACGACCTACCAAGACCTCGACAATCTTATCAAGTCGCAGCGTGACGCGACCGACGTCGTAGCAATGATAGACGACTTTCTAGTAGCAAAAAATATCGACGAGAAAGAAAAAGGACTAGCCCGACAAGCACTTTCCGAGTGGCAATTGCGCGCCGACAAGCAGGACGTTCGCGTCGGCGCGAAGTGGATGTCGCCCGACGAATTTGAAAAAGCTGAAAAGGATGAAATACGAGCCATAAAAGAAGCACACCGCTTGATGGACATTGGAAACAACGACGACCTGGCGCGAGACAAGTTCGTCGAAGCTAGTAAGGCCAATCCCCAAGCCGTCCGCGCGGACTTTTATCTGGGACTTCTCAACGCGCTCCGAGCGCATTCGCCCCCACATGCTGAAGAGCATTTCCGCGAATGTGTTCGACGCCTAACGCGCGATCAGGATCTGCTCACAGGGCCCCGGAGAGCGAATTACATTGCCGCGCTGAACAACCTGGCGGTCGTTGAAGTGCGGCGGCACAACTTCAATGATGCAATTGGCTTATGGCGAAAAGCGTTATCGATTGCGCCCTTCACACCGGAACTTGTGCAGAACTTGGGACTCATGGCCGAAGCTGCGTTTCTGCCCAAGGAGTTGAGAACTGTTGCAGGAAACCTTTACGCCAAAGTGGTCGTCGACAATAGTTTAGCCCAGTTTGATCACCATGCTGGTTGGCTCTACATACCCTACATCGATACTCTGGACGGCTCAATTGATTCGAAAGGCGACGAGGAGATGGTCGCTGTGGCCTGGTGTACGGGAATCTCGCTGGGTGGCGATTATGTGCTGACGAGCCGGTATCCGTTGATTGAGGCTGACCAAATCACCGTTCACAACGGAGGCAATGTCTTCGAAGCTCCCAAGGGGAAAGTCGCAATGCTTAATCCATGTTCCCAGCTTGCCGTTCTGAGAATCGACGGGCTTCACGGAAAGGCGCTGAAGTTTAATCGAGTTGCGCCCAAGCCGACAGACGACGTCACCATCGTAGGCTACCGCGAGCCGAGCTTCGGCGGCGACACGCTCGAATCAAAAAAAGCAACGATTCTCGAAGCTCCTTACTTCGTCATTCGCAATTTGTTGCGTGTCCATGTCTTCAAACGATTGGACTCCGACACAACCGTCGAGTTTCCCATGTTGGTCGATGTTACGCCACCGAAGCAAGACAAAGAAATCACACGCTGGATAATGCACGACGCGATTATGAATGCCGGAGATGAAGGCGCGCCCCTCCTGGACAGCTCGGGCGCTGTTGTTGGTATACACATAGGAAATCGCCCTACGTTCGGGATTCCCGGTTTGAAATATAGCCTCGCTGAGTCAACCGACTTTGCTTTAGGGTTCCTGGACCCGGTTATGCACAAGCTCGAGATTCAAGTTGGGGAGAGCGATACTCCTGAGTCGCCTAGCGGAGACGACCCAAAAAGAGTTGCAAATAATTCCATTTTTCAGCTCGTCATTCAGCAAAAGGCGCCGCGCCTCGAATGGTCTCATGAAATCGAAGCGACGCATCGAAAGCAAAAACAAGGTGATTGGACATCGTATCAAGACAAGACTTGTATGGTGTGCAACGGAACTCACCAAATGAAGTGCACGAACCGTGGTTGCTCAAACGGGACCATTCCTCGCAAGGTCCAGTACCTTGCAAGCGAGGACTCGGTGAGCGGCAAGAAAATCTATAAAACCAGAATTGAACGCGAAGAGTGTCCCGTATGCCAAGGCAAAGGTTGGGTTCCATGCACCTACTGTAATGCCGAAGGCATCGACAAGATGTTCGGTGGCGACTGAGTGCTTTGCGGTATTCTCAGCGAACGTGCGCGAGATTTCTCCGCCCCAGGCGTTGGTAGAAACTGTATCTCTTTCCGGCTAAACGCTGACGGCTAAATGCTAATAGCTCCCCAACTACGCCCGGCAGGATTCGAACCTGCGACCTGCGGATTAGAAGTCCGCTGCTCTATCCAGCTGAGCTACGGGCGCGTGCGTGAGCGATGGGCGAAGCAAATCCAGTTTAGCCCATCGCGGCCGAAAGACGCGAGGGCATGCTGCCCCCGCCGCTGCTTGACTTCGGATGAAAAGCGTGGCCAAATGGCGGCTCGGCTCGGCCGGTTCACGCACCCTATTCAAGGATCATTGGCATGTTGAGGCAGTTCGCAGTCTTGTCATTTCTATGCGTTTTTCCTCTCGTGGCGCAGGCCGACGACGCGCCGCAAGTCGTCCATCTTTGGCCGGGTGGCGCGCCCGGTTTTGAGGACCGCCGCGACGAGCCAGAAGAGGCCAAGGACTATTGGGTGAAAAACATCCACAATCCTTCGATCACGGTTTATCCCGCGCCGGCCGATAAAGCGACCGGT
>DASYDU010000069.1:0-4041 GCA_036499445.1 Lacipirellulaceae bacterium
TGGCGCCGGGAAGGACCTCGGCGATGAGGGGCGCGAGCAGCATCAAGGTCAGGGCCGGCAGCATCCGCTGAAACCTGGACTCGGGCTCGTGCTGCGTTGGATCGTGCATATTAGGAGATGCAATTGTCGCGGGCGCTGGTCGATAAGGATTCCATCAAGACTGATTTCGTCAGCGGACGGCAAATCTTGAATCGCCAATTAAGGCGACGATTTGGTCCACACGATGTTCGAGCAATTGAGCCGGTGCGTCGCCATTAGATTGCTGGCATAGACATGGCGGAGGAGAAGCTCATTGGTGTGGAGGTGCTGCGCGCGGTCGAATTGTTGTTGTCCGCGCCCGGTGTTGGCTGCGGCGGGAGTGTGTCGTTCAATCGATGCCAGAGTCGGCGGACCAGCGCGTACTGGAAATAGACGAATGCAACCATGCCGATCGGGATCATGATGATACCTTGGGTTGCCGCGCAGGCCAGAAGAAGCAGCGATGTGGGCACCACCGCGGCGTAGACGATCGCCGTTCGCAGGACGAGGTTGCGGTCCGCCGGCAGCGCGAGGCCGGCACGGGACTGCTTGATGCTCTTCCAGATCGCTAGCGGCGTGACCGCGATGCCGATCAGCAGCAGCATCGCAATCATGCCAACGGCTGGACCGGCGGCTCCGATGGCGGCGGCTAACATCAAAAAGACGTAGCCGATGAGAACTGAGGCGCAGCCAGCGGCGGCGATCATGGGCCAGCGAAATCTTGACTGTGAACGGGACGGACGCGTTTCAGCGGCGTTTAATTCCTTGCCGTTGGCATAGTTTGCGGCGAAGTGGCTGGGTGGCTCGAGCTGAGCGATCACGGAGTGGACTATATCCTCGGTTAGTGGCCGCGGCTGCTGAGCGAGCATGTCGGCGATTTGAGCTTCCAGGTCTTGCAGCACTTGCAGGCGATCGGTTCGCGGCGCGCCTGCGGAAATCAATGCCTGTTCGACGGAATCTAGATAGGCGTTAATGAGATCGCAGCCGACGACATTGCTGCCAACGGTGGCGGTGGTGGAATGCTCAGGCATGGCTATTTCTCCTGCGAGGGTGCGGAACAGATTATTTTTTGGATACTGGTGCCGACGGCGGACCAGTGTGCGAGCATGGCATCGAGCGACTGCTTTCCGGCCGAAGTGATTTGGTAGTAGCGTCGAGGCGGACCGGCGGGCGATGGGGCGGACGTGACGTTGAGGTAACCTTCGCGTGCGAGTCGGGCGAGCAGCGGATAGACCGTGCTTTCGGTGAGCTCGAGGCCATTGTGGTCCGTAAGGAACTGCACGAGTTGGTAGCCGTAGGCTTCGCCGAGCTGGCGCACGGCCGCCAACACGCATAGCTCGGCGAGCCCTTTGCGGAGCTGGGTGCTCCACTGATCGATGTCTAAGTTGCTGGGTATGGTTTTACTTGCCACGGGCACTACCTCGGAATGCATAGTAGTGGTCGGAAAGGGCCGTGTCAAGCGAAGTGACAGAGGAAACTTGTCGCGGAGGGAAGGTGCGTTTTGAGGAACCAGAACTGGCGGCGAATTTGGTGACAATCGCGCCGGCATCGATTTCAATGAGGGCGGCGGCGTAAATCAACTCGGCGACTTCGACGATCGAGGTTTGTCACTGTTCGCGCAAGAATCCGCAAAATCGAGTGGCCGACCGCGGCTTACGAGTTTGGTTTTCGCTTCTTGGTCTTGGTGTGGTAAACGATGCCGGCGATCAGTCCGGCGACGCTGGCCAAGCAAATCGTCGGCGGTTCGGGGACGGACGGCACGCGGATCACGTTTGGCGAAGAATCAAGTGCGTTGGCGACTAAATCAGCGGAATTAAGGTTGTCCAGATCGTCGACGTCGAGCGGACCGCCACGGATGCCGCCGATGGACAGATTGGGCCCTATGCCAGAGGTGTAAGTGTAATCGGCGCCGAACGCGGCGATTCCCTCGGGAGCGTCGCCATTGATTGCCGGCAAAAAAATGGATTTATCACCCAGATTTGGGGAGCTGATCTGGTAGGTGAAGCCGATCAAATCGTCGATCGTGAGGTCCAAAGGTGGCACCAGCGAGTTCCCAGAGAAGTGGAGCGAAAACGTCGAGAGCTCAATAATCTCGACGGAAGGAACGGACCCATGGAGCGGAAAATAAAACAGCGCCCGATTGTGATCCAAGTCGGTGCCGGAAAAGGTGCCAGTGACAGTTGCGCCCTCGGCGTAGCCGTCCTGCGAGAAATTGAAGGAAAGCTCCTGTGCCAAAAGGCGGGGCATTGCCGCTAGGAATAAACACACTCCGGCAGCGAGAACGATGGCGATTCGCCTTGATGTTGAGTTCATGATGTCGGGTCCCAATTGATTGATGAAGTGCCCCACTTGTGAACACCTTCGTTCTTCGCGTTTTGGACCACTATCTTGGAAAGCAATCTTCGTTACTGAATTCCCCGGTTCAGGACTTGATTGAGAGAAGCCTAGGCGCCTTTGCCCCTTGGTCGGACGTTTCGCTGGCAAACGGCGGACGGCCGTTGCGCACGACTCTCCCAATCGCGGCACAGGATACTGGAAAGGAAGCCTGCGCAGCAGACTTAAGTCACGATCGCGTCGGCTTCGATTTCGATGAGGGCCGCGGCGTCGATTAGTTTTGCGACTTCGACGATTGTGGTGGCGGGACGGATGTCTTTGAAGACTTCGCCGTGGACGCGGGCGACCGCCTCCCATTGGCTGACGTCCGTGACGTACATGCGGGTCCGGATCACGTGCTCGAGCTTGCCGCCGAGGGCTTCGATGGCGGCGCGAATGATGGCCAGCGAGCGGGCGGTTTGGGTGGCGAAGTCGGGCGTGTATGTCCCGTCGGCATTGATGCCGACCGTGCCGGTGACGGCGATGGTGTTTCCGATGCAAACGGCCCGGCTGTAGCCCATGATCGGCTCCCACTTGGAGCCGCTGGAGGCACAGGTTCGGCCGGCGCGATTGTGGACAGTGATTTGGATGTCGGGCATGGGTGGGGAAGGGGACGGGGGTCAGGGGGCAGGGGTCAGATGAAAGGCTGAGATTAATCGGTCGGGAGTGGTCCGGCAAGCGGGTGCGCTAAGCCGCAAACGGCGAAGGATTGTGTAACATTTTAAGCTGTTGTGAACCCAAAGGGTAAGATGAGCGAATACAATCTGGCGGGGCGAGTTTACTTGTTTGGCCAACAAGATGATGGATAGGGGCAAAATCGATGGCGGCAAGCTCGGTGCGGATAAAAAGGCGTGATGATCGAGAACAATCAAGAACCCTCCCCTATCCCCTCGCTAAGAAGGGAGGGGGAATTTTGTCATGAAGCGAATTGAACCCAAGCATCCGCGGGCTACGCGCTGGTTTCACTGGATCAATGTGCCGCTCTTATTCCTGATGATCTGGAGCGGGATGATGATCTATTGGGCCAACGACGTGTATCGAGTTGGCTGGGGGGATTGGACGCTGTTCCACTTCTTTCCGGATTGGTTTTACGACAGATTGAATTTGCCCCATCGGCTGGCCGAGGGGATGGCGCTCCACTTTTTCTTCATGTGGTTCTTTGCGCTCAACGGCTTGGCGTATGTGATTTACACGTTTGTGTCGGGCGAATGGCGGTATCTCGTGCCAGGGCGACATTCGTTTCGCGAGGCGATTCAGGTCGTGCTGCACGATTTGCACTTGAGCAAGATCGAGCCGCCGCCGCGGAAATTCAACGGCGCCCAGCAGTTTGCGTACACGGGCGTGATTTTGATGGGGGCCGGGTCGTTGGCGACGGGCCTAGCGATTTACAAGCCGACGCAGTTTGCCTGGCTCGATTGGGTGCTCGGCGGCTACGAGATGGCGCGGTCGGAACACTTTCTACTGACGATCGGGTATGTGCTGTTTTTCATCGTCCACATCGCGCAGGTGATTCGGGCCGGCTGGAACAATTTCCGGGCGATGGTGACGGGCTACGAGATTGTGAATCGGGAAGAGGCGAGTCATGAATGAGGCGTCTGCGAAAGATATTGTGGCAGATGATGCTGACGTTGTGCGGCAGATGCGGCGGAA
>DASYDU010000070.1:0-1987 GCA_036499445.1 Lacipirellulaceae bacterium
AAGTCGAGCGGTGCATCCTGAGTGGCGACGTGCAGATTCCAAGCGCCCCGGACCTTCGGCTCCATTGCCCCGTCAAGCTGTTCGATCGACATCTCCAAGATGATGCCATCCGCCAGAACGCCTGCCGCGTGAATCACACCGCGAAGCGGCGGCGCGTCTGCCGGCAACTGCTTTAGCGCTGCCGCCAGCGAATCCGCATTGGTCACATCGCCTTGCAGTGTGATCACTTGAGTGCCCCGCGCGCGGATCGCCGCCAATTGCGGCTCGACATCGCCGGTCGCCGGTCGCCGCGACAGAAGCGCAATCGTACCGGCGCCTTGCTCGGCCAACCATTGGGCAACTAGCAAACCCAATGCGCCCAAGCCGCCCGTGATCAAGTACGTGCCATCGCGACGAACGGACGCCATTTCAGATTTCGGATTTCGGATTTCGGATTGTTCAGATTCCGCAATCGGCAATCCGCAATTCGCAATCGCCTTCCGCTCCATCGCCACGACCACTTTGCCGATATTCTTCCGCTGCGACATATAGCGGAATGCGTCAATCGTTCCTTCGGCTTCAAACCGTGTAAACTCGAGCGGCCGATAGTGGCCCTCAGCAAAATGTTCCATCACCTCGAAAAACAAGCCGCGGATGTAGCCCGACCGCTGACGCAACATCCGATCCAAGTCGATCGCGAAGTACGAAAGATTGTCCTGGAACGGCAGTAGCCCAATCATGCGGTTTTGATAGATGTCGGTCTTGCCAATTTCGAGAAACCGGCCATACGCCCGCAGAATCGACAGGCTTTTGGGGATCACTTCGCCGGGAAGCGAATTGAGAACGACGTCGACGCCCTCGCGATTCGTGTCAGCCAGGATTTCCTCAGCGAAGGCGACGCTGCGGCTACTGTAGACTTGCGTGACGCCGAGTGAACGCAAAAACTCGCGTTTCTCGTCACTGCCCGCGGTCGCGAAGATTTCCACGCCCAGTTGCTGAGCAATTTGGATCGCGGCCAGGCCCACTCCGCCCGCCCCCGCATGAACCAGCAGCCGCTCGCCACGCTGCATCTGAGCCAGCCGCACGAGACCATAATAGGCAGTCAGAAACGTGATCGGAATCGTGCAGGCCTCGTCATGCTTTATCGATTCCGGTTTGCAGACGAGCGCGTATTCGGCCGTGAGCGCGTGAGAGCCGAAGGCGTACGGCACCACGCCAAATACTTCGTCACCAACCTCGAAGCGAGTGACGCCCTCGCCGACCGCCGTGACGACGCCCGAAGCCTCGATACCCAACGGCACGATGGCGTCCTTGATGCCCGGATAAAGACCGAGCGCCTTGAGTACGTCGCTGAAATTGAGACCCGCAGCGTGGACTTCGATCTCAACTTGCCCAGCGGCCGGCAATTGGCGATCGACCGCCGCGAAGCGAAGCGCGTCGAACGAGCCGGCCTGCGTGATCCGCAACTGGAAAGGTTTGCCGTGCGGGATCGTGAGCGCGGATGTGGTGGCGGCAGTTGAATCGTCAACGATTTCCGAATCGCGGACGAGTCGGGCGACATATCGCCGGCCGTTGCGATAGGCGACCTCGCCGTCGCTGGACTCGGCGGAAAGCTCGCTAGCGAGCGACGCGGCCGTCTCTTTGGCATCGCGTGCCGGATCGAGATCGACGAGCCGCGTCTGCAGATCAGGTAGTTCTAAGGCGGCGACGCGGCCAAAACCAAGGAGCGCTGATTGCGCGACGGCAATCGGTACATTTGCGGCTCCATCGACCGCTTGAGCGCCGGCCGTGACAAGCCAAAGCGATGGCTGTGGCGACATAGAGCTCCGTGCCAAAGCGCGCGTCAATTGCAGCCCGCTTGCGCAGCCCAAGTCGCGCGCGATGTCCCAGGCAACCGTCGATGAATTCGGATCGGGAATGTCAAGCGACCACAGGTGGACGACGCCGAAGCAGGGTCGATCCGGCTGTCCAAAAGCTTCCTTGAGCAATCGATCGAAGTGACTTTCTT
>DASYDU010000071.1:0-18193 GCA_036499445.1 Lacipirellulaceae bacterium
GTGATGCCGGTGTGGAATTGGAACTTTGGCGCCGGATCGATATACGCTTGCGAGCCTTGACTTCCGAGGACTTCAGCGTTCTTGGTCATGTTCGCAACGAAGCCGCGCTTGAATTCATCTTCAATGGCTGCCTGAGTCGACTTTCCCTTGTCGTCGGAACCGAACGATTCGACCAGCAGCGTGGTGGTTGGCTCGTCATTGAATCGATCGGATGCCGGCTTGGCAGCGGCGACACGGACATTTCCCGCCAGCGGGATGCTGACGGTCGGGCTCGGGTCGCTCCATTCGGTGGTGCGGAATGGCTTCTTCTTTCCATTCTTGTCTGCTTTTTCGGGTTTGAGACGATTGATGACCGCCGCAGCGAGCGAGTCGGAAGAAACCATTCGCCCCGCCTCGGAAGTCTGGTTCGGATCCTGCAGGACCAGTTGCACACGATACTTGTATTTCTTGCCCGGCTCGACACTGAAATCGAAGAATCGGAGTAACCAGCAGGGAACTTGCGGCGTCAACTCGCCAGTGGCGCCCCGCATGCCTCCGCGAGCGCCCACGTAGGACTCGCGGCCGCCGCGCTCACTCGCCATGCCCCGACCGCGTTCGCGGCCATAGGCGCTGGGAGAATACCCGCGGCCACCGCCTCGTTCTTCTGCTCCTCGGCCAACGTAGCCGCGGCCGCCGCGCGCGCCGGCCGCCGTAGTGGCGTCGCCGCCTGCGGCAAAGTCTTCCTCCAGGGGCGCCTTCGGCGCCTGCTTGTCGTCCGCCGGTTTAGGCGACTCTTCCTCTTTGTCGGTCGCCTTCGAGGCAAGCGGAATCTCAGAATGAGTGACCTCGGCGCCCCAATCTCGGCCGACCAAGGGGGGGAGCGGAACGGCCAGCACTCCGCCGTCATCGAGATATCGTGGGTCAACGATTTCCTCAGATTGCGCGGCCCAGTCGGTGGTCACGCCACGCATTGCAGCGGTCCCCGATGCCTCATCGGCGGGACGCCCATAAATTGCCAAAGAGTACACGGCCGGCGCAATTGGCTCGCCTTTGCCGTTATAGACGGAAACAGCATGGTAATCGTCATCCGTGACTTCCTTGCCAGGCACTACTTCGGCACGCTTGACGCGGAAGCCAAGATAGCGAGGAATGTCGGCCTCGGGGACGTAGCCGCGGGCATTTTCGAAGGCATCGCGATAAAGTTTGTACTGATCCTTGATCGGCACCTTGGCAAGCACAGTGGCCCAATAGGCGGTGCGAATGTCCTCGTCACCAGCGATAGGAATCCCGGGCTGGCGGGTCATTCCCATGACGGCGCGGCGGTTAGGGTGATCCGGGTCGATTACATCGCCTCCGCGACCGCCGCGCTCTGCCTTGGAATTGGCGGCTGGACGCTGATTCCTGCCTTGTTCCGACTCCTTTTGTTGGCGATCTTGTTCTTTTTGCAATTCCTTTTGCTTGCGCTCTTCCTCTTGCTGTGCTTCTAGCGCGCGCTGCTTACGGATGCCCTCGTCGGCGAATGCCAGCAGGCCGGAACCGCCGTTGGCTTCGAGCTTTTGTGCGGCAAGCAGCACCGGATCGGTCCGCAAGACGGTCGGCGGAACGACGGCCGGATTCCAATTGATGCCCGCGCTATATGCCTTTTCCGAAATGGTGTTCTCCGAGTTTTGTTCGATTGGATGAGAGATGCGAACCTGATCGGGCGGGGCCTTTGCGAAGTCGGCCTGTTCGACCGCGGCCTTCGCCTGGGTTATAAGCCCTTCCAATGCGGTCGGTTGATGGGCGGCGTCGAGCGACTGTTGCTGCAACGATTTGTAGACCAATAGCAGGGCAGCGGCGATGACGATCGCCATGCCTAGCTTTTCACCGTGGGCGAGGAACATGCCCTTGATTCCGCCGAGACCTTTGAGGCTAGCTTTCATCCGATAGTCCTTGCATTCTCAGCGCATCGCCCGACGGGCGGGCGCCACGTTGCGAGTCCCTATTTTTGCGCATCCGCGACCTGAATCGCGGCCGTGTTCGGTTCATTAAAGATATAAATGATGCCCTGGATGATGACGTGTTTGATGTTCGGTTCCGCTTCGGGCCCCATTTGGTCGCCCTCCTGGCCGGAGCTCGAGCCATAGCCGCCGCCCATTTCCCGTCCGCCGCGGCTGTAGCCGGCTGATCCACCGGTTTCCGAGGGGTTGATGCGAACTTCTTTGACCTCGACTTGTAAGGGCGCATTGGCGCATTCGGAAATCAAGTGGGGAAGCCAACGCTGGTCCATCCGCAATACCATACGCACTGGCAGCCGCTTATATTCCGTGCCAAAAGCGGAAGCTCCGGCCGCTGGATCAGGGGCAGCGATCGGCTTTTCTTCATTGTCCAGATAGCGGTTGGCGAGCAGCGCAGCATCGCCCGACGCGGCATCTTCGGGGCCGCCACGTCCACCACTTTCAGGGCCCATTTCGCGAGACATCGCCATTTCGCGACTGGCGGCCGCGGGCGCCGCGCCCCGGCCTTCGGCTTCGCCGCCCGGCGCCCCGGCCGCCGGTTCTGCCATTGCAATCCGTCCGTGGGTTCGGCTTTCCATGGCCGCGAGGCGACCGACCTCGAGCGACTCGATGATCCGGACGGCGGCATTGGAAGCTCGATCGGCGCCGGCGGCGTCGTTGGTGCGCTTGATAACACCCAGCAAGGTTTCGTAGACCCAGAGGTCTTCTTGCGTGACCCAAATCTTCATCGACGTGGGTCGGTTGGGCATGTCCAGCTCGTCGCGCACATCCTGTTGATTGAGCCACTGGACGACGTGTTCATCCTCTTCTTCAGCGGACTGGCCGCCCTCGCGTCCGCTATAGCTTCCGCCGCCATATCCTCCTCTGCCGCCGCCTCGCATGCCGCGACCTTCGTAGCGGCCGCCGCCAGATTCGTTGGCGGCGAGCTCTTTGGCATCGACGATCTTAGGAAGGACGGGAAAATGCCCGGCGACGTAGTTTTGGTAGTTTTCGCGTAAGTTGACGGCGATTTCGTCGCCGAATTTAAGATGCTCAACGGCTTGCCGGAATTCCTTACTCAGGACGTCGGGCCATTTAAGAACGTTTTCTCGCTGACGGTCGTAGAGCTGTTGCCAGATTTTAAGGACGCTACCGCCCTGTTTTACGATCTCGGCTTTTTGCTGGTCTTTGAGCTTATCGTTCGCGTGGAACGGCTTGGCAACTTCGCTCTTGATAGAAGTAAACTCTTGGTCAATTGTCTGCTTGTTGGCGGCGAACTGCTGATTGAGCGCCGACGCGCCGTGCCACCAGCAGCCGAGGGCCACCAGCGTGGAGACGACGATCAACACCCAAAAATGTTGCCGCTGAAACCAGTCCCAGGCTTTTCGCAATTGGTCCATGGAAAATCCTTGCCTTTCAATCGGCTAACCGGCGGGCGCTGCCGGTCCATTTGCCGCGGCGGTGCCGGCGGCCGAATCGCCAGCGACGGCCGGTTTTTCCCGACGCTGGGTCCTCGTCTTGGGCTGCCAACAGAATTGAATCACGAAATCATATTTGCGCAACTTCCAGATTTTGTGCTCCGGCTGATCGGCCGCCGCCTCGCCACGCATGCGCGGACCGCGGTCGTCTCGCGACATCGCCATCCGCCCAGCCTGACCTGGCGCGTCGGCGTCGCTCGCGTCCGGATCAAAATCCACGGTGCGGATTCTGGGCTGAGTGATCACGACAGGATAGCTGATGCCGAGATCTTTGATTGGCACATCGATCAGCTTGCCGCCTTCGCCATCGGGCAGTTGGACCGTGCCCTCTTCCAGCTCGTGAAACAGTGTGTGCTCGATGAATTCGCGGCCTTCGTTGCTCGTATCAGAATTGTGAAAATGGTATCCCTTGACTTCAATGACCCATCCCGGGCCGGTGAGACTTGCAGGCACTGCCGCGGCGTCGCCTGCGGGCGCGGCAGCGGCAGCGGCGGGAGGAGTAGCGGCAGCCTGTGCCTCGGCCGGCGGCGCCGGATTCGGACTCGCAGGAGCGGCAGCAGCGTCGGCCGCGGGCGGTTGGCCTGCGGCTGCCGCATCCTTACTCGGAGCGGACGCACCCGCCGAAGCCTTCTTGGACTCTGCATACAGCGGCGAAATTGCGGCAAACCACGGCCCGACGTCTTCCAAGAATTCGCAATCCATCGATTGAATATGGAGCTCGTTGCGGGCGGTGACGTCCTCAGCAGTTTCTTTGCGCTGGTCGGCCGGCCGGGCGTCTTTGGGCATTGCCGTGTCGATTGCTTTGAGCAGCTCCAGCCACAGCAGACGGCCGTCGACGTTGCTTTGCAGGTTTTGGCCGATCTTGGTGATGTCGTCGAATTTTGCGGCTAGGTCTGATTGCTCTTTGGCGAGGTTCGCAGATTGTGTGACCTGATCTTTGGAGGCCTTCAGAGCGTTGGCCATAGCCGGGCTAAATGACTTATCGACGGCGGCACTTCTCCAAGCGGAATAGTAGCTGAAATAGTTGACGGCCATTCCGCTGAGCAGCAAAGCGGCGGCGGCCACGGCCCACGGCTTCTTGGCCCGCACCAGCCGCTTGGTGATGATCTCCATTGGCAGCAGGTTGGTGTGGAGCTGCGACTTGCCCAACTCTTGCACACACAAACCATAGGCCACGCCAAACGTAAGCTGGTTGTCTTTGAACTGCGGCACCGCGATGACGCTACCCCCGACAAGGGCGTTGAATTGCTCGAGCGGCGCAACTTCCTGGTCGAGGTTTTGCGACAGGAATCGTTGCAGGCCGGGAAGCTTCATCGGGTTGCCAAGCGCCACGACGCTGCCCAGTTTCGCCGTGCGATTGTTACTCGTAAAAAAGCCGATCGAACGCTGGATTTCCGCCACCAAGTCGCTGAAGACCGGGCGCATTGCCTGGAACACCAGCTTGGGGTTTTCCGCCTTCATGGCGTTGCGCTTGAGGTGTTCCGCTTTAGCAAACGTCAGCTTGAGCTCTTTGGTCAGCGCTTTGGTGAAGTGGTTGCCGCCGATCGGAATGCTCCGCTGCCAAACTCGGAAGCCGTCGGTAATTACGAGGTCGGTGGTGTCGGTGCCCAGCGATAGTACGACTTTCGACGGCGGCGGATTGGCGCGATCATAGGTCTGCAAATTGCTCAACTGGTCGAAGCAAATGAAGTTGTAAATCGACAGCGGCGCAAGCTGAATCAGGTCGACTTCGACTCCGGCGTCTTCGAACGGCTTGAGCGCCTTGGCGACCTGATCGCGCTTCATGGCGAAGATGCCGACTTCGGTCTCGAGCGCATAGCCTTCATCGACGCTGCCGCCCGCCAGCGGCTGGTAGTCCCAGATGACGTCGTCGAGGGCGAATGGGATCTGCTGCCGGGCCTCGTACTTGACGATGTCGGGAATTTTTTTCGATTCCACTGGCGGCAGTTTGATAAATCGCGCGAGGCCGCTTTGCCCGGGCACCGAGATCGCCACGCGATCGCCGGCGACCTGGTTGCGCGAGTGGAATTGCTCGAGCGCATCCCGAATTAGCTCGTCGCGGTTGGCTTCGGGTTGGGTGAGGATTTTTGGATACTCGATATAGTCGAACGCCTCGACGACAATCCGGTTGTCGTCCTTTTCGTGCGCTCGACAGCGGAGCGCCTTAAGCGCACATTGGCCGAGATCAATGCCCCAGACGGCGTCACTTCTCGCCATGTTCGAGAACCTCTATTCCGTAATTCCGTGGAGACTTTCGCAGCGGAGTCTTTTCTCTATGCGCCGACAACCGCCGACGCGACAATATCACGTCGGCGCATGACCAACGGATGACCAAGCCTCTTCCGATGCGAAGCGAGCACGTGCGGGGATAGCGATCAAAGCCGCGCATCCCATCTCGTTAGCTGCAACCGAACACTCAATGCCGCAAGAGTTTGCGCATTGAGCACGTGCGATCGCCCGCAATCGTCAATTGGTCCCGTTGCGATGGCCTACGTATCTCATTTTACTCGCGGATCGCCGCTTGTGTAGCATGGTGGCGCCAGGATCAAGTTTGTGGGACCAAAGTTCGAGATGGCTGGGTCTCGTCGCACGGCCGCGCCGGCGGATCGTAGAGCTAAACTGCTTCGCCTTAAAGGCTTACGCGGGCGGGCCGCTGGAGGTGCTAATCCCGGCTTGGTTGCCATGACGACCCCAGTGGCCCCAACCGCGCGTGGAATGGTAAAACTCTAGACTCTGGCCGCGGATGGCCAGCGGGCGGGTGATTCTCATCCATTGTTTCTTGCCGGACGACCGAATTGGCCGGACCTATGATCGTGACCATTGACGGCCCTGCCGGGGCCGGTAAGAGCAGCGCAGCCCGCGAATTAGCCCGGCGGCTCGGCTTCCGATTCCTGGATACCGGTGCGATGTACCGCGCCGTGACTTTTGCCGCCCGTGAGCGTGGCTTGGACTGGGCAGACGCCGATCGGCTCTCCCAGTTGGCCCACGAAATCCACGTCGACTTGGACGGCGACCGAGTGCTTCTCGACGGGCGCGACGTCACCAAGGAGATCCGCACGTTCGACATCACCCGGTCGATCCAGTACGCGGCCGACAACCCGGCCGTCCGCGGACAGCTAGTGACGTGGCAGCGGGCCGCGGCGGCTGGCGCCAACGTTGTGACCGAGGGACGCGACCAGGCGACGGTTGTGTTTCCGCATGCCGAATGCAAGATTTTTCTCACCGCAGACGAAGAAGAGCGGGCGCGGCGGCGGCATCGTGATCTGGTGGCCCGCGGCGAGAGCGTGACGTTCGACGAAGTACTGGCCGCGCAGCACACCCGCGACGAGCGCGATCGAACCCGGCCGGTGGGCGCGCTACTAAAGGCCGACGATGCGATCGAAGTTTCGACCAACGGTCTGTCGCCGCAAGAAGTCGTTGCTCGCCTCGAAAAAATCGTGCGTGCCAAGCAATGAGCGACCGGCGATTGGCAGCTCGATGTTGGTACGGCCTCGTCTGGTGTCCTTGCTGGGCGTTCACCAACTTGTGGTTCCGCTTTCGCTGCCTGGGTCGAAGTCATGTGCCCGCTGCCGGGCCGGTGATGCTGATCAGCAATCATCAAAGCCATCTCGATCCGGTACTTCTCGGCGTCGGCTGCCCCCGCCAGCTGCGCGCCCTGGCGCGGAAGTCGCTCTTCTTTTGGCCGATGAGCTGGCTGATCAGCTCGCTCGGCGCTGTGCCTGTCGACCGTGGCGGCAGCGGAATCTCGGGAATCAAGGCGGTGCTGAAGATGATGGGTAACCAGGAGGCGGTAATCATATTTCCCGAAGGCACGCGCACTCGCGATGGCCAGCTGCAACCTTTTCAGTCCGGGTTCGCCGCCATTGCCCGAAGGAGCAAGGCCACGATCGTGCCGGCCGCGATCAATGGAGCGTACGAGGCAATGCCGCGGGGAAAGGTTTTTCCGCGGCCGCGGGCAACAGTTGCCCTCGCATTTGGACCAGCGATTTCGCCCGATGAAATCTCTCAGCTCAGCGACGACGAGTTAGTGCAACTGGTCCGCGAAAGCATCTCGGACATGCTGGCCGAGCTAACTGATGGCAGCAAATGATTGCGATAACGAGCGGGGTCTGGTCCATTTTTCGGCCAAGGAGCGCTTACATCACCGCTAAACCCTAGGCCGAAAACCGCCTGATCCCACTGCCATGTGTCCTCGAATTCTCGAATCTTTGCGGCGGATTGGCTACCATCCTGCTCGGCAAACAAGACATTGTAGTCCTGGTTGCTTTTGAGCGGATCGAAATAGACATACTAAAACCAACAAAGAGAACCAACAAAGGGTCAGAACTAATTACGGCGCGCAATTCGTTCTGACTCCTCTGCGACGACTGACCCCTTTGGGACGACGACTTCCGGCTCAACTCGACAAACGCAGCACAGGGATCGTTCGTCCGTAACCTAGGCCGTCCGCAACGGTTCGCGTAACGGAGCGGCCCCTCCGCCTTGGGGCGGCCAAAAATAGTCCTTGATTCGGCCAGCCAATTCATTAATCTTGAATTCCGACGTAATGTACGCCTGGACACGTATTGCTGTCGCGCGTCGAGAGTCTAGAGCCCAGAGCCAGATCATCAATCAACAATTCTGCCCCGCATGTCGAGTTCCCCTGACCCCCGAATCCCGCATCCTCCATCCTCCCCGACTTCTGGCGTTCTATGGACATTTCCCCGAGAAAATCAACGATTGTGACTTACGCGCATTTTGACGTTCTATGGGCGCAGCTCGGTGTGGATACGAACATGACCGACTTCCGCACCGCCGAGGCCTCCCAACTCACAATTACAGATCATCAATCTTCAATCACCAATCAACAATTCCCATCCGTTCTTTCCGTTGCCTCATGTTTTGTCCCTTCCCCCATCCGACCGCCGCCTTCGCCCATCACTCACAGTTTGTTGCAAAATCAAGCGCGTTCTCCGGGAAAAGTCGAGTTGCGCGCCACGGATCGAGTTTTTCAGTGCGCGCACAGTCAAACCGCATTCGCCAACCCGATGACAGCGAAGACGTTACGACATCGCCTTGCCCAAGTTGCCAAACGCAAAACTCGAAAATCCTCGAGCGCCAGAGGGTTTTGGACTGGCGGTGCGTCCCGGGCGGCGCAAAACCCTCACAGCGCGCGACGTTCGGCCCTTCGCTTCACGAAGTCGCTGCTATTGACGGTCAGCCCGCGCCTCCCCTACCCTTCGCCGCGATTTGCCGGGGGACTTTTCTGCGCCCGCGCTGTGCCAACATGGTCTTATCTATTATCTTCCCACGTCGTCTCGAACGAGCGGGCCGAATGCAATCCGCCGCGCAATTGATTGGCGTGCTGACATTTATCGTGGCAACGCTTGCCACTCCGCTCGCTCGCGGCATCGATTGGCCCGGCTCAAGTTGGTTCGGTTCGCCGCCAGCGGTTGGCACGAAGGAATGGTGGGATAAACACGTTGAAGATCGGGTGTTCGTGATAGGCAAGGGATACACGGTGCCCGGCGTCGACGGCTACTTCGACGGCAACGGCCACCCGATGACTCAAATGGGCGCCACCGCGGCAAATCCTGCCGGTATCCCGGTGGTGGCGATCGCACGACCTGATGCGGATAAGGATAAAGAGGCAGAAGGGCTGATCCCCGGCCTGGACCCCAGCGCGCTCTACAAAAAGACAAAAACGGCCGTTGGCTTGGGTCCAAACGATCAGGTGGCCCGACAAGCTTTTGCTGAAGGAGACCAGCTCTTTCTACAAAAGAGTTACAAGGCGGCAGCGAAGAAATACGAAGAGGCTGTCGACCGAGCGGTCGACATGCGGATTAGAGAAGACGCAATGTTCATGCGCGCCGAGAGTTATTACTTCGCGGACGAGTACGTCAAAGCCCGCGACGCCTACAACGAGCTGGCAGAAAAGTACCCGAGCACGCGACAACTCGACAAGCTGATCGATCACGAGTGGAAGGTTGCGCAGTACTGGGAAAAAGAGGAGGATTACAACCCCCATCATTCCCTGACGATCAACGTGTGGGACAAGACGCGGCCCTGGTTTGACACGATGGGCCATTCGATCCGGACGTACGAAAACATTCGCATGAACGATCCGACGGGTCCGCGGGCGGATGATGCGATTATGGCAGAGGCGGGAATCTATTTCCGCCACAACCAATATGAAGACGCGGACTACAACTACACGCTGCTGCGTCGCGAATACCCGCGCAGCAAGCACCAATTCGAGGCCCATTTGCTGGGCCTGCAGGCCAAGCTGCGGAAATACCAGGGCGCGGACTACGACGGCGCGCCATTGGAACAGGCCCAGCAACTCGTGAAGCAATTGCGGACAAATTTTGCGGGTCAGCTCAGCGCCGAGGAACGCGAGCGATTGAAAACCGTCGCCGCCCAGCTCAATGAGGAGCTTGCGTCGAGAGACATGAAAATGGGCAAATACTACGACGGCATTAAGCACTATGGCGCAGCGAAAGAGTACTACGCGATTGTCATCAAGAAATACCCGGACAGCGAACTGGCGAAGGAAGCCCGCGATCGGATGGGCGCCATCGCCAGCTTGCCAGAGGAACCGTCGAAGCCGCTGGCGACAGTCGTAGGACTATTTCCAAAGAGCGCAGAACATGCCAGCCTGGCAAAGATTCCAGAGTTGCAAAATGGCACGCTGATCGCCCAGCGGCAGGATGCCGCGGGGAGCGACACAGCCATCGGGCAAACGCCGGCCGCGACGACGACAAAATAGTCGCGCGGGGCTTGAGCAATCGACCGCGCCTCTCGATTTTGAGCCCCTTGATGGCGCAGGTGCAATTGAGCCATGTTGAGGCAATCGATCATCGCCGTTTGGGTGCTGACTACCGTCGGCTGCGCGGCGTATCATGTCGGCACGCAGTCACTCTATGCGCCGGACGTGACTACCGTCTACGTGCCCATGATCGAGTCGGGAAGCTACCGCCGCGACTTGGGCGAGCGACTTACGGAAGCGGTAGCGAAAGAGATCGAGCTGAAAACGCCCTATAAGGTTGTCGGTACGCCGGCCGCCGACAGCATCCTGCAAATTCGGCTGATCGGTGACACACGAAAGACGCTGGCGCAAAACGCGTTCGACGATCCCAGAGTCTCCGAGAGCGATCTGTTTTCCGAAGTGTCGTGGGTCAATCGCCGCCGCGAGCCAATCGTGACTACGCGACTGGTCGCCATTCCACAGGAACTCGTGACCATCGAGTCTTCGGCCAATTTGATTCCTGAAGTTGGGCAATCGGTCGCCACTTCGCAGCAGAAGGCGATCCAAAGAATGGCGCAAGAGATTGTTGCCACGATGGAAGCACCCTGGTAGTCGAGTTCGAGCGGCATTTGGCCGGTGGGCGGTGAGCCGGACATAAAGTATTCTGGACTTTATGTCTCAAGAGGGTGATGATCGGCCACGACCTCCGGTGAAGCTGCCGTCTGGACGCGCGACTATTTGGCGGCTGCGGACGCGGACGCTGGCGTTGCCGCGGCGGCCGCTGCTCATGGGCATCGTCAATGTGACGCCGGACAGCTTCTCGGACGGCGGGCAGTTCTTCGATGCGGAGTCGGCGGTTGAGCATGCTCTGCAGCTTGTCGCCGACGGAGCCGACATTCTCGACATCGGAGGCGAAAGCACCCGTCCGCATGCGGAGCCCGTATCAGAGCGCGAAGAACTGTCTCGTGTGATGCCCGTCGTCCGCCGTTTGATTGACTCTTTGGAAGTGCCGATTTCGATTGATACGCAGAAGGCCTCGATCGCACTAGCCGCGATCGAGGCTGGCGCCGAGATCATCAACGATGTGTCTGGTTTGGAGGGCGATCCAGAGATGGTTGACGTGGCCGTCGCGACTGGTGCGGGCATATGCGCGATGCACATGCAGGGAACGCCGCAGACGATGCAAGACAATCCGACATACAGCGATGTACTGCGAGAAGTCCATGACTATCTACGCGAACGCCGCGATGCACTTGTCGTAGCGGGCGTCGAACGCGAACGGATTTGTCTCGACCCGGGCCTCGGCTTCGGCAAGGCAAGCGAACATAGCCTGACGCTGATGAGTCATTGCTACATGTTGCACGATTTGGCGTGTCCGATTTTGGTTGGTCCTTCGAGGAAAAGCTTTTTGGGAAAGCTGCCGGGCGACGACCAGACTGATCGCACGTCTGACACCATCGGCGCGGCGCTGCGCCTATCGGCTCAGGGAGTGCAAATTTTGCGCGTCCACGACGTGCGCCAGGTCCGCCAGGCGCTGCAGGAGGTTGAGGCGACCGACGCGAAGGACGCACGTTTTGACGCCTAAATCGCGATGTTTTGTGGCTATCGTGCAGGCAGCCAACATTGACCCAACTGCCGCATTGAACGATACTTACAGAGCGAGATTAAGCACTATTCAAGGCGTTACTGTCGGCTAGTATTCTGTCAACCATATGATCAAAGCTGTCAACCAAAAAATGGACCTTGCGCAATACTGCACCGACGTTGCGATGCGGGCGCGGAAGGCTGCCGCGCGGTTGGCGGCGACAAGTGGGGCGACGAAGTCGAAATGGCTGCGGCGATCAGCGGCGACGCTCCGAGAGAATATCGAGCGTATCGAGGAAGCAAACGCGCTGGATTTGGCGGCGGCGCCTAGCTATGGACTGACCGATGCGGAGGTCGATCGGCTGCGGCTCACACCCGCGCGGATCGAGGCGATGGCAGTCGGTTTGGAGGAGATAGCCGCGCTGCCAGAACCGATTGGCGAGCTGATCAACTCGACAAATCGTCCCAATGGTTTGCGGATCGACAAGGTGCGCGTGCCGCTGGGCGTCGTGTTCTTTATTTATGAATCGCGGCCGAATGTGACGGCGGACGCGGCGGCGATTTGCGTAAAGGCGGGCAATGCCGTGATTCTGCGTGGCGGAAAGGAGGCGGCACACTCAAGCCGGGCGATCGTCGAGTTGCTCGGCGAGGCAGCGGCCGAAGTCGGCTTGCCGGCCGACGCCGTGCAATTGGTGGATACGGCCGATCGCGAGGCAGTGAGCAAATTCCTCGCGCTTCCTCAGTACATCGACCTGGCAATTCCGCGCGGCGGCGCGGGACTGATTCGCCGCGTCGCAGCTGAAGCCAAGATGCCGGTTATTAAGCACTTCACGGGCAATTGCCATGTTTATGTCGATGCATCGGCCGATCTGAAGATGGCTGAGCAAATTCTGGTCAATAGCAAGTGCCAGCGGATGGGCGTGTGCAACGCGGCCGAGTCGCTCTTGGTTCATGCGGATGTGGCAGGCGAGTTTTTGCCGGCGGCAGGGCGGGCGCTCGCAAAACAGAGGGTGGAAATTCGTGGCGATGAGCGGACATGTGAGCTGATCCCGGCCGCGAAGGCAGTTACCGAGGAAGATTATGCGGCTGAGTTTCTGGGACCGGTCATTTCGGCGCGAGTCGTCGGTTCCTTGGACGAAGCGATCGAGCATATCGACCGCTACGGTTCGCGGCACACGGACGCGATTGTTACGCGCGATGTGGCGGCCGCCGAGGAGTTTGCGGCCCGCGTCGATAGCGCCGCCGTGATGATCAATGCCAGCACGCGGTTCAACGACGGTGGG
Organism: Lacipirellulaceae bacterium; assembly: GCA_036499445.1. GTDB lineage: Bacteria > Planctomycetota > Planctomycetia > Pirellulales > Lacipirellulaceae > DASYDU01. Next base: position 13,028 of record DASYDU010000071.1, read on the forward strand.
CAGTTTGGACTGGGGGCGGAGATCGGCATCAGTACTGATAAGTTTCACGCGCGCGGGCCGTGCGGCGTCGATGAACTGACGAGTTACAAGTATGTAGTCCACGGAGATGGACAAATCAGGGAATAGGGACGGGTTTATGATCCAGTCTCATTAAAGTCTGAACCCTGAATCCTGATCCTCTCAGCAACGGAGTGCACGATGAGTGGCGAAGTTCTTAGCCAAGAAGAAGTCGAAAACCTGCTGAGCGCAATGGAAGGACGAGGTGCGGCGGGGGGGGCTATGTCGGCCGGCAGTTTGGCGCGGCCTGGCTCGAAGATCTCGCCCTATGACTTCAAGCGGCCGGAACGCGTCGGCAAGGAGCAGATGCGGGCGCTGCAGACGATGCACGAAGGTTTCGGGCGCAATTTTGGGGCTGCGCTCTCGGCGCTGCTGCGGACGATCGTCGAGGTTAAGCTCACCAGTGTCGATCAACTGACATACAGCGAGTTTGTTTTTAGTCTCGAGAATCCAACCTGCTTCAATCTGATCAATGCCGCGCCGCTCGAAGGCAAGCTGATTCTCGACATCAACCTATCACTTTTGTACCCAATCATCGATCGGTTGCTCGGCGGCAGCAGCGAAGCGGCCATCCCCGTGCGACGACCGCTTACAGAGATCGAGCTGCGGCTGGTATCGCGGATTACAGACTTGTTTTTGGCGGAGATGAAGCACGCCTGGGAAAACGTGCTGGAATTGCATCTTTCGGTCGACCGCGTCGAGTCGAATCCGCAGCTGGTGCAGATCGTGCCGCCGAACGAAGTGGTGGTGCTGATCAGCTTTGAAATTACGCTGGGCGACGTCCGCGGCATGGCTAACTTGTGCATCACGTACAACTCGATCGAGAGGATCAGCGGACAATTAACGTCCAACAGCTGGGTGGCCTATGGCAAGAAGCCCCCGACGATGCAAAGCATCGAACAGATTAGCCATCAATTATCCCATTCGTTGGTGGAGGTGGTCGTCGATTTGGCGGAGACGCACATTGCAACATCAGACCTGCTCGAGCTCGCCGTCGGAGACATCATCACGACGGAAAAGGATGTGCACCAACCGCTCATAGTGTCGATCGAAGGTCGGCCGAAGTTCCACGCGGAGGCGGGCGTGCTCAAAGGCCACAAGGCGGTGCAAGTGTCTGAGATGATTGGCGAGCCGACTGCGAAACGCTGAGGCATCGTCGCGCCCGGCGAACCGGGCCTCTATCCTCCCGTTTTCACCGCGCTAGCCAAGCGTCGGCGAAGCTTTATAATTTGGGCCGTAGATCTACGTGCGCTCGATGTCGATGAAGGGAGTTTAAGTGGCCGAACGTGTGATCATTGTTGGGAGTGGGCCGGCGGCCTGGTCGGCGGCGATTTACGCCGCCCGGGCCGAGCTGAAACCGCTGGTGTTCGAGGGAGCTATCACGGAAGACAATCGGCTGGCCGGGACACTGCCGCTCGGCCAACTCGCGCTGACGACTGAAGTGGAGAACTACGCGGGCTTTCCGGCGGGCAATTTGGAGCCATTCGTGCAAACAGCAATCGCCCCGGATCGATTGCAGTATATGAATATCCACGAAGGGAAGCACGCGGTCACCGGGCCGGAGCTGATGGAGTTGATGCGTCAACAGGCAGTCAACTTTGGTACGCGAATTGTGACCGATGACGTGGTGGATGTCGACTTGCAAAGGCGGCCATGTGTGGTGCGCACACTGGAGGGCGAGACGCACGAGGCAAACGCTTTGATCATTGCCACGGGCGCGCGGGCCAATTATCTCGGGCTGCCGTCGGAAGAAGCATACAAGAATCGGGGCGTGAGTGCGTGCGCTGTCTGCGATGGGGCGCTGCCGCGATTTCGCAACAAGCCCCTGGTCGTGGTGGGCGGCGGCGATTCGGCCGTCGAAGAAGCGACGTTTCTCACAAAGTATGCGTCCAAGGTGCACATGGTCCATCGCCGGGACAAACTGCGGGCCAGCATGATCATGCAAGAGCGAGCGCTCGGCAACTCCAAGATTCAGATGGAGTGGAATCACGGGCTGGACGAAGTGCTCGGCAACGATAAGGACGGAGTTTCCGGCGTGCGACTGGCGAGCACAACCGGCGGCAGCGATCGCGAGATCGCGGCCAGTGGTGTATTTCTCGCGATCGGCCATACGCCGAACACAGCGTTTCTCAAAGGCCAACTGGCGCTGACCGAGAAACAATACATTAAATGGACGACGCCATTCCGCACGGCGACGAGCGTTGAGGGCGTGTTTGCCGCCGGCGACGTGGCCGACGACTACTATAAGCAGGCGATCACGTCGGCCGGCACGGGCTGCATGGCGGCGCTTGATGCGGAGCGGTGGTTGGCGGCCAAGGGGATTCATTGATGGATCGAATGAGCGTCAAGGAGGCACGCGACGCGAAGGCGATTGGCTCGCAGGTGACGCTGCAAGGTTGGATTCGCACGCGGCGGGATTCCAAGGGCGGTTTTAGCTTTCTTGAGCTGAACGACGGCTCGAGCCTGGCCAACATCCAGATCGTGGCGGACGCGAGTTTGCCGAACTACGAAGCGGAAGTAAAGCAGCTCGCTCCCGGTTGCAGCGTAAGCGTGCGCGGTGAGGTAAAGGCGTCGGGCGGTAAGGGGCAGGCGACGGAGATCCAGGCCGGCGAAGTTGTCGTGTACGGCTGGGCCGATCCCGAAACTTATCCGCTGCAGAAGAAGCGGCATTCGTTTGAGAAGCTGCGCGAATGGGCTCATCTGCGGCCGCGGACGAACACGTTTGGAGCGGTAGCCCGCGTGCGGAATCGCATCTCGCGATCGATCCATGATTTTTTTCAGGAGGAAGGCTTCCTCTATCTGCACACGCCGATCATCACGGCCAGCGACTGCGAAGGGGCCGGCGCGATGTTTCGCGTCACGACTCTCGATCCCGCGAAGCCGCCGCGAACGCCAGGCGGAGAGATCGATTTTGCGCAGGACTTCTTTGCGAAGCCCGCGTATCTCACCGTCTCGGGCCAGCTCGAAGGCGAGATTTATGCCACCGCCCTCGGCAAGATTTACACGTTCGGTCCCACATTTCGCGCGGAGAACTCCAACACAACGCGGCATCTGGCCGAGTTTTGGATGGTCGAGCCAGAGGCAGCGTTCTTTGAGCTTACAGACAATATGGCGCTCGCCGAGCGGTTCTTGAAACGGATTTGCCGCGATGTGCTGGCCGACTGTGGTGAAGACATGGCGTTCTTCGCAGAGCACGTGGATAAGGCGGTCAGCGGCCGGCTGGACGGCATTCTGGCCCACGACTTTCGCCGGCTCAGCTACACCGAAGCGGTCGAGATTTTGACGAGGTGCGGCAAGTCGTTTGAATATCCAGTCGCGTGGGGGAGCGATTTGCAGGTCGAGCACGAGCGCTATCTGACGGAAGAGAAGTTTGCCGAGCCCGTGATTCTCTACAACTACCCGGCCAGCATCAAACCGTTTTACATGAAGGTGAATGACGAAGCTGATGCAAGTCGTCGGACGGTGCGGGCGATGGACGTCCTGGTGCCGGGCGTCGGCGAGATCATCGGCGGCAGCCAGCGCGAAGACCGGCTCGACGTGCTGGAGGCCCGCATGGACGAGCAAGGGCTCAACAAGGCCGACTACTGGTGGTATCTGGACCTCCGGCGGTTTGGCACCGTGCCACACTCCGGTTTCGGACTTGGTTTGGAACGCATGGTTCAATTCGTGACCGGCATGGCCAACATCCGCGACGTGATTCCGTTTCCCCGGACGCCGGGCAATGCCGACTTCTGAGGTTTGGCGGCGCTGCTCGCCGCAGTCTGCGCCCGAAGAGGCCGAGTTTTCTTCGAAGGGGACCGGTAGCTTGTGGGTGGTCTCGTGTCCGCCCCTCCTTGTTTGGCGGGATGGTTCCAAGGCGGAGGGCGGAAGGCAGACTTTCACCACACAGCACTGGGGCCACGGAACTGGCTTGTTGGCCGTCTTCTGGGGCGTGGCTGTACCTGCGACCTGCATTTCCACAGCGGCTCCTGCGAACGACGTTGCAAGATCGACCCAAGCAGAGGCGCTGCCACAATTTCAGCAAAGAAACATGCCATGTGAGAAAAACTCGCGTCGCCAGGAATTGGGATTCAGGTCAGACCGGCTGTGTAGAAAAGCTCGATGTGAATCAGAATCATGACATTGTGGGTGAGGACTTTCAAGCGGAGTTCGCGGCGTTGGCTCCAGCAGTTGCGGCCGCGGACGAAGGATTCGAGACGACGCTTGATCATCGACATGACCGTTTCGACTCGGACGCGATCGCGATAGGCGGCGCTGTCGAAGCGGGACTGCATCAGCCGCCGATAGTGGCCGCTGGCCGGCTTGTGGGTCGGTCGTCCGTGTTTGGCGGGAATGATCGAGCGGACTTGGCACTCACGACGGGCGAACGCATGGTTCGCCTCGGAGTCAAAGCCAGCGTCGGCCGCAATGCGGCCCAGCCCCACGCGCGCTAGCGCCTTGGTCAGGAGTGGTCGAAAGTCAGCCACGTCGGGCTTCGGCCCACGGCCCGTGTCGGCGGCCAGAATGAAATGGGTTTCGACGTCGCACACCAAGCCCAGCTTAGGAAAACGATGATAGACCACGGTTTTCCACGGGCCGCCGACATACCGACGGCGATGCACGAAGTAACCGCTGGCAGCGCTGGCTTCCAAGCCGGTCGAATCGATCGCCGCCCGCGGCACACGTCGCTTGCGCCCCAGCTGCTGGCGGACGGTCGCATCAAGCAGGCATTTGGCGGCAGCGCTCGAGAGCAATCGCCGCGCTGCCTTTTGCAGCGTCGTGTAGTGAGGCACCTGGGCCAACTCGAGCACTTCACAGAGCGACGGGCAATCCGTCAAGTGCGCGACCACGCCTCGATAGTCGGTCTTCAAAAAGCACTTCAGCACCAGGCCGGCGAACAGCTGATGCTGCGTGAACTTTCGCGGACTGTTGCGATGGGAATAGAGCGGCAACGACTGCTGCGCCGTGGCCAGCGCCGCCAACAACACCGCCCGGGGACTCTTACTTGTTCGCGCCACGCATCTTTTACGAATGCTGGCGGCCGTTCGGTTTAGCTATCAAACACCAGTTTTCTACAGAGCCGGACAGAATCCTTTCCCTTCGTTCCCTTAGTGCCTTGGCGGCGATGAA
>DASYDU010000072.1:0-11610 GCA_036499445.1 Lacipirellulaceae bacterium
GACTTGGCCGACTCGAGGTTTGCTAGCTGCTCGGGCGGCGTGTAGCCGAAGAGATAGAACTTGATTTTTGGCTCGGTGCCGCTGGGGCGGCAGGCGACGCAGTTGCCGGCCGTCTTGAGATCGAGCATGACCAAATCGCCTTTCGGGCCAGCGAGCGGCTGGGGTTTGCCGCCGGCTGGAGTCACGGTCTGCAGCTCGTAGTCGCGAATTTGAGCGACGTTGTCGCCGCCGATCACGGTGGGCGGATGACCGCGGAAGGCGGCCATCACCTCTTTCATGCGCGTCATGCCTTCGCTGCCGGGCATTTGCACGTTGATCGTCCGCTCGACATGGACGCCATGTTGCCAGAAGAGGGCGTCGAGTTTTTCGTGCAGCGTTTGGCCGGCTGCCTTGAGCTTGGCGGCCAGTTCACAGAGCAGCATCGAAGCGAGCGCGCCGTCCTTGTCGCGGACGTAGTCGCCGGCCATGTAGCCGTGTGACTCTTCCGTGCCGTAGATGAAATCGGCCGGCCCGTTGTCGTCGATCGCCTGGGCGATCCATTTGAAGCCGACCAAGAGGTCGTCGATGGTACGGACGCCGTAGCTGTCGCCGATGCGGCGCGTGAGCTGCGTGGTGACCAAGGTTTCGACGATGAAGTCTTGCGATCTGAGGCGGCCGGCAGCCTTGCGATCTTCGAGCATGAAGTCGGCCAGCAGCGCACCGATTTGGTTGCCGGTGATCGTGTGCCAGGGTGCGTCCTTTTTCATTGTGAGCGGCGCGGCGCAGCCGATCCGGTCGCAGTCCGGATCGGTGGCGAGCGCCAAATCGGCGCCGACTTCCTTGGCGCGGGCAATTAGCAGGTCAAAGATGGCGGGGTTTTCGGGATTCGACACGTGGCCCGGTACATTGGGGAAGTCGCCGTCGGGCTTGGCTTGCGGACCGAAGATTTCGACTTCTATGAAACCATCTTTTTCGAGGACGGGAATCGCTGCGGTCGCACCGACACCGTGGAGCGGCGAATAGATCACCTTCAGCTTGCGCGGGCCGGGCGTGGATTGCGTGAGGACAGCGGCCCAATACTTCGGGTCGATTTCCTCTTGGCAGCGGACGATTTTGCCGGCCGCCGCCATCTTGTCGAAGTCGACCCGCTTGATTTCTTGGACGCTCATCACGCGGTCGATGATGCCTTTGTCGTGCGGCGGCACGATCTGTCCTCCGGTTGACCAATAAACCTTCACGGCGTTGTCGCTGGGCGGATTGTGGCTGGCGGTGACCATGATGCCGCACGAGCACTCTTTGTAGCGCACCGTGAACGAGAGTTCGGGCGTGCTGCGATGCCCTTGCAGGAAGTAGACGGTGAAGCCGGCCGCGGTCATGATCTCGGAGCAGAGCCGTGCGAAGTGCTCCGAGCGATGCCGCGTGTCGTAGGCGATGGCACAGGAGAGTTTCGCGCCGGGGCCGAGCGTTTGCTTCACATAATCGGCCAGGCCTTGCGCGCTTTCGCCGATCGTGCGGTCGTTGATGGCGTTGGAGCCGATGGGGTACATCTTGCCGCGGCGTCCGCCGGTGCCGAACGGGATCACGGTCCAGAACACATCATCGAGCTGCTTCCATTTGCCGTCCGCGACGTGCTCGGCGACTTCGCCGGCGTACTCGGCGTAGCGGGGCTCCGTGAGCCAGATGCGGATGTTGGCGGCTGCCGAGGCCGAGAGCTTGCCATCCTTCACGGCCTGGTCGACGAGTTTCAACGTATCGGGATTGGTGGCGGTGGCGGTTGCCATGTTGGTGATCCGGTTGCGAGTATCCGAGAGCCTGAATCGTGCGAGTTATCTACCGCCCAAACTAACACTGCGATGCCGCATGAACCAGCCCCGACGCTGACTGCTTGTCGGCATCCGCATTGCCGCCGATAATTCGGTTGCTAAAGTTAACTTGGCGTTTTTTTCGCACCGGGCAATGGTATGTCTCGACCGAAACTGCGAATGGCTCTCATGGCGGTGTTCGGCGTGATGTTGAGTTTGGCGGGGACAAACGCCGAACCGCCGAAAATGGCTCGGCCACCCAAGTTTCCGCCCGAGGTGCAGGGCGTGTTTTTTGATGATCCGCGGAAGGAGCTTAAGGGCGAGCGGCCGGATTACGAACATCCGGCGAAGGCTAGTCGGGCGAATGCGGTCGCGGAGGGCGGCGAGGCCGGGACGGCAGCTGGCTTTGCCTGGTCGAAGCTGATCGACGCCGCGACGATCGAGTCCGAGGTCAAGCGACTGAGCACGCTGGTGGACAAGGATGTATCGACGCCGACCGAATTCAAGGGCGGCGGCAATAAGCTTTGCCGGCGGGATTTCAGTCTGCTCGCGGTGCTGTTTGCGGTGACCGGTCAATACGATGGCGATGCGCGTTGGAAAGATATCTCGCCGGGTTTGCGCGACGAGTTTGCGCGGGCCGGCTACAACTCGAAGGCCGCGAGCGATCAGACGTACAACGAAGTGAAAGAGCGGAAGCAGAACCTGGCCGATTTGATCCACGGCAATCGGCCGCAGACGCCGAAGGCGGAGACGGCCGTTGAGTGGGCGCATGTCGCGGACCGTCCACCGCTGATGCAGCGGCTCAACATCGCCCAACAAGAGCGACTTACGAAGTGGGTGGCCGACGCGGGGAGTTTCAAAAAGAACCAGGCGGATGTTCGGCACGAGGCACAGCTCGTGGCGATGATTGCTGAGATCATCACGCGCGAGGGCTTCGATTATACGGATGATGCCCAGTACATTGGCTTCGCCCACGATCTGCGGCAGGCGGCGAGCGATGCGAATGCGGCGGCCGAGAAGGGTGACTACGACGCGGTCCGGCAGGCCGTCGGCCACGCGGGCAAGGCTTGCACGGCATGTCATGAAGCATTCCGAGGTTGATATTTTCGATCGATCGCTCACGAGAACCTCATCAGTAGGAAGAGGGAGGCGATGGCCATGACTAGGCCGGCGATTTCGTAGTAGTTGAGTGATTCGCGGAAGAAGACGATGCCGACGGACGTGAGGAGCAGGATCATCGCGACCGAATAGACGACGCCGATCGTGGCCAGCTTGAGGTGCTTCATGACGAAGACCCAGCCGAAGGCGGTCGAGGCATAGAACGCGAAACCGACGTAGAACCAGGGCGACCGCAGCGAGCTCGGTTGCTCGCTGGCAAGCTTGAGGAAGTAATCGCCCAGGACGCCGATCAGGCTGAATGCGATGGTGACGAGGATAGCGAGTGTGGAGTTGGGCATAACTCTCAGCTTTCAGCCGTCAGCTTTTAGCAAGAACGGGGCGGGGTTTTGCGAAGGGGACCAATTATCTTCGAAGGGGACCGTTTTTTTGTGGGTGGCCTGGTATCTTTCCTTCCTTCTTTTGACAGGATGGACGGGATGAGAGCAGTTGGGCGGGAGAACGAAGAGCAGTAGCCGCGGCGCATGGGCTGCGCGCGTTGGCTGCTCATCTACCCTACAATGCCCTGCTGTTTTTGTGCCCATTTCCTCCTGTTCTTGTTGCGCTTGGTGTGCTGTGCGGCTTGGTGTTGATCGCAGGCTCGTAAAAAAAGAGAGGTAGCTACCTCCGCGGATTCGCTTCCACCTACGAACTGTCTAAATCCCAGCCGGTGGGCAGCGCCGTCCACTCGATCGCCGTTGCGGAAGTGGCGAGTGGGGAATCGGGAGTTGTAGCTGGCCTGTCCGAGGCCGGCCAACGTCCGAGATCAAAGACCTCGGCTACAAAACTTGGTTCCCTACTTTCCGTCTCGTTTTCGACCTCTAGAGATTCGCTTCACCGTGGCTACCGTATTCGGGGCTGCGGCCCAAGCGGGGATCCATCGAAATCGAGCGGAATACGCCACTCTTTAACAACAGCGACCATCGCGAATCACACTAGCAGAAGTGGTGGCCCAATTTCTACAAAGAAATGTGCGCAGGGAGAAAATTTCGCCTGGCCAAAAGTTGAGGATTGACGGGAGTAAGCGTGGGGCAGGGAGCGAGGAGGGCGGAGGCCAGGCGAGGGGCGAGGCGCCAGGAGTTAGGCGCTAAGATCGAGGCAGGCGCGTTTGGATAAGTTCATCGCCGTCAGTTTCTTCGTGATCCCATGCGTGAACGGGCAATGTGCCACGCATTTGGAATTGGGATATGTGGCAAATTGTTGTGGGCGGGGTCAAGGACGCGCTCCGCTTTGCGTGGCAGGACCACGCTCCGCGTCGCGGCTAACTGTGGGGGCGGGTTCGCGGATGTCGTGCTTTTCGGGGTGGCGGCGAAGCGCTCCGCTGCGCTGGGGCTTCGCGTCGCGGCTAACATGCGGTTTGTGGTGCGTTGCGGTTAACGGTGATGGGGCGGTGCTTTTTTGGTCGGCGGCGCAGGGAGCAATTATTTGACGTTGGGTAATTGGTGGATTATTGTGGGCGGCGTTGAAAGCGCGCTCCGCTTCGCGTGGCAGGACCACGCTGCGCGTCGCGGCTAACAGTTGGGAGTGGCGTTAGCCGCGAGGCGGAGGGGAGCGAGGTCCGGAGTCGTTGTGATGCTCGCTAACCACATTATTTTTTGGTGCGTATGGTTTCTGGCTTCCCAACGATCCGCGCGGGTCGTGGTCGGATTTTGTCGGATCTTGGGAATTGTTTCGCTATGGTCCGGCGACCAAGACGACCGAGACGCGTTCCGTGGCGGCAAGGCCGCACGATCGGGGTTTGCGTTTGGCGGCGAAGAGGGCGCTCAAGCGTCCGGCCGTCGTGTTTGCCATGCCGCAGATTCAAGCCGTTGCCGATGGATTCGCCGATTATGCCGGGCGGTCGGCCGTCTCGGTGTTGGCCTGCGCGATTTTGAAGGATCATATGCATCTGGTTGTGGCGCGGCATCGGCTTGAGCCCGAGCAATTAGTGATTCAATTCAAGAGCGCCGCCACTCGACGATTGGCCGAGTCGGGATTGCATCCATTTGCCGCCGAGGGTCGGCCGGCGAAGTGTTTTGCCCGTGGCGAATGGAAAGTGTTTCTCGATACGGAGGGAGAGGTACGTCGGGCGATCCGCTACGTTGAAGAGAATCCGGCTAAAGAGGGTATGTCGCGTCAGGAGTGGGACTTTGTGGGGGCGAGTTTGCGGCGGCGGGCTCGGTGAGGTGGCGTTGGGGCGGAGAAGACGCGCTCCGCTTTCCGTGGCAGGACCACGCTCCGCGTCGCGGCTAACAATGATCGCAAACGGAGTATAATGTGGGTGCTATTAACGCGGCGGCTGATCAGGCGCGAAGGAGAACATCCATGGACATTAAACGGAGCGGGTCGCGGCCGTCGGGGAAGGGGCCGCCGGATTGGTTTACTGGGGCGGTGCGGATTGATCCGCTCGTGGATGTGGCCGCGCCCGGGCGCGTGGCTGGGGCCAGCGTGACGTTTGAGCCGGGGGCGCGGACGGCTTGGCATACGCATCCGCTCGGTCAGACGCTGATCGTGATGGCGGGCTGCGGCTGGTGTCAGCGATGGGGCGGGCCGGTCGAGGAGATTCGGCCGGGCGATGTGGTTTGGATTCCGCCGGGCGAGAAGCATTGGCACGGGGCCACGGCGACGACCGCGATGTCGCACATCGCCATTCAGGAGAAGCTTGATGGGAAGGCCGTGGAGTGGATGGAGCAGGTGACGGAGGAGCAGTATCGGGGCGGGAAGTAGAGGAGGAGGCAGGATTCAGGATGCGGGGGTCAGGGGAGGAACTGCGTGCGGTTGTCGGCTATCGAGATCTGAGGGAAGGGGAAGGCCGCGATCAGACCAAGCCTGCGGCTCGGTGCCCTTCGCGGCTTTATGGGTGGAGTTCGTTAGGCAAGATGACGATTTGCTGCTGCCGTGGCCTGCTGGATCAGGGCCGTGCGGTCTAGTTTTCCGACGGCAGTCATGGGCATTTCGGCGAGGACGATGATCTCGTCCGGAGCTTTGTAGCCGACGCGGGCACGCGAGAACTGGATAAGCTCGGCGGTTGAGGGTCGCGGGACATCGGGACGGAGCGTTATGTAGGCGCGGACGTTTTCGCCGTGGATCAGGTCGTGGATGCCGATGACTGCCGCGGCGGCGACGGCCGGGTGTTCGAGGAGAGATTCTTCGACTTCTTGCGGGCAGATGTTCGAGCCATCGTGAACGATGATCTGCTTCTTGCGGCCGTGGAACCAGAGATAATTCTCGTGGTCGGCGGCGACGAGATCGCCGGTGTCGAGCCAGCCGTCCACCACGGTTTCGGCGGTGGCATCGGGGCGATTCCAATAACCTATCATGTTGCTCGGGGACTGGATCCAGAGCTGGCCGGGGGAGCCGAGAGAGATTTCGGCGCTGCCGTCGCCGCGGACCGAGGCCGTGAAGCCCGGAGCGAGTTGGCCGATCGAGCCGATGCGATTGAGTGGGCCGGTGGGGTTGTAGGTGGTGGTGCCGGTTTCTGTCATGCCATAGAGCTCCTCGATGGCGAAACCGGTGAGATTGGTGAACTCTTGCTCAAGCTCGTGCGAGATTTTGTCGCCGCCCGAGACGCAGCGACGGATCGACTGAAAGTCTGCGCGGGTTGCGCCGTGGTCGCGGACGAGGCCGAAGAGCGGGGCGGGCAGCATGCAGAGGAGAGTCGGTTTGGTGCAGCGGAGGAGCGGCAGCAATTCGTCGCCGCCGAAGGAGCGGGCGATGGCGACGCACGCACCGGCGGCGAGACCTGCGAATGAAAGGGATGAGGCGGCGACATGCGATGCGGAGGTCGCGGGAAGGAACACATCGGCCGGCGTGATGGCAAGGCCGGCGACAGCGCTGGCGACGATCCAGCCGAAGGTTTCGTGGGAATGGGTGACGCCTTTTGGCTTTCCGGTGCTGCCGGAGGTGAAGAAGATAAACGCGGGGGCGTCGGGGTCGGGAACAGGGAGTTCGATCGGGGACGCGTCGGTGGCCATTAGTTCTTCCAGCCGAGGATGCGGAGTGGCGTCGCGATCGTAACTGTCGCGGCCGTAACTAATGAGCCCCAGCGGGAGGCGACGAGCTTGTTCGCTCTCGGCGACCACGTCATCGCGTTCGGCATGTGCGACCAGCACCGCGGCGCCGCTCGTTTCCAAGGCATGATCAATTTCCGGTGCTTGGTAGCGATAGTTGAGCGGTGTGGCGACGAGGCCAGCTTTGAGGCAGGCGACGTAGTGAATTAGCAGGGCGGCGCGGTTGGGCATCAGCGACGCGACGCGGTCGCCCGGAGCGAGGCCGAGTGCCAAGTAATGGCGGGCAAGGCGAGTTGCCGCCTGGTCCAGTTCGCGCCACGACCAGGTTTGGTCGAGCGAGACGAGCGCGGGAGCGTCTGGTTTGGTGGTGAGCCCGACGTCGAGAAGATTGACGAGTTTGGTGGGGCGTTCTAATTTGGGCCCAGCGATCGGCACGTGATACGCTCTCTTTCGCGACGGTGATTCTTTACAGTGGGGTAGCCTGCGATATCCGCATGAAAAGGACGGCGGCACGGTTCGACCGCATCGCCATTTTGAGATTGTGCAATCCAAACTGCAAACACCTAGTGCGGGCGGCGCAAAAGGCGGTTTCGCGAGGAGTTAGGTGCCCTTGACGGTGGTGGTGGATCGGGTAGATTGAGTGGTTCCAATTTATTCGTTTTCGACCCCTTTGTGGCAATGAAAGCCGGTTTATGCCGACAGTTAATCAACTGGTGCGCCGTCGCCGGCGGGCCAAGCGGAAATTCAGTAAGTCGCCGGTGCTCGACAAATGCCCGCAGAAGCGCGGCGTGTGTCTCTTAGTGCGGACGATGACGCCCAAAAAGCCGAATTCGGCGCTGCGGAAGATTACGCGCGTGCGGCTTTCGAACGGCAAGGAAGTGACGGTCTACATCCCGGGGGAAGGCCATACGTTGCAGGAGCACAGCATTGTACTGGTGCGCGGCGGGCGTATTCGCGATTTGCCGGGCGTGCGGTACCAGGTGGTGCGCGGCGCGCGGGACACGCTGGGTGTCGCGGGCCGAAAGCAGTCACGCAGCCGATATGGCGCGAAGAAGTCGTAAGTCGTTAGTTCTGAACCCCGAACCCTGAACCCTGATTCATGGCCCATATTACCGCTAGTCGCAAGCAGCTTAAGCCCGATCCGCGTTATGGATCGTTGCTCGCGTCGAAGTTCGTGAATTGCCTGATGCACGACGGCAAGAAGAGCGTGGCTTTGGGCGTGTTTTATGACGCGCTAGATCTGATCAAGAAGCGGATTCCGGATGCCGAGCCAATCGACGTCTTCACGCAGGCGCTCGACAATGTGAAGCCTTCGATCGAAGTTCGCAGCAAGCGGGTTGGCGGGGCGGCGTATCAGGTGCCGATGCAGGTGAACCGCACACGGCAGCAGTCGCTCGCGATTCGCTGGGTGCTCTTGGCCGTGCGGGAGAAGAAGGGCCGAGCAATGGCGCTGAAGCTGGCCGACGAATTTACGGCCGCATACAACCGCGAAGGCGCCGCGATGACGCGCCGCGAAAACGTGCACCGCATGGCGGATGCGAACAAGGCATTCGCGCATTTCGCTTGGTAAACTGACGAATCAGCACGCCGCGGCCCTCAAAAGCCCGCGGCGTTTTTTATGCGCTGAACCAGACATGGCCACTCCCCTCGAAAAAATTCGCAACATCGGCATCATCGCCCATATCGATGCCGGCAAGACGACGGTCACCGAGCGGATGCTGTTTGCTAGCGGCGCGAAGCATCGGGCGGGCGAGGTCGACAAGGGTACGACGACCACCGACGACGACGCCGAGGAGGCCGAGCGCGGGATCACGATTTACTCGGCCTGCGTGCAATTTCCTTGGAACGACGTGGTGATCAATCTGATCGACACGCCGGGACACGTTGACTTCACGGCCGAGGTTGAGCGGAGTCTGCGCGTGCTAGATGGCGGCGTCGTGGTGTTTAGCGCCCGCGAAGGAGTTGAGGCGCAGAGTGAGACCGTCTGGCGGCAGGCGAACAAGTATCATGTGCCGCGGATGGCGTTCATCAATAAGCTCGATCGCGAGGGGGCCGATTTTGAGGCCGTGTTTGCGGAGATCGAAAATCGGCTGCACGCGCGGCCGGTGGCGCTACAGATTCCGGTGGGCCAGGGTCCACCGCACGTGGCGCGGCCGTTTCGCGGCGTAGTGGATCTGGTGACGATGAGGTTTCTCACGTTTCCGGAGGGGAAAGAGGGGAACAAGATCATTCGGGCCGATATTCCGGAGGACATGGCGGATGAGGCTCAACTTTGGCGCGAGCGGCTGCTGGAATCTCTGTACGACTACAGCAATGAATTGATGGAGCTCGCGCTGGCCGAGGAGCCGATCCCCGAGGCGCTCATACATAAAGTGGTGCGATCGGCGACGGTGCATTTGCAGATTCAGCCGGTGTTGTGCGGATCGGCGCTGCATGGGATGGGCGTGCAGCCGATCTTGGATGCCGTGGCCGCCTACCTGCCGAACCCGCTCGATATGCCGCCGGTCGAGGGCATCGATCTCAAGACGAAGCATCATCACAAGGGGAAGGCGGCCGCCGACGAGCCGGTGAAGAAAATTCAACGTAAGCCGGACCCGAAGGAGCCATTTTGCGGGCTGGTTTTCAAGGTGCTGCCCTACAAGACGGGCGATTTGGCGTGGGTGCGGATTTATTCGGGCACGCTGGAGCCAAATTCGCGGGTGCTCAATCCGGGCAAGGACAAGAAAGAAAACGTCGCGCAACTGTGGCGGATCCACGCGTCGAAGAAAGAGGAGCAAATCGACGTGGCGCGGGCGGGCGACATCGTGGGCGTGATCGGCCTGCGCGATTCGATCACGGGCGACACGCTTTGCGACACCCGCGAGCCTATTCTGCTCGAGTCGATTGAATTTCCGGAGACCGTGATTTCGATGGCGATCGAGCCGGAGAGCACCGACGACCGCAAAAAGCTGGGCGAAACACTGACGATGTTGCGGAAGCAGGACCCGACGTTTCGCGCTTCGGAGAATGAAGAGACCGGCCAAACGCTGATCAGCGGCATGGGCGAGCTGCACTTGGAGGTGATTCAGCACCGCTTGCAGCGGGACTTCAACCTGAAGGTGAAGGTCCACAAACCGCGAGTGAGTTACCGCGAGACGGTCGAGCGGATGGTCGAGGTGACGGGCGAGAGCAACCGGCTGATTCAGGGCGTGACGCACGCGGCCAAGGTGCAAATTCGCGTCGAACCATTTGGAAAGGGAATGCAGAACGTGATGGTGACTAACTCGCTGGATCATGGCCTCCCCAACGAGATGCTGACGGTGGTGCTGGAAGAATTGGAGAGCGCCGGCCAGGGCGGCGGCGTGCTGGGCTTCCCACTATTGCGAATCAAGGCGACGGTGCTTGGTGGCCAAGTCGCCGAGACGGGCCCGAGCGAAATCGCATTTCGCACGGCGACGAGCCAAGCTTTTGATGAGGCCCTTCGCGAGGCGAAGCCGGTGCTTTTGGAGCCAGTTATGCGGCTGGAGATCAATACTCCGGACGAGCACGTCGGCGACCTGGTGGGCGATTTGCAGCAGCGGCGGGCGATCATTCACAGCACGGAATCGCGCGGCATGAATACGGTACTACATGCCGAGGCGCCGCTGGCCAACCTGTTCGGCTATTCGAGCGCGATGCGGAGCCTGAGCCAAGGGCGGGCCAGCTGCTCGATGGAGCCGAGCGACTATGCGCCAGCGCCGGACGATGTTCGGCAGCGATTTCTGGGCGATTAGAGCGGTCCGCCATCATGCTTGCCGCCCGGGGACGTATTTTGTCCCAATTCTGGCAGCTGCGGAATAATCATCGTCGTCAATTCGCGGCTTCACGGCGGCGAAAACTCGCAGCTCGTGTTTTTTTTGCGATCCCCCGTCTCAGGGAATAAGGGGCATCTGACCCTGCGAATTGAATGCGCGGGCGTTCGGTCCCGCGGGTCGGCCAGACTAATTCGTCTCTGTAGTAGCAGGAGGGACCACGATGCGGACACGATGGACTCAGGGCTTTACATTGGTCGAGCTATTGGTGGTGATTGCCATCATCGGCACGTTGATGGGGCTGTTACTGCCGGCCGTGCAGTCGGCTCGGGAAGCGTCGCGGCGGTCGAGCTGTACGAACAACATGCGTCAATTAGCGCTGGCAACGCAGCATTTCGAAGGCCGTTTTCGGAGGATTCCCGGGCTGTTTGAGAATTTCAACGGCCAGCACTTTCCATCAGGCGGCAATCCGGTGGCGAGCACCACGTGGGCAGTGCTGTTGTTGCCGGATTTGGAACGTGGACAGCTATACGATGCGTACGCCACAGGTCAATTGCATGGCAGCTTCGTGCAAGTCTTTCTTTGCCCGAGCGATGGCACGAAGGCGCGGACTGGGCCGATTACGTCCTATGTGGCGAACGGCGGTCGGCTGAGCTCAGTGACGGAACAGAAGGTCGCGAACGGGCCCTTTGTCGACCGGATGTTTCAGCCTGAGTTAGAAACCTTGGAGGGTCATTGGGTCGACGGCCGCGAATATACGCTGGTTTATTCTGAAGATATCGACGCGACGCTGTTCGATGAAGTCGGCTGGAATGGCTATAAAAATGTGACGAAGTGGGAGCGAGACACGAAGTTCGTCGACGAAGATCACAAAGACCGTTCGTGGAACCCGGTGTTTCACTGGTCGAACGTGCC
>DASYDU010000073.1:0-6459 GCA_036499445.1 Lacipirellulaceae bacterium
AGTGCAGCCCATTTCAATCGCCACCACCGCCTCGGCAATCAATTCGCCCGCGCCCACGCCAACGATGCCGCAACCGAGCACTCGGTCGGTCGACGGATCGAGGATCCACTTCGTGAGGCCGTCCGTGCGGCCGATCGCCACTGCCCGGCCGCTGGCTTGCCACGGATACTGTGTGACCGCAATCTCGCGTCCGCTTCGCTTCGCTTCTTCCACGGTGAGCCCCGCCCAGGCAATCTCTGGATCAGTGAACACCACGGCCGGAATCGCTTGCGGTTCAAACGCGGCCGGCTCGCCCGCCAGCACCTCGGCCGCCACCTTCCCCTCGTGCGACGCTTTGTGCGCGAGCATCGGTTCGCCCGCGATGTCGCCGATCGCCATGATGGCTGGATCGGTCGTTTGTTGACGCTCGTTGACGACCACGAATCCGCGCTCGTTGACTTTTACCTTCGTGTTTTCCAGGCCCAGCCCGGTCGTGACCGGTCGCCGGCCAATAGACACGAGCACGCGGTCGTAGGACGAGCTTCCGTTGAGGTCCGGGCCCTCCATCTTCACTTCAATCTTATTGCCGGCGTCCTTCAGCTCGACAACCTTGGTACTTAAATGAACACCGGCGAATCGCTCGCGGATGCGCTTCTCGAGCGGTTTGACTAAATCGCGGTCGGCCCCCGGCAGCAGCCCATCCAGCATTTCGACGACCGAGACCTTGGACCCCAGCTCCGCGTAGACCGTACCCATTTCTAGGCCGATATAACCGCCGCCCACCACCAAAAGCGTCTCGGGCACTTCCGCCAACGCGAGCGCGCCCGTCGAATCCATCACGCGCGGCGACTTGATTTGAAACATCTTCGGCATCGCCGGCACCGATCCCGTGGCCAAGATGCAATGCTCAAACGTGATCCGTTCGCTGTCGTAGGTCTTGGGATCGCCGCCTTCGAGTTGCAGCGTCTGCGAATCGACAAACACGCCGCGCGCGTTGACCACCCGAACTTTGCGTCGCTTGGCGAGCTGCGCGAGGCCGCCGGTAAGCGTATCGATGATTTGCTCTTTGCGAGCCCGCATCTTGTCCAAGTTGAGCTGCGGCTTAGAAAAATCGACGCCCCAATCGGCCATCTCTACGGCTTCGCTCATCACCTTGGCAACGTGCAGCAGCGCCTTCGACGGGATACAGCCCCGCAATAAGCAGGTGCCGCCCAGTCGCGGATCGGCCTCGACAATCGTCACCTCAAGGCCCAAATCGGCGGCGAGAAACGCCGCAGCATAACCGCCGGGCCCGCCACCCAGCACCACAACTTGAGACTGCATTGTCATACGTATTGAGCTTTCAACGACCCATCGCCTGCAAACCGCTCCCAACCACGGCGAGTTTGGCCAACTTCTTGTGGCGAAAGCGGTTAATACGCCTAGCCCTATAAGTCTATCCGGGCCGCCACCGTCGGCCAATGGGGGCCGCTCGACTGCAAATTCTGTCGAGAAGTCGACGATTTTTTGCCCCACGAAATCCTCCGGCATGGACATCCGATCGCGTCGGCGGAATGCGTCGCTAGTTAAGCTTTCCGCGTCGACGTCGCACCCGACCATATCATCCGCCGCGAGAGAGCCGTAAACTGTGTTCTCAGTCGGTGCTCGATCCGGCTGCGTCACCGCGATCCGTTCTGCGCACCAATTCGTTGTTCCGCTGATGTCCAGTCGAAACCGTGAACAACTGATGCTGATCACCGCGTCGCTGGTGGTGCTGGCGGCGATCGCCATCGCGTTTATCTTGTGGTTCACGCAGAGCGTGATGGTGCCATTTGTGCTCGCGGTGTTTGTCGTGGCAGTGGTGGCGCCCGTTGCCGATTTCTTGGAGCTGCGAGTCGGCTTTCATCGCTGGATGTCGTTGGCCGCGGTGCTCGTCTTGGTGCTGGCAATCACCGCGGGCTGGCTGCTGCTTCTGACCTACACGGCCCAGGAGGTTGCCGTCTCGGCCAGCGTTTACGCCAAGCAAATCTACGCGCTTGCCGCCGACAAAATCGGCGCTGACCGCGACATTGACGAAATCATGACGAAGCTCGGGGAGCCGACGACAATTTTCGCTCCCACGAAGCCGGGCGAAGTTCGTCCACCTGGGGACCAACAGCCTTCCAATCATCCGCCGCTCAGCCTCGATTGGGTTAAGACGGAAGCTCAGCCGCTCTTAAAAGGTCTGATGGCCTGGCTGCTATTGGCGACCAGCCGCGGTATCGGCTCGATTCTCGGCATCATCACCACGTTTTTCTTGATGCTGTTTTTCGCCCTGTTTCTGCTCGCCGCGCGCGGCCCCAGGAGGCTGCAAAACGCCACTTACGCCGACATCGAGTCGAAGATTCGCCGGTACGTGGGCACATTGACGGCCATCTCGGCCGCGACGGCCCTCTTGGTTGGCCTGATACTCTGGGCCTTTGGCTTGCAGCTGGCGGTCGTGTTTGCCGTCCTGGTGTTCGTGCTCAACTTCATTCCATCGATCGGCTCGATCATTGCCACGCTGCTACCGATCCCCATCGCGTACGCGCAGTTCGTTGTCACGGCCGACACTCCCAACTGGTGGGCGCTGGCCGGCGTGATTGCGATCCCGGCGACTATCCACATGCTCATCGGCTACGTGATCGAGCCGCGCATCATGGGCGAAGGTCTGGAGCTTGACCCGGTCACGATTCTTTTCGCGCTGGCATTCTGGGGCCTGCTCTGGGGCCCGATCGGCGCGATCCTGGCCGTACCGATCACGGCCGTGATCCGGATCATTCTTACGCGCTTCGAATCGTTCAAGCTAATCACCGACGCGATGGCCGGCACGCTTCCTGGCCGGGCAGACGTCGCTTAAACGACAATTTCTTTGATTCCCTATTGAAAAGCGAGGTGGGAAGAGACTCACGCAAAGACGCAAAGCCGCCAAGGTTCGATGCGTCGTGTCTTTGCGGCTTTGCGTCTTTGCGTGAGGCCTTTTCCTAAACTATTTATTTAGAAAGCAAATGCCGCAGCGCCGGCTCTAATTGCGGATAGGCGAACTTGAAACCCGCCGATACGAGCGTCCGCGGCTCGACGCGGATGCCGCCGAGTAGCATCTCGTCCGCCATCTCGCCAAACGCCAGCCGGGCCGCGAACGCCGGCATCGGGAAGATCGTCGGCCGGCTCAGCACCCGGCCCAGCGTCTTGGTGAATTCGTAGTTCGTCACGGCATCGGGAGTGACCGCGTTCACCGGCCCCCTGATCTGTTCCGACTGGAGCACAAACTCGATCGCCGAAACCATATCATCGAGCGTGATCCAACTCAGATACTGCTTGCCGCTGCCGATGACTCCGCCCAACCCGGCCCGAAACGGCGGCAACATTTTGGCGAGCGCCCCACCCTTTGGGCTCAGCACCGGCCCGATCCGCAAATTGACGACGCGAATCCCGGCGTCACGGGCCGGCTTGGTCGCCGCCTCCCACTCGCGGCAGACTTCTGCCAGAAAACCGCTGCCGTTTGGCGAAGATTCATTGACGAGCTCGTCGCCCCGATTGCCGTAGTAGCCGGTGGCCGACGCGCTTACGAGTACGCTGGGCCTCATTTCTAATTTGGCGAGCGCGTGGCATAGCAGCCGCGTCCCGTCGGCCCGGCTCTTGAGAATCTTTTCTTTGAACTCTTTGGTCCAGCGGTGGCCGGCGATGTTTTCGCCCGCCAAATGGATCATGGCATCGATGCCATTGAGCTCCTGAGCATCGATTTTGCCCGCATCCGGATCCCAATGAATTTCCCGGTCGGCATCGACGACTTTGCCCCGAACAATCTGCCTCACGAGATGACCGTCGCGCTCCAGCGCAGGCACCAACTCGGTGCCCACCATGCCTGTAGAACCCGTGATGGCGATGATCATGACAGAAGTTCTTAGCTTTTAGCAGTTAGCTCTTAGCCAGAAAAGATGACAGCTTCCCTACTGTCTCTTCTTCTGATACTCGCGGCTGGCCTCTTCCAGAATTCGGCGCTCGCCGCGCGTCAGGCTGTCTTGTCCGTGTTCGCGAATTTTGCGGAGGATGTTGTCGACCATTTCTTCGGTCGAATCGTCTTCGTCCTCGGCGGGATCCAAGACGCGCAGCGAAGGGCGGCGGCCAAGTTTTGGCATTTTCCAATCGCGCGGCAACCAATTCGACAACCGCCAGCCGGTGCGATAATAGGCGAACGCAAATAGCACCCCGCCCAAATGCGCCGTGTTCGCCACATGGTCCTGCCCGGGATGAACCGATCCTATAAGATCCATGCCGACGAGAAACACGGCGAGCACCCACGCCGGAAGCGGCAAAACTCCCCAGATATACACCTGCTGATGAGGAAAGTTTAGACAGAACAAGACAACGACGGCCACGATTCCACCCGATGCACCCAGCACGACGGCGTTGGGACTCATTTGATGGTTCGCGACAGCCTCGCAAAATACCCACATCAGACCGGCAAACACCACCGACGCGAGAAAGAACGATACGTATTCTCGCTGACCATAGTGCGACTCGACCGCCCGACCAAACATCCAAAAGGTAAACGCATTGAACAGGATATGGCGTAAGTCGTCGGGATCGTGCAGAAAGCCATAGGTCACAAGCTCAAATGCCATCCATGGGCGCCGCAGCACGTCGCCGTGCAAGCTAAAAAGGTCCGTGAACCATCCTTCTCCGCCAAGACCGTTTGCTGGTTTGGTGAAATACTGCACCGCGTACACGACAAACATGACGACCACCAGCTTGGTCGTCCACGACCAGGAGCCGCCGTCCAAATGAATGCCCGGCGAATCGTCGTAGGCATCGCTCCGCTCGTAGTCTCGATCGTAAATTCCCATAACGCGATGCGATTATTTGAAGGCTAGTCGTGGCATGCGGAGGACGCCGGCGCGCGAAAACATCGCCCCAAGCGACCATTTTGATCTCGCCGACGATCTATTGTATGCCAACGACCTAAGAATTGGCACAGCCATTTATTCCCGGCTGCGGCTAAGAAGAGCGCTCCCTCGGGAGCAGCCAGCTCACTTCCCGGTGTCCAGCGCCAGCGGAGCCACCGGCGTGATGTCGGACGACTTTTTGCCGTTCATGTCCTGCCGCTGGGCCTCGAGCCGGCCCAGTTGCTCAGCCAGCCGTGCATTTTCATCGAGCTTCGCGGCCAAGTCTTGCCGGTAGCCGTCCAATTCCTGATTTACCTGAGCCAAATGCTTCTCGATCATCGCCCGCTCTTTGGTGATCCCGGCCAGGTCGACGCCCAGCTTTTGCTGCTCTTCCTCGCGGAACGCTTGCAACTGCTTGGCACTGGCAAGGGCCGACTTCAGTCGCTCGTTATCCTTCGTCACACCCGCGATGTTCGCCAGCAGCACAATTCGATCGCGGGCCAGCTCATCGAAGTCGAGCGAGTAATCGCGCAGACGACGCTGATAGAGAATCTTGACGGCCTTGCTCATGTCCTTCGGATCGACCGGCTTGCCTTCGTCGTCCAGGCCAACAACGCGGATCGGATCGTCGTCCGCCTCCTTCGCGGTGCCGTGGCGGAGATACTCCTTGACCGACTTCTCCGGCAGCCACTCGCGAAGCTGCTTTTCGGTCAGCCCGTCAAACAGCTTGTACTGATCCACGGGCATCGATTCGTGCAGCGCCCAAGGTCCCTTGCTCGTCTGCAATCGCTTCAACTCAAAGTCATCCAGCAGTTGCACGGCCACCATCGTTACCTGCTTGTCGGACACGGCCGTGACGCGGAACTCGCCAAGATACTGCGGACCCTTGGTCGAATCGGGATTGGCCGGCTCACCCTGCTCAAACAGGAACAGAATCGAGTCCTTGTTAATGCCAATTGGCCCAGCCGTCGCCGCCGCTGGTTTTGGCGCTTCACCTGTCGCTTGCGCCCCTTCGGCTGCCGGTTGCGGTGCTTCGACCGTCGCCTTGACTGTTTCGGTCTTTGCATCCACGCCGGCCGGCATGACATTCCGCCAGACGCGGCCGCGGTCCCGCTCGATCAGGGACAAGTCATGCTGCAAATCGTCGACGCTCGGAATCTGTTCCGCGCCTTCGGGAATCTTCACTTCGTCGCCCGTCAGCTCGCCGATCAATTTTGGGTCGCGTGAGCCTTTTTCGAGCGCCGCGTTCTTGGCCGTCACCACGTCCAAGTCGTGTTGAAGTTTGTTGGCTTGCGCCCGCAGCACAGCATTGACCCGCAGCACTTCGGCCGACAGGATCAGAAAGCCGGCAGTCGCCACGAAGATCACCACGACGAGTACGACGTGCGCCCAGTGCCAGCTTCGCGCGCCAAAATACGCAGCGACAAGCGACGCGATGAACAGCACCAGGATGCCAATCAGGATGTACAAAATTCGATCCTATGAATCCGGGCGGAGCGTGCCAAAACCGCCGCTGCGGTCTGGAAATCTAGGGCGACTCGACTATTTCGATGATAAATGGACAAAAGGGGCCGGTCAAGGAAATTCGCCCCGCACG
>DASYDU010000074.1:0-3169 GCA_036499445.1 Lacipirellulaceae bacterium
CTAGGTTGGTCGCAATTATTGGCCACGAACAATCTGAGCCCAGAGGATTTTGCGCAAGGCGTTGAAGCGATTGAACGAAACGCCCGAACGCAGGCACAGTTGATCGAGGACTTGCTCGATATGAGTCGAATTATTTCGGGAAAAGTACGGCTCAACATACAAGCAACAGATTTGCCGAATATCGTCGATCAGGCAGTGGAATCCTTGAGACCGTCGGCAGTCGCAAAACAGATCCAACTACGAAAAATTATCGACCAGCACCCTGGAACGGTAACGGGCGATCCCACACGATTGCAGCAGATTGTTTGGAATCTACTCTCCAACGCGATCAAGTTTACGCCCAAGGGTGGCAAAGTCGACGTGCTTCTGCAGCGCATAGAGTCTCACCTTGAAATCACTGTGCGTGATTCTGGGATTGGCATTAAACCTGAATTTCTGCCGTTCGTTTTCGAGCGATTTCGGCAGGCTGATGCCTCGACGACGCGTTCCTACAGCGGATTGGGCTTGGGGCTATCGATCGTCAAAAACCTAGTGGACCTGCACGGTGGAACCGTGCAAGTTGAAAGCGCTGGAGAGGATCAAGGCGCGACGTTTTTTGTGCGTTTGCCGCTGGCGCCGATTCGCGGTGTCGATCGACAGGACCATCCGACGGCACCGAAACCAATGGACTTTGACCTCACGGTCGTACAACTCACCGGGATTAAGGTGATGGTCGTTGACGACGAGGCAGATGCTCGTGAGCTTCTAAAACAAGTATTGAGTCAATGTGAAGCAGACGTGTCTACGGCAGCCAGCGCGGACGAAGGATTGGAGCTGGCTCGCAGTCTGAGGCCCGACGTAATCGTAAGCGACATCGGCATGCCGGGAAAGGACGGTTACGAATTCATTCGTGAGTTGCGTAGCTGGTCGCCAGAGAATGGTGGCTGCACCCCCGCGATCGCGCTGACTGCTTTTGCCCGATCCGAGGATCGCACCCGCGCGATGCTTGCCGGTTATCAAGTTCACATTGCCAAACCGATCGAGCCGCAAGAGCTCGTCGCGACAGTTGGCAACTTAGTCGGGCGACGCAACGCGCGAGCATGATCCAACCATCAACGTTGGCGGGAAACCCTGTAAGAATCACTTGGCATGTGCGTTGGACGGAAAGGAGTGCTCGCCACCAGTTGAAGGACCCCGTACTGCCCAATAAAAAAGCGGCGAAGGTGCGCGGGAAGATCCGGCGGCAGCCCCAAGCGACGGCTCTTCTCAGCCGGACTCCACCGGGCACGAATGTCAGCAGCCCGGTCGTTGATACCGCACAAATCAATTGGTGATTTAATTGAGACCATGTTTTTTGGTTCCTACTGGAAATTCCAGAAGTTTGATTTTGTTAGCACGCATTTCGATCTAATTGACACGAGCCGTCAGCGGCTGCGGCTGCTTATCTTCTTTCGAGTTCGCGCGGCTTTCTTTGCCGAGACGCAACGGACCGCCTTAGGTCGCGAAGCCGCCGCCTTTCCACCAAGCTTGCCGCCTTTTTTAGCAGGGCTCTTGTTGACTGTCTTCCCGCGTCCCGAACCGCCAGGTTTCTTCCCACCATGCGTCATCGCATTAACAGTCGCCCAAGCTCTCCGCTCGGACTCCTTTTCGGATAGCCCGCGATCCTCGTAGCCCTCTTCGATGTGCTCGGCTTGGCGCTTCTGCTTGTCACTGTATTTCGATTTATCGCCGCGTGGCATGTTTCTGTCCCTTCCCTACTATTAGTGGTTGTGATATGTCGTCTTGATCCGATGGAGGCCAGCCTGGTTGATTATGCGTCTAGTAGTTGTCAAGTTGCATCTAGGCGGCAAGTCGCATCGAAACAATTGTCGTTTCCAATCAACAGCCGGTTATGGACACTCTTGTAGCTGTTTGTTGTCGTCATCGGTTATCGCAACTCGCGTGCCAAGATGGCGCTCTTGTCGGCCGCGGAGACGCCCCGAAGCGCGGTATATATTTTGCTTAAAGGACCACGGCGAAGCATCCATCGACAGCCACGAAGCGGACTATGAACAGCGACCCCACGGATAGCACCACTGATGTCGACCCGCCGCTGCGCGGCGAACCTTTTAGCGCGGAACATTTGAAAGCATTTGCCGAGCAATTGGCCGCTTCGCAAAAAATGTCAACGGGGCGAGGAGATGGGCTCCTAGCCGATCGCTTTGCGGACAACTGTCGATTCATTGCGAACACCTATCGCGTTGTAACTACCGCGGCAAAAACGAATGAAGAGCCGATTGGCGTCGACGCCGAATGGCTAGCGGACAATTATTACGTCGTAAAGGAGCAGCTCCGAGAAATCCGTGAGGATTTGCCGAGGAAGTTCTATCGGCAATTGCCCAAACTATCTGCGGGGCCATGGGCGGGCGCTCCCCGGATTTACGAGCTAGGACATGAGTTCGTCGTTCACACGGATAGCAGTCTCGACGAAGAGTCAATCGTCGCCGTCGTTTCCGCGTACCAGCATATTGTGCCACTGACCAGCGGCGAGGTCTGGGCAATCCCGATTATGCTGCGGCTTGTACTGACGGAGAATCTGCGCCGCCTTTGCAGTCATATTTTGCTGACGCGCGTTTGCCGCCGCCGCGCGCAGGCGATCCTAGCCGAATTGGAGACCGGGCAACGTCGTGTCACTTTGCCCTCCGACCAGGCATGTTCGATTCTTGTAATGGAATTGATTGAATGCCTTCGCGCCGCGCCACCGCAGCAATATCAATTCGGCATTCATGAACTTGCCGAACGCTTAGGCCAGCCGCAGGAGAGGCTCGACGAATGCGTGCGCATGGAACAGCAGCGACTTGCCGCGAATCAAGTCTCGATTGGCAACGTCATCACTAGCATGAGGCTGCTGTCGGCGTTGGACTGGACCTTATTCTTCGAGCGAGTGAGTCTCGTCGAACAGATTTTGCGACGAGATCCCGCCAAAGTCTACGCCAGCATGGATTTTGCCACTCGCGACTTGTATCGACATCGGGTGGAACGATTAGCAAAACGAAGTCGGCATGAAGAAATAGAAGTAGCGTCGGCCGCGCTCGACTTGGCTCATGCCACAGCTCATGCGCCAGGATCGGACGATCGCACGAATCACATTGGATATTATCTTGTCGATGCAGGTCGCTTTGCGCTTGAAAAGAACCTAAGCTATCAACCC
>DASYDU010000075.1:0-13879 GCA_036499445.1 Lacipirellulaceae bacterium
CGAGCGGTTCGCAATGGAACAATTGGCCCAATCCTTGGCTGCGCATTTTGTCGAGTTGGAAGTCTGGGCCAGTACCAGCGAGCGCGATCCAATTCGCCACGTGTAGGCCGCCCGATCACTTTGGTTGACCCACGGCTCGCTCTATCTAAAATGGACTAGTTACGGTCCGCCAGCAACCGTCAGCCAAGCGCTGACGAGCGACGCATGAGGCGAGCTGCCTGGAATCGTGCTTCCCACCAAATCAGCTCCCCGGCTGGCTTTTGCCATGACAAATCAACCGGTTCGCTTTCTCACCGCGCTGCCTGTCTACAATGAGGCATCTCACGTCGATGCGGTCCTGAACGAAGTGGTGAGGTACGCCGCGGACGTGCTCGTCGTCGATGACGGATCGAGCGATCGCACGCATGATTTGCTTGACGCTCGCCGCGACATCAAAGTTGTCCGTCACGCGGAAAACCGCGGCTACGGCGCGGCTCTCAAGTCCGCCTTCGATTATGCGATCCATTTTCACTATGACGTCTTGGTCACGATCGATTGCGATGGCCAGCACGAGCCGCAGCGGATCGGAGAACTGGTGGTCGCCTGTCGCGATGCAGATATCGTTTCGGGCAGCCGATATCTCGGCCAAAGCGACGCCCAGAGTGCCGCCCCGCCCGAGCGCCGCCGAATCAACGAGCTAATTACTCAGGAACTCAACGAGCGGCTCGGCCTATCACTGACTGACGCCTTCTGCGGCTTCAAGGCCTATCGCGTCGAAGCGCTCGAAACACTTACGATCACCGATCCCGGCTACGCGATGCCGCTCGAGCTGTGGGTGCAGGCGGCCCATCATCGCCTTCGAATCGTTGAAGTGCCGGTGCCGCTTATCTACCTCGAAGAAGAGCGGAGCTTTGGCGGTAGTTTGGACGACGGCCAGAAGCGCCTCGCCTATTATCACGAAGTCCTGGACCGAGCGATGGCCGCCGTGGCGGCGGATCAATCAGAACGCGCCGAAGGACTTTGCTCGTCCAGCCGGTAAACAAGGATCGACGATAGAGGCGCTTGGAAGCCTCGCCAACTTTTTCCTCAGGCTGCACTTCTTATTATGCTGATGGCTGAAACCGCGCAGTATCGGCGTTATCGTGCGCCGCAAGAAGACGGCCAAGTGCTGGTTGATCCACCGCGGGCGTCGTTGGCCGCCGTCGTGGCTCGCAATCGTCGGCACGCCGGCACGCTTGACTACGACCTCCAAGGACGCTCGCTCCGCAAATTGGCCGCCACCGCGCGGCGCTCGCTCGTCGAGCGGGCGGTCGACTACACGACTCAATACCGCGAACTCGGCGATGCGTCGGCTGCCATTGCACGCCATGCCAACGCTCCACTTGTCCTCTCGGGTCACCAGCCCCAGCTGTACCATCCGGGCGTCTGGTACAAGAACTTCGTCTTGGGTCAATTGGCAGGGGAAGTCGACGGCGTCGCCATCCATTTGCTGATCGACAGCGACTCATGTCGCACCGCGACGATTCGCGTGCCGACCGGATCGGTCGATCTCCCGCGCGTCGAATCCCTGCCCTTCGATATTCCCGCGGCCGCGATGCCGTACGAAGAGCGGGCGGTGTGCGACGAAGCGCTTTTCGACAGTTTCCCAAATCGCGTCGCCGCGATGTTGCGGCCATTCATTGCCGCCCCAGTTGTGAACGAGCTCTGGCCTTTGATCCGCAAACGCACTAGCGGCGAGACCAATCTTGGCCGGCGAATCGCGCAAGGCCGTCACTCGCTCGAAGCCGCCTGGGGTAACGAGACATTGGAGCTCCCGCAAAGTGCCGTCTGTGGCCTGCGAGAGTTCGCCTGGTTTTTGGCCCATGTCTTGGCACACCTCCCGCGATTTCGGGCCGCCTACAACGAGGCCTTAGATTCCTACCGCCGAGCCCACGGCCTCCGCAATCGCGCACACCCCGTTCCCGACCTTGCTCACGAAGACGGCTGGCTCGAAGCGCCATTTTGGATTTGGTCGACCGACGATCCGCGGCGCCAGCCACTGTTTGTCCGTCAGCGCGGAGGTGAGCTATTGATCTCCGACCGCCAACAGCGATCCTTCGCTCTGTCGCTGACCGAAGACGGCGACGCTGCGATCGCCGTTGAGCAATTCGAGGATCTAGCCGCCCGCGGCATCAAAATCCGCACTCGCGCCCTGACCACGACCCTATTTGCCCGCCTGTTGCTCAGCGATATCTTTTTGCACGGCATCGGTGGCGCCAAATACGACCAGGTCACGAACCAGATTGCCGAACAATTCTTTGGCTTCGCCTTGCCGGAATTTGCCACGGTCTCGGCAACTCTGCGACTTCCCATCGACCATCCCCGCTCAAATGCTGAGCAGCTTCTGTCTACGAGGCAACAGCTCCGCGAGCTCAATTACCATCCGGAGCGATCGCTCAGCGGCGATGGAGCGGCGACGGTCCAAACTAGCGCGAATGCCGCCAGTATCTTAGCCGACAAGCGCCGCTGGCTCGCCACGCCGGTGACGCCCAATAACGCTCGCGCTCGGCACTTAGGCATTCATGCCGCCAATGCCGCGCTGCAATCCTTCGTCCAGCCGCGGCGGGATCAACTTCGTCGGCAGCTTAATACGGTCGTCGAAGCTCTGCACGCCAAGGCGATCTTGGAATCTCGCGATTATTCGTTTGTCCTCTATCCGGGCGAAGACCTCCGTCGATTGCTGCTCGATGGGGCAGCGGCCGGAGAATAGAGCCAATCGCCGCTCAGTGCCGATTGGAGCGTTCGCTGCGGCTGCGACTCGGCGACGGCACAGTTACAATAGAGCCGTGCTCTTCCCCTATTCCACCGACGCACCGGTCTACCACTGGCCGATCGCCACCGTTGGCCTGATTTTTGCCAATACGTTGATTCTTGTGGCAATGGCCACCGGCCATTTGTATGTCGACGATTGGATTCTCGAATACGGCCACGGCCTCCATCCGCAGCAATGGCTCAGCTCGATCTTCGCCCATGCCGGTTGGGAGCACTTGATCGCAAATATGATCTTTTTGTGGATCTTCGGCTTGGTCGTGGAGGGCAAGCTCGGTTGGTGGCGGTTTCTCGCCTGCTATCTCGCGATCGGAATCACAGAGACGATGCTTGAGCAGCTGATCATGCTCCACTACCACGGCGACGTGCCCGGCTCGCTCGGCGCCTCGGGCGCAATTTTCGGCATCATGGCAATGGCCGCCGTCTGGGCGCCCAAGAACGAAGTCTCGATTTGGTATTTGTTCTTCATCCGACCTGGCACGTTTGAGATCAGCATTTTGACACTCGTCGGCCTCTACACGGGCCTGCAATGTTTAATGCTGCTCATTTCGGGCGGCACCGAGGGCTCGAGCTGGCTGCATGTAGGCGGATTCGCGCTGGGTCTGATTCCCGCCATCGTGCTCCTCAAGAGTGGCCTGGTCGACTGCGAAGATTGGGACTTCTTCCACGTCTGGAGTGGCAACTACGGCGGTTTCCACGAGAAGCCAACCCCGCCCGATAATTCGGCCGAGCTCGATGCCCGCCGCCAAGAGCGTGACGCAAAGCTTTTGGCCGATGGCCAGACGCAGCTTGCCTCGTATCTCGACGCCGGAAATGTCAATGCGGCATTTGTGCTCTATCAGAAAATCAAGCACGTCGGCAGCGGCCTTGCTCTCGACCGCGGGCAGCTCCGAGCGATGATCAAAGGCTTGCAGGTCGCCGGCCGCTGGCACGAGTCAGCACCGTTCATGGCTGAATTCATTGCTCGCTTCCCCGACACGGCCGAACCAATGCGACTGAAACTGGCCCAGATTTGCGTCGTTGAATTGCAGCGGCCCGGCAAAGCGATCGACATCTTGAAAGCAATCAACGCCCGCCGCTTGCCGCCCGACCAACTGGCGCTGGCCAAGAAAATCGCCGCCAAGGCCGAGCAGATGCAGGCCGAGGGCGTTGTTGAATTGGATTCCGAACATTGGTAGTTCGGATGACGCTCAATCTTGCCGACGCAAATAGCCTGCGCTCGACTGAAAGTACTTCAGCCGCCGGCTTGTGACGGCGCCGGCGTCCGCGGCCGACTGCTGGGCCCGTAAGTCCTCGATGCTCGCCCCGCAGTACCGGCACTTGACGACCTCCAAGTGAAATTTCACATAGTCGGCCGCTTCATTCGACAAAACGCCCAACAGATAGCTGCCAAGTTGCTCCCGTGGGGGACAGCTGAGCCGATGGCGCCGCCAAATCTCACCGACCGAATGTACGCCAGCGTCGCGCCGGCCGTTGATCGCGATCATCCGCTGTTCGAGCGCCTCGTATTGCCGCAGCGCATCCTCGACCGCCGCCATCCGCTCAACCGGCAGCGATTCGTCGAGATAGGCCTCGAGCTCGGCGTTAGAGAAATCAGCTGGCATGTTCGTCCGCATAAAGTTCAGGAAATACGTCTTCATTGAGCCGCTGCTTGCGGACCAGCGATTGCAGCCGGGCGATGAAATCGAATTTAAAATTCGCGACCTGCTGCTCCGAGATGCCCAGCGCCGCCGCCACGTCCTTGTTCGCCGCACCGCAAACGAACAAGAGCTCCATGCACTTGATCTTCTGCCAGTCGCCCTTCGTACGCCAGGCGTCGATCTGATCGGCGATGCCTTGGGCAACCGCTTCCTCTTCCATGCCGCGCCGCTCACCGCTGCGGGCGATGCTGCTGGCCGGCCGCGCCGAGCATGGCATGTCCCACGCGCCCCCGTCGCTGTTGGCTGTGGACGACAGCGGTAGCACCGGCCGCCGCCCTTCGCGGCGCAAGTAGTCGGTCAGCTTGTGC
Organism: Lacipirellulaceae bacterium; assembly: GCA_036499445.1. Lineage (GTDB taxonomy): Bacteria > Planctomycetota > Planctomycetia > Pirellulales > Lacipirellulaceae > DASYDU01. The sequence goes on from DASYDU010000075.1 coordinate 4,796, forward strand.
GAGGCGATCGAAAACAAATAGCTTTCCAGCGGCCGCCGCGTGTCGTAATTCGGCAAGCTGGTCAGAAAGCCAATAAACGTTTCCTGAACCACGTCTTCGCTGGCCGCCCGCTGCCGCAACCGACTCTGCACAAACGACAAGAGCCGCCCTTCATACTGCGCGATCAGCGTATTCCACGCATCCGGCTTACCGGTGCGAATCTGCTGGACCAACAGCGTGTCTGGGCGAATTGTGTCGGGCATGGCGGAGGGACACGTTTAGTTATTCGTGGGCGGCGATATTCGTGGATTGGCCGCGACGCCCATTATAACATCTGCGCCTCTCGCTGCGGGAGGTGATTGCCACCTTCGCCCAGCGACTTCTCACGGACGATAGGACATTGCTCGACCAAGGACCGCGACTACCAATGGGCTCAAGATCAATACCGTCACGATCACGAGCGCCGGCACGCCAAAGAACAATCGCTTCGTATAGTAACCCTTCGTTGCGGTGTCGACCTTCAGCAGTCCAAACACCAGCCCGATCAAGCCCAATATCGAGCCGCTCACGAACCCCACCTGCGTCAACCGGGACTCGCGCCTGACTTCATCCCAACGCATGCGCAAGTCTCGATCGACGTCCGGCGTAAATTCGACGAGCGTGTAGAGGTTCTTCATCGGCCCCACCGAGCGCTCGACCGTTTCCCAGTATTCGTCTTTAGCGATCTCGCGACGGATGTAGGACAAATCGATACCCATTCGGTCCAGCGTTGCCGATCGAAAATTGAGGATTGTTACATTCGGGCTGCCGTCTTGCGCGGTTGTCAAACTCGGATAATCGTTCAAACCCCAGATGTAATGCTTGACGTAGTTATCCGTAGCGATCTTCAGCAGCTCGTCCATCTTGGCGGAACACTCATCGGGAGTGGCGTAGGGCCCGGCCGGAATGGCCCATCTCAGCACGTTGCCCACTTGCTTTTGCGGCTCGTCGACCCAGGCCGGCCGCGGCTTGCTCGCCGGCACGTCGCCGCCAATCTTTTCGTTGAGCTCGCTCGTGCTGCTCGCATGTCCGCTGCCATCCCGTGCGGTCGTCGGCTTGACGCTGGTTTTGTTGCTATTTGCTGGTACCTCCTTCGTTGCCGCCACCGTTTTTGCCATCGTCTTGGCCGCGGGCTGCGAGTGGACCGCGGATTCAGATTTATCGATCGGTTGATCGCCCGCGCCGAGTGTGCGCGCTACGATCCGAGTGGCATCGGACATTTGTTGGGCGATCGTCGAAACTTCCGCAAGCACCCGGCCCAGACTCGCCGCAGAGCGGGCCAGTGATTCGGCCGTTGAGCTGGAGCCAGTTTCGGTGTTTTTAGTCTTGGCGACATCCGCCGACGGAGCATCGCGATTTTCCATTGTTGCCGATCCGGCTGCCATTTTCTTCGATCCCGTTCTTTCGACTCCATCGAGCTTGATCTTTGGCTGATTTAGCTGGTCCCAGAGTTGTTCGATACTGGACTGCATGTCGGCCGGCGTCTGGATCGCGGACGCCGCGGTGTGGCGATGGGCTCGCACGGCGTCACGCTGGGCGTGTTCCGCCTGCTGGCGATCCCAACTTGTCCGATCCCAGGCGCTCTTCTCCTTGGTTGATTGCCAGGCCCGCAAGGCAAACGTAACCACCAACACCACCAAGATAAATCGGCCCAATCCCCAGCCGCAGCGGTGCTCGTCATTAGCACCCGCGCGTGGCGTCCGCGACAACCCTCTGATCACGACGAGCGCGACGATCGCAATGAACACAAGCGGGCCTATGGATATGCCCAGGCTGCTCGCGGCAGGTGGATTGCTGGCATTCACCGCAACGAATCCCGGGCCAATCGTTGTCGAGGAACTATTGGTCGTCGCCGTGATCAGCGGAATGCCTGAATCGAATGACATGGATACCTTGCCGTTCGATTGTTGCCCGAGAACGGCAACGGTCTTTGCCCCGATCATAACGGCCAGCAGTGCGAGCACGGCGATGCCGCCGAAGATGACGCTCGGTCGCTTCTTGACCACCGCGTACACGATTAGCGCGACGAGCGCCAGCGGCGCAACAAAGACCAGTAGCGACAGCAAAATCAGCACCGGAAAAATTGGTATTCCTGCGATCATTTTCGCACCGTGGGCAGCGCCCACCGCCTTCCTATGTTGACCGTGCTATGTCCGCACTCAGCACTCGCCTCTGACTCGGCGGCAGCCACGGGCTGGCCAATTGCGTTGTGAACGCGATCACGCCCGCGACCATTATCCCCGCCGGTTGCGGGAACCACCAAAACAAGTGCACCAGCCACGCACAGAACACACTCGTCACCACCCGCCACAGACTCAACCGCGCGTCGCGGGCGTATTCCGCTTGTCTCCACCAGCGCACAAGCATGAACAAAAACGCAAAGTAGGCCGCGTAGGCCACAAGCGGCGGATTCACGCCGACCGCCTGCTGACTCCAACCCAGTATCTCGTGCGAGATGACGCCGGTGCTTTCAAAATCCTTCAATGCCGGTACCTGAACCAAAAGCGCCTCGCTCAGCCCCCATGCCGCAAGTCCCACCACGCCGCCCAACAACAGCAGAGTCACCCGCATCGGCACCTGGTCTTCGACCTTGCCCTCGACAAACTTGCTCGGCACGAGGATCGCCCAACTGCCCAGTGTGCCCACGAGAGCCAGCCATAAATACAGCGCCAACCCGTCGGATGTCCCATGGATTCCCATCAATATCGGCGCGATGAGCGACGCCAGCGCCGCCACAATCGCCGCCATCAACATCGATCCCAGCAGCTCCGACCACTTAGTGCGAAGCGGCTTGGCAATCAACTCCTGGTTGACCCGATCGCGCCAATTGGGTCGCTGGCGCCGCTGCCGGACTGCTTGTGCATATCGATCCGCTGGCGAGGCGGCCGGCGCTTCGACCGGCGGGCGCCAGGCTGCCGTCATCGCTTCGCTCCGCGGCGAGGCCGGGGCGACAGCGGCCACGGCTCCGCCCGCTGCGTCGCGCAACTGGGCGGCGTGAAGACGTAGCCCGGGACGGACAAAGACGGCCCAAACGAAATAATAAATCCCGTAGCATGTGATGGCCGGGATGGCGAGTCCGGCCGCGGTGCCAAAGAAATGGATACAGACGTAGACGGCAGCGACGATGATCAGCACCCGCGCTAAGGGGTGCAAACCGTCCAGGTCGCGGCCGCGCCACCAAGTTCCCACATCTCCAAACGCTTGGCGAACCGCCTTCCAGATCGGCTCCTCGATATCATGGATTGCGTTATTCTGGAATGCACCGGCGAAAGCTTGTTGACCGCCGGTACGAGGATCGCCTTTCAGTCGAACTCCGGGGTCCTTACGCGCGTCGACCCCTGGTGCAACCTTTGCCGTTTCGGCGGCCGATTGAGCCGCTGGTTGAGCCGCGGCGCCATAGGCCGCGTTGTTCGACGTTGCCGGGCCGCCACCGCTTCCATCGGCACTCGCGCCACCGGGGAGCGCCGAGAGCATCTCGCCAACGGTTTTGATCCTCACATCTGGGTCCTTCGCCAACGCCCGTTGCACAATGCTCCGGTAAGGCTCGTTCACGCGACTCAGGTCGGGCTCGGCAGTCAAGTGCTTCATCAGCACTTCGCCAACGCTCTCGCCCTCGAACGGCACGTGGCCCGTCAGCATTTCAAACAGGATGATTCCCAGCGCATACGTGTCAATTTCGCGCCCGTAACGGCCGTTGGCGATCTCCGGCGCCATATAGTGTACGGTGCCGACGCTCTCAGTCTGTCCACTCCGCCGGCTGCACGAGATGAACTTGGCCAGACCGTAGTCTCCGATCTTCACCGTCCCTTCGTCGATGAAGATGTTGCCCGGCTTCAGGTCGCGATGGACGATGCCATGATCGTGCAGATATCCCACCCCGGCACACATGCCCCGCATCCACGCGATTGCTTGCTCGACGGGCATCCCTTTCGGATTGCGGTCGATCACGTCTTCCAGCGATTCGCCGGAGACGTATTCCATGATCACCCATTGATCGCCGCCGTCGTCGCTGCGGATGTCGTACAGACTGATTAGATTGGGATGCTTCAGATTGAGACACTGTGTCACACCGCGGAGCTCGACCTCCAGGTTGCGGCGAATCAGCTTGAGCGCAACTTCTTTGCCGGCGTCGCTCGTGGCGAAATAGACCTCGCCAAAACCACCCCGACCGACGCCCCGTTTGATCGTGTAGCCTTCGAGCGGACGCGACCCGCTGGCATACGCGAATTTCATCGCCCCGCTACGCGGGCGATCCGCCTCTTCAAGTTGGGACGCTGGCAGATTCATGGCAGAATTTCGTGCTCTTTCTAGCGTAGCTGTGCCGCTTACCATCTGTCTAGCTGCCCAGAATTCCCCGGCCACGCATGAATGGCATGCACGGCCACGCCCCAAAAACCATCTGTCCCACTGCTGTCAATTCGCTCGGTCGCCGGTTTTCTTGCTGGCCCACCGAAAACTAAATTCGCCTTTGCAACCACTGACTTTTCCTACCCCGCCGACTCCCACGTAAACGAAAAACTTTCGCCCTCCACGCGCTCTCCTGGCCGCACGTCGATCGCGCCGCTCCGCGGCTGGCCGTCCACTGCCAGCGCCGCGGTCGAGCGACATTGCAACTGGTCCCCTTGCCAGTAAAGCACCACGTCCTGCTGCCAGTCGCGGCACCGCACGTGGCAATGCTGGCTAGGGCCCATCACGCAGCTGTCGGCCATCAACAGCACCGCGTCGGCCGAGGGCTGCGTCTTGTGGTGGCTTGCGAAATCCAGTCGGGCCGTCGCGCTCAGTGCATGCGGTTTCGTGAATCGAATCCGCACCGCATCTCCCAGTTGAATCATCTGCCCGTCCGCGAGCACGACCGGCCCGTTCACGTCGCGGCCATCAACGCTGACCTTTTGAACAGGTTCCAAGACATAGGCGCCGGCTTCGCGCCGGATCACCGCATGTCGCCGCGACAGGTCGGCCAGAATCGGCACCGCGATCGATTGCCCCGAGGAAGGCTGCCCGAGCACGATCTCGTCGTCCAGGCATACCAGGAAGCCGCCCACCGCATCAACCCAGAGCAGACCATTTTGCGGATGTTCGTTGCCCAACACGGCATCTTCCTCACCCGAGCGGGCCAATTCTCGAGTCGATCGGCCGGCGCCCACATTGGCCACGCGATCCAATTTCAGCGACACCGGACCGACTGGCCGCCTCCCGCCAGCCGCGTGCGTCACGTCCATGCCAACGGCCTTCCAGGCCTGCCGCCGCGCTTGACGAGCCGCCTCGTGTTGCGGGGCGATCGCGAGCACGGCCTCGGCCGTGCTGAGCACGGCGCCCCAATCTTGCCGATTGAGGGCTGCGTGAAGCTCCGCCTCCCGCCGCTTGCCGTCCGATTCGCGACCCGCGATTTGCTCCCTGCGAGTTTCGAGCTGCCGGGCAAGCTCCATTGTACCCTCTTCCGTCGGCCGTTTTCCGATTAAGTCGCCGGCCCGGGCTAGCGTCGCCGTGGCTTGGGCAAAGTGGCCATGGGCCGCCTCACGCTCCACGTCTTGCATCAGCTTTGCAATTTGCCGATAGAGCCGAGCCGTCTCCCCGAACATGCCGCGCCGTTGCAGCTGATCTAGCTCAGCCAAGGCGGCTTGCGTTTGGCCGGCGGCCAAGTTCCGCCGCGCCTCGCCCAGTGCCCGTTCCGCATATTTCTGGCGAAGCTGGCCGATCGCTTCCGCCTGGCCGCCGAGCAGGTCGGCCGTTGCCAAATCTCGCCAGGCTGCGGCCGATTCGCCGCGGGCAAGTTTCTCTTCCGCTCGTTTCACGATTTTGCCGGCCACTTGCTGTGCCAGCCGCTTGCCCGGCAGAAAATCTCGTAGCGACTCTTTTTCCAAAAGCGCGACGGCCTCGTCGTAGCGGCCGCTGTCGGCTGCCGCTTGCGCTTCTCGAACTTTCAGTCGCCAAGTGGGAAACATATCGCCACCATAGAACCGCGATCGCCGGTTTTCGCCGCGCGGGACACGCCCACACCAGCGTGGGCGTGCCGCCATCCGCAGTCCTAGTCTTGCGACGGATAGCTCGCCGGCACTACCTTCGTGCCGTCTTGCTTCGCAACCTCTTGCTTAGCAAGCTGGCCGTGAGAATCGTCACTCTTGGCATCGTGCTTGCCATCCAGATTGAAGTATTCCGTCACCTGATCGGTGATGTCGGCCGGGGCTGAATCTTGCAGCGGAATCTCGGCCTGTACGTTGACGTCGGCGTTGGCCAGCTTGGCCGCGACTTCGAGCTTCGTGCGGATGTCCGTGATCAGCTCCTTGGCGCGGGCCAATTGGCTGTCGTCGAAGATGTAATCGCTGGATGCTTGGGCGACCTCAACCAGCTTCCGCTTGGCTTCGAGGTTTTCGACATCGGTGTCGAGCTTTCGCCGAGCGTTGATCATGGCGGCCAGCTTTTCGTGGGCCGCGTCCAGGTTCTTCGCGCGCGCATCGCGCATCGCCTTCATCTGAGCCAGCGTGTCGTCCGAGACTTTGAACCGGCTGAAACGCCGGGCCAGGTCTTGCTTGACTTCGCTCACCGTGTAGGTCCGGCTCGCATATTGGTAAACGTTCTTGTTCTGTCCCAGGTCCGTTTGCAGCCGCAGGATGTCTGCTTTCTCCTTGCCGGTTTTTTCCTCCGAGGAGTCGATTTGCTTGTTCAATTGGTCGATCGCCACTTCCTCTTTGGCGATCACGTGCATCGAATTGCGGATCTCCGGATCCAAGGCCTGCACCATCTGGCGAGCCCGGTCGATCTGGAACTCAACCGGCACGTTGTCTGTTACCCTGCTCGTGAACCGGTGGTACGTCGTGCTGATGTAGCTCGACGCATCTCGGCCGAACAAAAACACCGTGGCCAGGCCCAACCCAACCACTCCCATCAGGGCTTTCTTGATCATGGCTTTCGCTCCTATGACTGTGGGGACCGCACGCCGGCCGCCTGGAACAGGTGACCGAAAAGTGCCGGCAGCTCTCCCCAGGGCTGCAAATTCCGCGAATTGGCGCGGGCCGAAAGGGCCAGACTCTGCCCATCCATGAGGGAATTCGCCACCAAATTGAGAATATTGGCCATCGCCAGAAAAAATGCTGGCAAATGGTCGACGGCGGCTGAATACAGTCTCGCGGACAACCAGTCCCGCTAGCTACCCAGCAATATCGCCTCGAAGCGATCGGTAATTCGCTCGATATCGAAATTCGCCTCGGCGTACCGTCGGGCCGCCACTCCTTGGCTCTGGCGAAGTTGTGGTGATTCGGCCAACTTGCGGGCGGCCGCGCAGAATCCGGCCACATCGGTCGGCTCAACTACTTCGCCAGCTTCGCATTCGACCACAATCTTTGCCGCCAGATTCTCTTTCGGCACTGCCAAGAGCAGCGGCCGCCCGGCGCACAGGTAACTCAGCACCTTCGAGGGCACACTGAACACCCCGGCGTCCGCTTCCAAAATTGCAACCAAAACGTCGGCACTTCCCAGTACATCGGCCATCGCTTCAAACGGCTGAAACGGCAGGCATTTCAACGACTTCAGCTGCGTAGCGGCAGCCTGCTCCGCCAGCCACCGCACGCCCTCCCCTTCCGAAATCACAATCAACTGTCCTAACGACCGCGTCTCGAGCAGCCGCGCCAATTCCAAAAGCAGCGCCGGATTGTGCTTCATCGCCAGCGTGCCGCTGTAGATGAATCGCAAGCCATCGTCCAATCCCAGCGCCCGCGACCAATCATTCTCTCGCGGTCGCGTGGGCAGAGCGTCGAGCGGCGCCCAATTGTGAATTACGTGCACTCGCGCCGGATCAATGCCCCACTCCGTAAGAACCCCACGAAAGTCGTTCGTGATGACTACAACCGCATCGCTCGTTCTGGCGGACCATCGGTCGAGCGCGATGAAATACTTGCCCACCGCGTGCCCGACCACCGGTAGCTTCCGGCTCAAGAGCCGATACGCCGCCACGCCATAAATATCCTGAATCCACGACACGAGTCGCACGCCCTGCCGTCGGCAACCCCGGGCCAATCGGTACTGCGCGATTGACGGCGTGTTGGCCGAAATCACCACCTCCGGCCGAAATGAATCGCCGGCCGCCACCAGCATGTCCGCATATTGCGATTCCAAGCGATATCGCCGCACGAAGTTCGTCTTGGGAATCTGCTCGGACAGCGAAATATCGCAAATGTCAAACGTCGGCGGGTCGTCTGCTCGTCGCGCGAGCTCGCCCCGAGGCGTGTGAGTCGATCCGCAGTACAGGTGGAGCACGTCATGCCCACGGGCCGCCAGCCGCCGGCTGAGTTGCACCTGAAACGGATGGCCGGCGTAATCGTGGACGAGGATTCGCATGTGAGAGGATCGAGTAGCCAAGGCCGCGGCCAAATAGATTCAAAAGCGCGCATTCAGGCCGACGAGGCCACCGGCGCCGTCGCCCAATCGTGATTGGGTTCGTAGCCCAGCTGAATCAACAGATCGCCCGCCACTTCGACCATTCTACGCCGATGCTCGGCCGTAAACTCCCGCTGCCAACCGGCCTTCTTGCCGCTGCGAAATGTGTGGGACTTGTGCGGGTCAAGATGCGCCTCCATTGCCTTGGCACACGTCGCGATGTCCAGCGAACCATTCGACTGCCGCGCGTAGAACGTTGCCATTTGCTGAATGATCGACGCTTGCTTCTCCGACCTTAAGTCCTCGAACCGAAGAGACATGCAGTCGTCGCGAAGCAACCAACCGTCGTATCGGGCAAAGCGTGCCGCCACATTTGGATAATCAATGCCTGCCACCGGCGGCTTCAGACCGTTAATCGACAGCAAAATCGCCTCCTCGATGGAATCGAGCTTTCGGAAATATGGGGCAAGCCGATGCCAACGATTCATTTCGCGTAGGTAATGTGCCTCGGACACGACGATGTCGCGTGGATCACGAAAGATAAAGAAATGCACGACGCGCTTTTCCGAAAGTTTGGCGGCATGCTCCTCGTCAAAGTACAAATGCCCGCGCACGACCTCTCCCGGCACAATCCCGCCAATAAACGCCAAAACATTCTTATGGCTCCGCTCGCGAAATTGAAACGAGCTGATCATC
>DASYDU010000076.1:0-8766 GCA_036499445.1 Lacipirellulaceae bacterium
CAGGTGTCAAAAAACTCGCGGTTGCGAATTGAACCGGCGGTGAGCCGCCCGACGGCCTGTGCGGGTCCTTTTCTACCGGACAAGGAAGTGCAACGGACCATCCGAGGAAAATTGCATGGAGATGCTCGATCGATTCGCAAACAGCTAGAGGCTCGTGATCGGCGTCCTGATGGTCAGCGTTGTGATGACAATGCGGTCGATCACCGCCGGCATGAGAATGACGCAGTTCGGGTAAGGCAAGCCCGCCCGCTGCGATTAGCACCGAAAGGATCAGCGAGAGACGACGTTGATAACCCAAAAGTCTCATAGCAACTCACGATGCCGTACTGGGAAAGTTGTGTCCAGTCTACACAACGTGCGATCACCGCGCCTACGGCAGCTGCGTGACGTCTAGCGGCAGCACACTGCGAATAAGAAACAAGTGATGGGCCGGGCTGTCCAACCGTAAATCGAATTGGAAAACGGCGAATTTGCTGCTCTTCGCAATCAACAACGGGAGACAATCGCGAACACTCCGATCCGAGAAGCGCGAAACGAGTATTTAGCGTTCCTTACGACCGAGGATCGCCTACGCAAGACGACCGTCAGTTATCGCGGGATCCTGGAATGCTTTGCTGACTTTGCTGGCGGAAAACAGTTGCGCAACATAGCGGATATTGATTTACGGCTGATCGACAACTACCGAGCTAGCCGCCGTCCACACGCGAGCGATAAGACGATGCACAACGAAGGCTCGCTGATCAAATCATTCCTAACGTGGTGCTGCGAGCGCGAACTAATTGGCAAGAATCCGCTATCACACCGCAAGTTGTCGCCCCCGACATACAGTCCGCGTGGTGGCCCCGGCACTTGCGCAAATCAACGAGGTTCTTGAAGTGGCTTCGGAAATCCGAACGCCGGTCTTCGCGACTATCGCGTTCACTGGTTTTAGAAGTGGAGATGTCGGTCGCTTGAGAGTTGAGGATGTAGATCTTGAGGGTAACTGGATCCACGTTATTTCATGGCCAGGATTCGAGACGAAGACCGGTCACAGCCGGAAGACACCAATTCATCCCCGACTGCGGAAGATATTGGACTACCTGCAACTCCACAAAACAGGCTGGTTTTCCAAGGCGACGCCCAGCAGGAATATCCGCTCGGGGATCAGCATTTGAATATTAAGCATATTAACGAGGATTTTTTAAGAGCACTGCACAAAATGGCGATTCGCGCTGGACGGAATGCAGGTCTTACGATTCACAGTTTGCGGCATTCGTTCAAAGCCATTTGCATCAACGCTGGCATACCTCGCGACGTCACCGACACTTGGCAAGTTCATGCCCCAGTTTGTGCGGCCAGTAGCGCCTACTACAGGCTATCTGACGAAGAGAGTCAGAGGTTTATACGACTGGCACCATTTCGACAGAGCACTCGAATAGTCCAATCAACTGAGTTTCAGAAAGGAGCTTTACAATGAAGATGTCTTTCGCATCGATTATGGCTGCACAACTGTTGTTGACATCTTGGTTAATGGCGACACACGCTCACGGATCTGGCGTCGCTGTGTGTCGGCGTTGAATTACACTTTACGGAGGAAGCAGATAGGGACAAAAGGGGACAATTACGGACGCGCCAAACAACGTCGTCTCGCAAATGGTTGTTACTGAATCGCTTGCGCGCCGTGTTTCTTTCGAGGCGGAGGGCATGGGACTCGAACCCACAACCGGTTTCCCGGCACCACATTTCCAGTGTGGCCGCTAGCCATTCGCTTACCCTCCCAGGATCGGACAATCGATGATTGTGGATCGATGAGCGAGGATTGTCCAGTCCGAGGCAGGTCTATCAGTCGGACGGCTGAATGAGGTTGATGAACTCCTCGTTCGACTTAAATTTGTCGAGCTTCGTCGTGAGCTGCTCCATGGCATCGACGTGGTGCATCGAAGAGAGCGTCCGCCGAAGCATCGTCGCCGCGCGAAGGATGCCCGGCGGCAGCAGCTTTTCCTCGCGGCGCGTGCCCGACTGTTCGAGGTCGATCGACGGCCAAATGCGGCGGTCGGAGAGCTTGCGATCGAGCACGAGCTCCATGTTGCCCGTACCCTTAAACTCCTGAAAGATCAAGTCGTCCATGCGGCTGCCGGTGTCGATCAGCGCCGTGCCGACGATCGTCAGCGAACCGCCTTCCTCAAACGCCCGGGCGGTGGCGAAGAGCTTCTTGGGGATGTCCATCGCCTTGATGTCCACGCCGCCGCTCATCGTGCGGCCCGTGTTGCCGACCCACTTGTTAAACGCGCGGGCCAGCCGCGTGATCGAATCCATGAGCAGAAACACGTCCTTGCCCATTTCGGTGAGCCGCTTGCAGCGCTCGATCGTAAGTTGCGAGAGCCGCACGTGGCTTTCCACGTCTTTGTCGAGGCTGCTGGCAAAGACCTCACCGTTGACGCAGCGGCGCATGTCAGTGACCTCTTCCGGCCGCTCGTCGATCAACAGCACGATCATCACGATGTTCGGATAGTTCGTCGAAATCGCGTTGCTGATATGCTGCAGAAGAATCGTCTTGCCGGTCCTCGGCGGGGCAACAATCAGCGCGCGCTGGCCGCGACCAAGCGGCGTCAACAAATCCATCACGCGGGTGCTAATCGGGTGCTGGCCGGTTTCCAAGCGCAGCCATTGTTCCGGATTGATCGGTGTCAGATCGTCGAACGATTTGATCTTGAGATAGTCATCGGGCGGCAGGCCGTCGACGTCGAGCAGCTCCTTGAGCCGTGGACCTTGACCACGACGATGCCGTTGCACCATGCCATGCAGCATCAGTCCCTCGCGGAGGCCAAACTTCTCAACCATCGTCCCTGGGACGAAGGGATCGGTCCGCTCGCGCGTAAAGTTGGTGGCAGGATTACGGAGAAAGCCGTAGCCGTTGGGGTGCATTTCCAGCACGCCCGAGCCGGGAACGAGCGGCAATGGCTCGCCGTTGTCCGGATATTCATATTCCTGGCGATCCTGTCGATTGGTGGCAACACCGCCATTACGGCGTCTTCCGCCACCGCCACCACCACCGCCGCCGCCGCGGCCGGATCGGTTTCCGCCGCCGCCACCACCGCCACGATAATGGCCGCCTCCGCCTCCGCCCCCGCCGCCGGACTGCCGGTTGCGGTAACGTCCACCGCCACCACCGCCACCGCCCCCGCCGCCACCCCCACCGCGTTTCCTTTTACCCATGTGCTCCAAAACCTTAAACAGAACTCCAAGAGCGGTGAAACCGAGAACAATCCCGATCTCACGGGCGCCGCGCAGGCATACTGCCGCGGGAATACCCCAAACTCAAACTAAGAAATACCTTGCCCAGTAAATCAGACGGGATTAGTCGATCGTCGTCGGCCTGCTCACCCGGTCTGGGATTCGAGATCCACTGATTGAGACCCACTGTCACATGAAGCGACTTGTATCGACGCATGACGCGCGCACAACGAGGCGCGAGCGAATTTGGCTCTGCTCAGGAACGTCATCTCACCCGTCCGCGTCCGATCAGACATCGGCAGACGAGCGGGACATGGGCAACGCCACCGGCGTTGCTCCCGCAGAAGTTAGCGATATTCCACCGTGAGCACGCTCGGACGCGATTCGATCCAGTGCGAGGTAATGCGGCGCGAAGTACCTAGTACGACCGCCGTAGGCCCCATACTTACCGTTGGTCACAGGGCCCCGGGACCGTATGACTCGGTTGACCGTATGACCTGGGTTGACCAAGACGCTCCCACGATGGCCTTCCGCTCAAGAAAACTCCTGTTGGCGGAAGGCGGCCTTTGACTCCCTCGAAAGCGCCCGAGCTGCTTTGGACTCAGAACCCGGATGCCGTCGCAAATCAATGCATTCGGCCGGCAGAACCCATCCGCCAAAGCGGACAGGACAATCAACTCAATGGCATTCTTCCTTATGAATCGGCGTGTGTCAAGGTTTAAGTCGACCGCCGGACGCGAAAATAGGCCAAATTCCGGGGGGCATAACGGATCGTAATCGCAGTATCGTCCAAGCGGAGGATCAGGGCCCCAAATTCCTTGGCCAAGAGGCGAGTTTTCAGGCCCTTTTGGGCTATCTCCTATTGGCGTAAAGCAATTTCACGGCCGCTCGGCAACGCGGACTTGGCGACGTGCTACCGCTAGGTGCGAAATCATTGCTAGCCGTCGAATAGGGCCGGTTCGCGAGCGCCGGCCAAATCGGCATAGATTGCACAAAGTCGCACACCCGAACAACCGATACGAATTCCCAGGGTGTCTGGCCACGACTTGGGATGCCGCGCCTTACCACTTCTCCAATGGACTTCGAGGGCAGAAGCATGCCACGGATTCGCCCACAACTTGTCGGGCTGCTCGGAATGATGTTGTTGGCCGTCCCGGCCGAGGCCCAGGAAATGGGCGTCCATTGGCAGCAGGACATCGAGACCGCCAAAGCGACCGCTCGGCAGACCGGCCGGCTGGTGCTCGTCCATGTCTGGTCGGATGGCTGCGTGCCTTGCCGCGCGCTCGAACAAAACGTCTTCAATCAGCCCGGCTTCGCCTCCGCACTCGAGGCTCAATTCATTCCGGTGAAGCTCAACGCCAACGAGTACCCAGGCATCGCCCAAGGGTTTGGTATCACGCGCGTGCCGACCGACGTGATCCTGACGCCGGACGGCCAAGTGCTCAGCAAAGGTATCAGTCCGACAACGCCGTCGGCCTATCTCGCGGAAGTCGGCCAGGTCTCCAATCAATACCTGAGCCAATCGGGACACGCATTCCAAAACGCGGTCGCCGCGGCGCCGATGCCGCCCGTGCTAAATTCAGCGTACGCAAGTCTGCAAATCGGCCAGCCGACTTTGCCGCCCGCATCGCCCTCACCAGTCGCAAGTCCACCAGCACTTACGACGAGCATGCCTGCGCTTTCCGCCGCCAGCGGCGCGGTACCGTTAGCGCAAGCTAATGACCGCTACGCGACCGCCGGCACGCCAGCCTGGGCAACGCAGCCCGCGAGCGGGCCCATCGGCTATGCGACAACAACACCGAGTAATACATCGAGTGCTGCGCCAGCTGCCGTTGCGCCCATCGTAGCACCAATTCAAACGACCAACCCTTATGCGTCCGCGTACGCACCTGCGGCCACGCCTTCTCCGACAACTCCGATTGCTGCTCCAGCTCAGCGTCAGCCGATCACGCCGATTGATTTCAGCGTTCCACCCGCCAATTCCGGCGGCGTGCCCACCTCCGCGGAGGCCAGTCAGTCACGACCGGCAATGCAACCAAACTATGCGGCCACGGTAGCGCCAAATCTTTCCGCTCCCGCGAACACGACGACGGCAACCACCGCGACAACGCTTACGAACGCGCCCGATGCGCGGCAATTGCCGGCCGGCGCGCCGCCGCTGGCCTTCGACGGCTATTGCCCAGTGAGTATGCGGGCGATGTGGAAATGGGTCCCCGGCGACGCCCGCTACGGAGCCATCCACCGTGGACGCACCTATTGGTTTGCCGGCCCAAAAGAACAGCAACAATTCCTGGCCAACCCCGACTACTATAGTCCAGCTCTCTCGGGTCTTGATCCCGTGATGGCGCTTGACCACAAGCAGTCAATCCCAGGCGTCCGCGAGCACAGCCTCGACTACGACAACCAGTTCTACATGTTCTCGAGCGAAGCGACGCTGCAACAGTTCTCAGCCAACCCCGAACGCTACGCCAACGGCGTCCGCCAGGCGATGGGCCTACCAGCCGGTCCGCCCGTCGTGCGGTAGAAGCAGGATTAATCGACTTGCGCGCCACGTGCGACGGCTACCACAGTTCAAACACCTTCCGCAGGCCCTTCTCAAGCTCCGCCTGAAATCTCGGCGACAATTCGCCCAACTCGCGACGAATGAGCGTGGTCGTCACCGTCATCAGTCGGTGCAACTGGAGCTTCGACGACATCCGCAAACCAGTTGCGGCAAAATCTGGATCACTCGATTCGAACACAATATCCGTCGCCAACCGACTCGCGGGAACCTGGCTAGTGACAAATGCCAGCACGACGTGCCGATGCGGCCCAATCGGCTCCGTCAGACAAACGGCAGGCCGAACTTCGGTGCCAGCGAGATCGTCAAACGGGAACGGCACCAGTACGACTTTATGTTTCATCACCGAGCGGCTTCCCGTCAGCCAACGTGTAGATGTCTTCCCGTGGGTCCGCCAGGTCAGCAAACGCCGGATTAAACGCCGCCGCCCGCAGCCATTCCTTCTCGTCCCACGTGTCTTCGACCGGGTAGAGCACAATCACGCGGACGCGCTGCGGGCCGACAACCGGCAGCACGCTATCCAGTTGAAGCTGGTGATGCTCATCGACCGTGCCGGTCAATTCGATCGCTGTTAGCGGAGTGTCCATATGCGACATGCCTCACCCAATCGGAACCCCACATTCACCCAATCCTCATTTGGTAGTCTACCTTGGCAATCCTCCCTTGGCAACGCGCCGCCGCAAAGCAGGCCGCGCCGCCATCCTGACGATACATCCCGTCATTGCCACAACCATCAACGACATCGTGCTCGGCTCTGGCACTCCCGCCTGTGTGCCACTGCTGGCTTGCCCAGCAGTGCTGCCCGCCCCGCTTCCAGTATCCCCGAAATGCGACACCCAAAAATCATAATCCGTGCCGTTAATCTCTCCGCTCGCATTCGGGTCGCGATTCTGCAACGAGAAGTTCTGCCCCAGATGATCGTGCCACACCGTGTAGTCGGCGGCGTCCACGATGCCGTTGCCGTTATAATCACCAGGCAGCAAGTTAAGCTGCGCTACCCAGCCACGCGTGTAGGGTGCACCGCCGCTTGGTGTGAACGTGCCAATCCCGGCAACCCAGCCATTGTCCGAGATTGCATCGGCTTCGATGAGCAGCCACGTACCGTCCGCCGGATTGGCCACAATGCCAAAATCGTTCAGTTCAATCGCTTTGCCGTCGAGTACCCGACAGCCGCGCCCGCGTCATCGACCGCATAAGCGGAAGAGTTGGAGGTTCCACTTGCGTCTGTCCCTAGGTTCCCCAGTTTCGTGGCCGCCGTTCCGGTTGCGTCCCAGCGAACCGCACGATCCCCCACGTTTTTCCCGGCGACAAACTTTCGGGAAATACCAACGACCGTGCCGCCACCGTTCACTGCATACGCATTGCCGAACGTGGCGCCGCCGGCGCTCGTCCCAAGGCTCCCCAGCTCGGTGGCCGCAGTCCCGGACGCGTCCCAGCGTACTGCGCGCTGGCCCAAGCTACTCCCAGCCGTGTACTTAAGGGACCATCCGACGGTCGTACCGCCGTCGTTCAACGCAGTCGCAATGGCGCTCGTAACGCCGCTGGAGTCAGTCCCCAAGTTACCCGGCTCAGTGGCCGCCGTCCCCGACGAGTCCAAGCGCACCGCGCGATTGCCCTTATTGCTCCCCGCGACGTACTTTTCCGAATACCCCACGGCGGTTCCGCTACCGTTCACGGCATACGCAGCAGCGAGTGCGAAGCCATTTGCATTGGTCCCAAGGCTTCCCAGCTCCGTAGCCGCCGTGCCCGACGCATCCCAACGGACCGCACGCTGACCACTCCCCGATACGACCTTATAGGCATATCCAACGGCGGTCCCGGCGTCGTTCAGGGCATACGCGATAGCGTATGTATAGCCACTGATTGCGTCGGTCCCGAGGTTGCCCAGTTCCGTGGGGATGGTGCCTGATGCATCCCAGCGCACCGCTCGGTACCCCACCCCAATCCCCGCAGCGTATTTCGTGGCGTTTCCCGCGGCGGTCCCGTTGTCATTCACGGCATAGGCATATGCGTACGTCCTGCTGTTTAGATCGGTCCCGATGTTGCCCAGCTCCGTAGCCGCCGCCCAGGACGCGTCCCATCGAACCGCGCGATCGCCCTTGCAGCTCCCCCGACGAGCTTATTGCCGTACCCCACGGCCGTCCTGGTGTCGTTCACCCCCCGGCCAGGAGTTTTTTCGAGGGATGAGATAAAAAAGCCCGTACCGGTCGCCGCGTCGTACCCGGGCGAGCCGGCCACCACGAGCGGCTGCGCCGCCAGGCGTGAAACCATCATCGCCGTCGCCATCGCCACACCGCAGCAACAATGTCTCACTCCTCGATCGTGCCTCCGGCGATGATCCGCGCATACCGCCCGCGGAGGTGAAGCGCTTTGCCGCGCTCATTATTGACAAACGCCCTCGCATCAGCGCCACACCGTGCCGCGAAATTTGTGCAGCCCGTGTGCGACGCTTCCGTCACTTCGAGGATCACGTTGTCGCCGATCGCGATGCGACTCCCGGCCGGAAGATACTCTTCGCCGAGGTCGAAGTCGACAATCAAATTGTCGCCAGCCAGGCAAACCGCCTGTTCCTCACCGGCAACCTGCCGCAAAATCCGTGCGTTCATCAGCGAAACTTGGTTGGCGGTCTCGATCCGCTCCGACTGCTCCTCGATCCAGCGATCGCCATCGATGCCAAGTTCCGGCGAGAGCACGGCCGACGCAACCGTGCATCGCTCATTCCGAGCGGGCCGCACGATGATCCACTCAAGAGTACCCACGTCGCGCGGCGACTCCAGCACGTCGGCGAGCCCCTGTTCCAACTCAGCGGTCGAAAGATGACGCAAAGCAGTTTGCATAAGTTTAGCCGCGACGCGAGGTCTGCGGGCACCACGAAGTGGTCGGCGGAGCGCGGTCGCTCGTTACGGCCTTCAACGGCACGCGCGCCCAAGACATCTGGCGCTCATCGTCGGTTCGCGCGATTCACTTGCCAGCACGAAGTCAATCTATGCCCC
>DASYDU010000077.1:0-22821 GCA_036499445.1 Lacipirellulaceae bacterium
CAGGTCTCGATCGTGAACACCGATACCGCCACCGGTCCTGGCGTGACGATTACCGGGTACCAGATTGGCTCCCCCGCCGGGGCACTCAAGTCGTCCTCCTTCTCGGCTCCATTTGGCGGTGGGGTTGCGGTCGGTGACTACAACGGGAACAACGTAGTGGACACGGCCGACTACACTTTTTGGCGCGATCATCTCAATCAAGCGGGATCAACTCTTGGGGCGGCGCGCGATCCGGCGAACGGGAGCGGGGTTGTCAGTCAGGCCGATTACACTTCGTGGAAGACCCATTTCGGCGCCACCGGCAGCGGCAGTACATGGGAAACGGTCAACACGACCGCCAATTCGATTGCCCAACTCAATCCCACCAGTAACTCCTTGGTTGGTCTGTCGGCGTCCAAATCGCTGGGCAACGTGTATGATCCCGTCTCGCTAGAAACGACCTTCGGTACGACTCCCGTTGCGGATTTGACCTTTTCTTATATCAGGTCCGATGGACGCACCGTCAACGCCCCTGTGACCTATAGCGGCATTGGACTTGCCAACACCCTCGTGCTGCAAGTAGACCCGTCCGATGGAAAGGCCAAAATCATCAATGATTCGATCTTTAACAACATTAAGCTTGCCGGCTATCAAGTGACTTCCGCCAGCGGTTCGCTCCTGACAAGCTGGGTGGGTCTCTCGACGGTATTGGGAAGCGCCTGGGAAAAGATCGGCACGCCGACCACAGGCGTGCTGGCAGAGCTCAACCCGAATTCGTCAACGAATGTCAACGCGGGGCAAACCGTTGCCACGATGACCGGACTATTCAAGACTGCGGGAGGCACGCAGGATTTGGCGTTCCAATTCTTTGTTCCTGGAACAGGCGCGGGCACCGGCATCATCAATGGCGTGGTCCGTTACGCGTCCTTCGGCTCGGGAGCCGGTGCACTTGGAACTTCGGCGGTGCCCGAGCCGTCATCGCTCGTTTTGCTCGCCTTGGGCGGGTTCATCGCCTCTGTCCTTCGCCGGCGAAAGTGATTTTGCGGTTCGATTGCCTTCCCGTATCGCACCTCCATCGACGTAAACTCGCTTGCCGGTCATTACCGCTTCACGCCGCCCGACGCCAAACCGTCGGGCGGCGTGTTCGTTTATTTCGCCATGAACTTGCCGAGCAACCAATCGCCAAGTGCCGGCGAGAGCTGGGATAACGCAAACAGGGCACGCGCGCGGGCTGGGACGATCAGCTCCGGCTGCCGGCGCTCACACGCGCGAAGAATCTTGGCGGCAAGTCGGTTGGGATCGATGGCCTTCACATTAGCGCCCCCGCCAGGGCGCTGTGCGGCGGCAGGTAAAGTGGGCGAAGCCGATGCATAGCGCGGCGCCGCATGATCCCCGGCGATCGGGCCGGGGCAGACCAGGAGCACGTGCGTACCGCGTGGCCCGATTTCGAGGCGAAGCTGTTGAGAAAGCGCAGCAAGTGGAAACTTGCTCGCCGGGTAACCGCCCATATATCGCGGCGCGACCTTGCTCGCCAGCGAGCCGATGAGCACCAGATGGCCCCGATTCTCGCAGAGCGACTCGGCAAGCAATTGCGTGCCGCGCACGGCCGAGAGAAAATTCAACTCCCAGAGCTCTCGAAATTCGTCGGGCGAGGTCGTGAGCACGTCTCCCCGCATCGAGCGTCCCGCCGCATGGCAAAAGAAATCGACGCCGCCCCATCGCTCGCGGATGGCCGTCACCGCGCGCTCGAATTCGGCCGCATTCGTCACATCCGCTGCGATCGCCAGCACTTCGCCGCCGCGGGCCGAAAGCGCGGCAGCCGCTTGAGTCAGCGCTTCCTGGCCTCGGGCGACAATTGCGACGCGCGCACCACGCTCGACCAGGGCCGCAGCCAGCGCGCGGCCGAACCCCGACGATCCGCCCGTGATAAGTGCCCGCTTGGATTGCCAGTAACTCATCACGCTTATTTGGGTTCGAACTTCATGGTCCGCCAATAGACTTCCGGTCCACCGCCATAAACCAACCGGTGGTATTGCCGCGGGTAGCCGTACTGTGCGTCGAACTCGCATTGTAAGCTGAGCCGCGTATCGGCTGAGGCGTCCATTTGGTGGACCGGGTCGGCAGCCAATTGCATTTCGCGCTCCAGCGTCTCGAACTGCCCGGGAACTGCCCAGACGTCCCACACGCGGCGCTGGTCGGGGGTGATGCCGTTGCGCTGCATCGCGACGACTTCACCGTTACGCACTTCGAGGTGAACCGGGCCCGGCTCGGCGCCGCGAATCTCCAGGTCGAGGTCGTAGCTCGGCGGGCCGGCCTGTGACCACCGTTTTTCTGCCGCATCCAACGTCGCCTCGGTCAGCGGCGGAAGACGGTGAGCGACGAAGTACTCGAGAAAGACGCTGACGCACGCCAGTCCGCCCAGCAAGGCGGCGGCAGACAGCCAAACAGGCCGCCAACTCGGGCTTGCTGCCGAATCGGAACGAATGGGCCCCTCGCGGGAAGCGTCAGGTGGTTCCGGGATGGGCGGATTGCTCATGGATGCAAAGTATCAGTTTTAGGGATTGTGGCGGGCCAATGAGGGCAGACCCCGGAAAGCTGACGGAAGCGACGGTTCAGCCGAATCAGGGCCGCGGCAACCGAAGTATGGTTGAGCGGCGCCTAGGGAATCAAGCGGTCGGCCCGGAAAAGACCGCGCCACCTCGCCGCTGGTAATACTCGGCATGCCGCTCCGCCGGCTAGGAACGATCGACGCGGACAAACAAGAATTTCCGACCTCGAGGCGGCATATTCCCATCCAACTATTCGTCGGTCACAATACATGACCTGTGCATTACTTGATCAGGCGACAAACAGTCAAATGACTGTCGAGACTGCGAGGAAACTGCTCGCGGAGCGAGCGGACTGCCCAGCCATGTATTCGCCTCAAGATGTCCGGCGGCGGGCCCGCACCAAAATTGTCGCCACCGTCGGGCCGGCCTGCAGCGACGTGAAAAAGTTGGCCGAGCTGTTCCAGGCCGGCGTCGACACGTTTCGGCTCAACATGGCCCATGCCGGCCCCGACGTCCAGCAGCGACACGTCGACAATATCCGAGCCCTCAGCGAACAGACCGGCGAGCCGATCGCGATTCTCGTCGATCTGGCCGGCCCAAAGATTCGCCTCGGTGAACTCCCCGACGGCCGGCTCCAATGCGACTACGGCCAAGAGTTCGTGTTCATCAACGGCGCCGCGCCGCAGGCCCCGAACGAACTCACGTCGACCTACGCTCCCTTGGTCAAGGAGCTTGCCGTCGGCGATCGCGTGATGCTCGCCGACGGCACGGTCACGATGACCGTCGAGAGCAAGGAGCCAGGGCGAGCTTATGCCCGAGTCGTGCAGCGCGGAACGATCCGCAGCCGGCAAGGCATCAATCTGCCGGGCGCCAAGCTGAGCGTGCCGGCGATTAGCGTTGCCGACCATCAGCATGCGATCTGGGCGGCGCAGGCTGGCGTCGATTTCGTCAGCCTGAGTTTCGTGCGAGCGCCCGACGAGGTTCGCGCGCTGAAGGACATTCTGCGCTCCAGCGGCTCCGACGCTCGCGTTGTGGCCAAGATCGAAAAACGCGAGGCGCTCGATCGGCTCGACGAGATCGTGCAGGCTGCCGACGCGATCATGGTCGCCCGCGGCGATTTGGGCGTCGAGATCGACGTCGCCCAGATGCCGGTCGAGCAGAAACGAATCATCCGTGTCTGCCAGCGCTTTCAGCGGCCTGTAATTATCGCCACGCAAATGCTCGATAGCATGCACGAATCGCCGCGACCGACCCGGGCGGAAGTTACCGACGTGGCCAACGCGATTCTCGACGGCGCCGACGCCTGTATGCTCTCCGGCGAGACCGCCGTCGGCAACTATCCGCGCGAAGCGGTCGAGATGATGAATCGCATTGCGCTCGCCACCGAGGCCAGCGTCCAGGATCGCCGCCCACGTGTGCCCGACGATGCGCCGGGAGTCGGTTTGCACCATATTACGCGAGCGGTTGTCCGAGGTGCCGGGGAGATGGCCTACGATTTGAAAGCCAAGCTGGTCGTGGTCGCCAGCCACTCCGGCCGGACCGCGCTCGCCCTGTCGCAGCACCGCAGCTTCGTCCCGACGATTGGTGTGAGCACGAGCGAGGAAACCCTGCGGCAGATGTGTCTGTATTGGGGCGTCACGCCGCTCCGCGGTGCCCCGGCCCAAGACGTCCAGGAACTGATCAAGTACACCGACGACTGGGCCTGTCGAGTCGGTTGCGCAAAGAAAGGAGACCGGATCGTGATCGTCGGCGGATCACACCTTACGGCCGGTCCCGGCGGCGGCGAAATGGCCGCCGGCGTCCACGACGTGGTGCTCGTCCACGAAGTTGAAGGTACGACCGCTTAGACGAGCGATCTTAAACGCTGGACGGCAACTCGGCTACCGCGTGATCGTGCCTTTGCTGTTGGTAGCCCGACTGGCACTTCGCGGCGTCGGCTTCTGCTGATTGCTTCCCTTCGGCGGCGAGTCGGCCAGCTCCTCTTTCATTTGCATCACGTAGTGCATGCTGCTGGTGGCGCCCGCGAAACCAAGCACGCGCTTGTCAATTTCGTATTCCTGGCCGAGAATGCGGCCCTTCGCCATGTCAAATCGCACCGTTCCTTTCATCAGCCGCTGCACCAGCTTCGACTCGACCTCGGAATCGATCGGCGACAGGATTTGGTACGAAACTTCGATCGACGCGACGCTCCCCGAGACACCGGCCAACTTGTAATGACGACGGGTTTGAATCGACTTCGCGCTGCCGCTCTGGAGTTGTACGTTGATTTCAAATGGTTCGTCCCAGGTAGCGCCAATCGCCACCGGCCCATCGGGCAAACGCACTGCAACCATGGCGTCCGGCTCGGCCGGCCCCTGTTGGTACTTGATCTTGTGGGTCACCACTTCGCCGCGGGGCGTCATCCGCACCACCGAGAGCGGCACGCCGATCGCCTTGGCCGTGTCTTCGTAACCGGGCGGCGGAGTCTTGTCTTTCGCGCTGTCGTATTCGGTCGCGGCGCGATCCGGAAGCTGGTTCACCATATGCACCTGCTCAATCACGTCCATGAATTCGATCTGATGATTGGGCAGGACGTCGGTCACTTTCCAGACTTTGACCGAATCGGTCTTGGTTTCGGCTGCCTGCGTCGATTCATCGATCGTGCTGCGGATCGCCGCGTGGTGCGTCACCGTGTAGCGCAGGACATCTCCCGTGTTGAGTTTGTACCTGAGATCGTACTTCTTGCCGTCGCTCGGAGGCTTGGGCGCATCGGCTGCGACGTCCGCATTGCTCGCCTTTGACCGCCCATCATCCGATGGCGTCGGTGCCTGCTTAGCGGAGGGCGTCGATTTATTCGCTTGTGTCTTCGCGACTACCGGCGAAACGAGCATAATCGCGGCGAAAACGCTCGCCAAGAACGCAGCCCACTGACCAATACGGCGATAATCAACCATGATCGATGCTTCCTTGCAATCGGTTGAATTGATGAATCTGGACGCCGAAAACTCTTATTCGGCCGACATTTACTCGTGTCGTTTCAATTGGCCGCCCCATCCCAATTTGTCGCGGAGCGTGCGATAGTAACTCTGTCCCGGCACCTCGACCATTTGAAACACGGCCGCCGACCTCACAATTCGCACACGATCTCGCGCCTCGAGCGTCGCCAGTACCTGGCCATCCACGACCAGCGAGGTCCCCTCGTGTGGCTGCGGCACCACGAGCTCAATCGTCCGGTCCGCCGAGTCGACGACCGGCCGGTTGGTCAGCGTATGCGGACAAATCGGCGAGATCACAAACGCCTGCAGACTCTTCTGCAGAATCGGCCCGCCGGCCGACAAGTTGTGGGCCGTCGAACCGACGGGCGTGCTTACGATCAGGCCGTCGCAACTATAGGTAGTGACCAATTCTCCGTCAACGTAAAGCTGCACGTCGACCATCTTGAACGGCGGTCCTGCTAGCACCGACGCTTCGTTGAGTCCGAGCGCTGTCACGACCGTCTGGCCGTCGCGAATCGCCGTGCACTCGAACATCAGATGTTCGACCACACGATGCCGGCCGGCCGCGATCTCCGGCAACGCCGCGTCGAGCTCCTCGGGCTGCAGGTCAGCCAAGAAACCCAATTTGCCGAGATTTACACCCAGCACCGGACGCTGCTGATAGCCCATCTGGTGGACGGCTCGCAGAATCGAACCGTCGCCGCCAAACACGATCACAAGTTCCGCGTCGCCGTGCTCGATGTCGTCGGCAAAGTCGAGCGATACTGCGACCACCTTGAGGTGCTGCTCTATCTTGGGTCGCAGCCGCTCAAGCGTTTCCCGCGTACCAGGCCGCGAGCCGTCGGCCAGAATCATCGCCCGCGGTGGTTGCGTGGTAGCCATCGTTTAACCACCGAGCAAATTCGTGTGCTTCGCTTGCGCGCGACAGCTACCGGCAATTCCAGCGGCGTCGAGTCCGAGATCGGCCAGCAGCTCACCACGCTCGCCGTGCTCAACGAATTGGTCGGGGATGCCCAGCCGGCATACATGACTGGTGTCGAGACCGGCATCGGACGCCGCTTCCAAGACGGCCGAACCGAAGCCGCCCGCGAGCGCCGCTTCCTCGACCGTGATGACAAAGCCGGTTTTGCGAATCGCACGCAGAATCGTTTCCGTATCGAGCGGCTTCACAAAACGGGCATTCACGACGCCAACGTCCAGCCCCTCGTCGCGGAGCGTCCGGGCTGCCGCCATGCACGCGGGAAGCAGCGCGCCACAAGATACGATCGTTCCGTCTTCTCCCCACGACAGAATTTCACTCTTGCCAAACTCGACCGGCGTTCGCTCTCCTGTGATCGTCTCCGCCGCCGCCTTGGGATAGCGAATTGCGCACGGGCCTTCCTGCTTTAGGGCCAGCGCCAACATTTGCGAAAGGTCCGCTTCATCTCCGGGTGCCATCACGGAAAAGTTGGGAAGCACCCGCAAATAGCCAAAGTCAAACGCGCCGTGATGCGTGGGACCATCGGGCCCAGCCAAGCCGCCGCGATCGAGCATAAACGTGACCGGCAAGTTTTGCAGTGCGACCTCCTGGAACAATTGATCGTACGATCGCTGCAAAAACGTGCTGTAGATATCCACAATTGGCCGCATGCCAACCTTGGCCTGTCCCGCCGCGAATGCCACGGCGTGCCCTTCGCAAATCCCGACGTCGAAGAACCGGTCCGGAAACTCGTCGCGCACCCGTTCCAATTTGTTCCCCTGGCACATCGCGGCCGTGATCACCGTAACCCGAGAGTCAGCCGCCATTTGATCGTGGACCGCCTGGGCAGCCACGTGCGTAAACGAGCGGGCCGAGCTGCTCGTCATTCGCACCACTTGATCCGCCTGACGCTCAAATTGTGGCGGCGCATGAAACAAAACCGGGTCTTCCGCCGCCGGCTTGAAGCCGTGCCCTTTTTCGGTGACGACGTGCAGCAAAATCGGCCCTTCGACTTGCTTGACCATTCGCAAGTACTTCCGCAGCAGCCCAATATCATGGCCGTCGATTGGGCCGAAGTAATGGAAACCGAGGTCCTCGAAGAACATGCCGCCATGCAGTCCCGCCTTCGCAGCCTCTTTCAGCTGCGCCAGGAACCGCTCGACTGGGTCGCCCAACAGCGGCACCTTGCCCAGTACCTTGACGACTTCCTCCTTCAGCCCAAAGTACATTCGATTCATGCGAAGCCTATCGAGATAGTCGGCCATTCCACCGACCCGCGGGCAGATCGACATCTTGTTGTCGTTGAGGACCACCAGCAGACGGCGGCCAAAGGTGCCCGCATTATTCATCGCCTCATAAACGATGCCCGATGGAAACGCTCCGTCCCCGATCACCGCCACGCTCCAGCGCTCATCCCCGGGCCGCGCTAGCGCATCACCACTCGCCAACCCGATCGCGGTCGACACACTGGCCCCCGCATGACCTGTCATAAACAGGTCGTATTCGCTCTCCTCCGGGTTTGGATAGCCCATCAACCCGCCCTTGGTCCGCATTGAATGGAACTGCGGATAGCGGCCAGTGATTAACTTATGCGGATAGATCTGATGGCCCGTGTCCCAGATCAAGCGATCGTGCAAAAAATCAAACGATTGGTGCAGTGCTAGGCACAGTTCGACGACGCCCAAGTTCGAGGCGAAATGGGCGCTGCGACAGGAGACAAGATTGCAGAGCACCTCGCGCATCTCCGTTGCCAGCCGCTCCAGCTGGGGCAGTGAAAGATTTGCGAGATCATGCGGCGAATGGATCGTCGGAAGTATCGGATTGGTTGTCATAGGGTAATCGTCAGCGGGTTCTATCGAGCACCGACCGGGCCAGTTTGCGGAGCGGCTCGCCCGCCGATCCAAAAATGCCTATCGCCGAGCACGCCTCGTCAATGAGCCGGCCCGCCCGTTCGCGGCTTGCGTCGATTCCCAGTAGTTGCGGGTAAGTCGCCTTGCCACGCGCGGCATCCTTGGCCAGCCGCTTGCCCACGGCCGCCTGATTGCCGGCGACGTCCAGCAGGTCGTCGGTGATTTGAAATGCGAGCCCGAGGTGGCAACCATATTGCTCCAGCGCCGCGAGCTGCGTCTCTGTCGCGCCAGTCACCAGTCCGCCAAGTTGCAGCGAAGCGGCGATCAATGAACCCGTCTTGCGCCGATGGATTGATTCCAAGCCGCGAATGTCCGTCTCGCCTGCCTCGCCCGCCAAGTCCGCCGCTTGCCCGCCGACCAGCGCAGTCGCCCCCGCCGCTTGTGCAAGTACCGAGCAGCAACCCGCCGCCCGATCGGCCGATTTAATTTCGCGAGCCAAGACTTCAAATGCGCGTGCCAATAGCGCGTCGCCCACCAAAATCGCGGTCGCTTCGCCAAACACTTTATGACAGGTCGGCCGCCCGCGGCGCAGGTCGTCATCATCCATTGCCGGCAGGTCGTCATGCACCAGGGAATACGCATGAATCATTTCGACGGCACACGCCGCAGGTAGTGCCGCCGCGATCGAGCCGCCGCACGCCTCCGCCGCCAGCAGCACCAATCGCGGCCTCAGCCGTTTGCCTGGCGCTAAGAGCGCATAGCGAATCGCCTCTTGAAGCTGAGCGGGACACCCATCATTGAATCGCGAAAAGTGATCGAGCGCGGCATCGATCTGCGAACGCAGTTGGTCCGGCTCAGCAGCGGCAGGTTCGGCGACAGACAACGTGGGCACGATAGTCGGAGCGGGAGCTAAAGACAAGCGCTGACAGATTTTACGGCTACAATCCCTTCATTTCATTCTAAAACAGCCGACTCCCCTCGTCTACGTCGTCGCCCTCCGCGGCGCGTCGGCGTGAAACCGGCGGCGTTTCGCTCGTTCGGCGTTTTCCGCGGGCGGACGCGCGCTCTTCGAGCGATGCAAATTCCTGCTCGTCAAACGGCTTCGTGACCGCTTTGCCCTCGGCGTCGACGCCGCTCAAAATCTCGATTCGACGCTCGGCCCGCTCCAACAAGCCGTGGCACGACTTAAGGTGTTTCACCCCTTGTTCGTATCGCGCCAGCGCGTCGGCCAGCCCCAATTTCCCGCCCTCGAGCTCCCCGACAATCGCTTCCAGCTCGCCTAAGCATTCTTCGAACGATGGCCCGTCGTCTGACGAATCTGATTTTGCAGGTTTCTTCTTGCTCACCTGAGCATCCTCAAATGGGTCATCAACATTGCCGCCAGCGGCGGCAATTGACTTAACTTCATCAGCTTAATGTTTGAGCCGAAAATCGAACGCCGCCAAATTCATATTCCCTGCGGTAACAACGTGTACCGTGACGACGCTCACTCCCTTTGGCAGCTCCACCTCGGCCAGCGACTTCATCTCGTTCCAGTGATGCCACTGCCGCCAGGCAATCGGATCCTCCGCGTTGTTGGTCGACGTGATCGAGAGCGGGCCGGTGAGCGGCTTCCCATTTAAGTCCAGACCGATCGTTCCGCCACGGTTCGACGTGTAAAGCAGATCAACTTGATAGGTCCCCGCCTCTGCTACGGCGACCGTCACGTTGAACCATTCCCCCGGCGAGGTCCAGCCCACGTAAAGCAGACCATCCGGCGGCTGCACCAGATTGTAAGGATTCTTGTCGATGTCGTCGTGGTACTTCGTATAGGAGGTGTCGACACCCTCCTTCATCCGAAACTCATTCAGATACGATCCGTCCGCCGGATTGAGCGTCCCGCTGCCTAGATTCTTCGCCTCGCTATCGTGATATGCCACGCTTTCCCCGCCGAGGTCATAGTAGGCGCACAGGACTCGGCCAGGGATTTTTTGCGGGCCGCCTGTTCGCTCCGAATCGTGAAACGCCTCGCTTGGCGGCTGTGCCGGTTCAGCCGCTAGGTGCGTCAAGCAACTTCCCGTGGCGAACAGTACCGCCGCCGAGCACGCTAACCATCTAAGCCAGAGATTTTGCGAGAACCGCATTAGGTCTTGAAGGATAAAGATAGTAAAGGACTACTTTATCACGATAGTCATAATCGCATGGCCTGGAATGGTCGTCGACGCCACCCTTTCATGCAACGAGACCAGAAACGGATGCTCTTTCGCGGCCTCGTTCATCACGACGACCGCGATCGAGCCGTCGGGGTTCTGGAACGCGGTCGTCAGCAGATTATCCGCCGTCGAGGAGCTCACAACCCGCTTGGCGCCCGGCCGGATGAACTTCGAAAAGTGGCCGATGTAATAAAACGAGTTCATGTAATGCAACGCGCCGCTCTGCCGACTGGCGATCATTGGCGCAAAGCAAAAGTTCGAAACGTGATTCGGTCCGCCCGTATCGTCCAGTAGCACGTTCCAATCGGTCCAACCTTCGGCGCCGTTGTTGAAATCATTGATCATCGCCGCGCCGTACCCCTCGCCCCAATGCCATTCGTCGAGTTGCGAGCCGTCGTACGGACCATGACAACCCTCAGTAAGCATCAGGTGCGTCTCCGGAAATGCTTCGTGCACCAATTGGACATTGTCGAACGAATCGTTCACATACCAATGAAAGCCGACGCCCCACACGTACTTGGCCGCCGCCGGATCTTCCAAGATTGTCGCTGCACGCTGGTACATCATTGTGCGGTTATGATCCCAAACGATGATCTTCTTGTCTGCGAGCCCCCGAGCCGCCAACGTTGGACCAAGATGCATTTTGACGAAGTCCCGCTCCTGCTGAGCGGTGTAAACGCACGATTCCCAAGTCTGAATCGCCATCGGCTCGTTCTGAACTGAAATCCCCCAAATCGGAATCGCTTCCTTGGAGTAGTCTTCGATAAAATCGGCGTAGTAATTCGCCCAAGCAGAGTAGTATTCCGGCTTCAGGCTGCCGCCATGCAGCATATCGTTGTTGTCCTTCATCCACGCCGGCGGGCTCCACGGACTGGCAAATAGCGTGAAGCCTTTGCCGGCAGTAGCCAGCACCTTCTGGATGAACGGGATCTTATGCTTCCGATCGTGAGCGACGTCAAACGACTTCAGCTCTTTGTCTCCCTCCGCGACGTACGTATACACGTCGCTCGAAAAGTCGCAGCTATTGATGTTCGTCCGACCCAGTGAGTAGCCCAGGCCCACCTTCGGATCGAAATAAGCCGTCAACAATTCTTGCTGCCGCGCGACGGGCAATTTGTCGAAAGTCTCCGCCGACGCATCCGTCAGCGCCCCGCCGATTCCCTGCAGCGTTTGAAATTTCTTGCTCGGATCAAGGAAAATGATATCGACCTTCTCCGGCGGCTGCGCCAAATCGGTCCATTTCAACTCCGCAGTCTTCGCCAGCCGTTGGTCGGAGTTCTTCGCCGTGAGGTAAACGGTCGCCGATTCGCTCGCATCAGCTCGCCAGGCGGCACCAAAGAAGCCGAGCAACGACAGTTGAAATGCAATAGCTCGCAAACAGTTTTTCATCCTCTACCGCTTCCCGACCAAGTCCGCAACGAAATCAAACGAAATAACGACACTATGAATCAACCGATTCTACCCTGCTGGTTACCTCGCCACGCGTGAACCGAGTGACGATCGTCTGTCCCACTCTCAGTCGCGTCACGTCGCGAACAACCTGACCGCTGTTTGCATCACGCGTTATCGTATAACCGCGTTCCAAAACAGCCAATGGGCTGAGCGACTGCAGTTGGCCCGCCAAGCGCGCAAACCGCCGCTGACGGTCATGAACTAACGACCTCAAAGCTGAAGTGCCGCGCATGGCAAGGTCGTCTACTCGGCGACTGTGGTCGTGAACCACATCGAATGGCCGGCGAAACGGCCGATGGGCGGCGATCGTCTCCAGCCGCGAATGGGCCAGCATCAGTCGGCGGGTGGTTCCGGTTCGCAGCCGGTCGCGATACGCTGTTAGCCGCTTAAGCATTTCGTCGGCAGCCGGGACGACCCGCTCGGCCGCTTCGCTGGGCGTCAGCGCCCGCACGTCGGCCGCCAGATCGGCGAGCGTCACGTCAATCTCGTGCCCGACGGCCGACACCGTGGGAATCCGCGATGCGGCGATGGCGCGGACCACCGGCTCCTCGTTGAACGCCCACAGATCTTCCAAGCTTCCGCCACCTCGCCCCACCACCAGCACGTCGGGCAGCGGCACGAGCCGATTTGCCGCCCGGATGCCGGCGACGATTTCGGCGGCCGCACCGGCCCCCTGCACTCGCGCCGGGATGATGAGCACCTCGACGCCCCGCCACCGTCGCCGCAACACTTCCAAAAAATCGCGGACGGCCGCGCCCGTCGGGCTTGTGACGAAAGCCAACCGCCGCGGGAACGCCGGTAGCCTACGTTTGCGCGCCGGATCAAACAGCCCTTCGGCCGCCAGTTTCTCACGCAGTTTGCGCAGCGCCAGCTCAAGCGCGCCCAAACCCTTCGGTTGCAGCTCGTCGACGACCAGTTGATAACTGCCGCGCGGGCCATACACGTCGAGATGACCGCGGCAGATAATTTCCAACCCGTCCGCCAGATCAAATTTGAGTTTGGTCGCCGCGCCCCGCCAAACGACCGCGCGAATCTGCGACTGATCGTCTTTGAGCGTGAAATAGCAGTGGCCCGACTGCGGCCGCGAGAAATTCGAAACTTCCCCCGCCACCCACACCGATGGAAAAGCCCCTTCCAGCAGATCCTTGATTCGGGCCGTCAGCTGCGAGACGGTCAGCGTTTGCGGAGCGGACGTTGCATTTGCAATTGGCATCTTGGAGCGTGTCTCGGCGGCGAGCGAATGGCCGTTACCAGAACGATCCATCTGGCGTTGGCACCGACGCTAAGATACCAACCGTAGCCCGGGCAGTCGATTCACGCGGCGAGAAAGCGCTTGTTAGGAGTCACGGGCGCTTGGTCAGCCAATTCGACTTTCGGTGGCGGCCCTATTCGCGGTGCAATCACGACTTCGCCCATCTTGCGTGTGCCGGCCGCCGCCCAGGTCTCGGCCTCGCGCGTGAGACAATTCATCAGCCGCTCGGCTCGCTGCCGACAATGCTCTAAGTCCGAGCGATCCAAGTCGGCTGGTACCATCATCGCCGGTCCGATCACGGCTCGAGCGCGCGAAAACGGCCGCGGCACGGCAAATCGATCCCAGCTGTTCACGCGCCACGGACGATCATAGCCGAAACCCATCACCACCAGCGGCAATTGGAGCCGCGATGCCAAATAAACGGCACCCATTGCCAATTGTCGCCGAGGTCCGCGCGGACCGTCGGGCGTGATTGTTAGGTGTTTCCGCTGGCTCTGCTCTTCAAGCTCCATGAGTGCACGAGCGCCGCCGCGGCGACTTGAACCGCGAACGCAATCAAATCCGACGTGATGGGCGATGTGAGCCAAAATGTCCGCGTCCGCATGTTGGCTCAGCAGCATGGACAGATGACAATGGCCGCGGAGTGCGAGTGGCAACAAGAGGTATTCGTGCCAGAAGATATAAATCCGCGGCCCGCTAACGCCGAACGCCGGATCAACCGCCCGGTCATAAAACACGGCTCGTGTGTCGAGCGTCTGCATCCAAGTCAAAATCGACTTGGCCGCAACCAGACCGCCGAGCTTGGCAGCCAGCGCGCTGCGAAATCGGCGCTTCTTCTTTTTCTTCGCTTTGGCGGGAGCCATTCTCGTTCGCATCCTTGCGAGTTCATACGTAAGTCCGGACAGGCGAACCTATTCGACCCACTCGCCGCTGAACACCTCAACGGCCGGGCCCGTCATGTAGACGTGGTCATCCGCCTCGTTCCACTCAATCGCCAAATCGCCTCCCGGCAGGTGTACAACCACATTTCGGTCGGTCCGGCCCGTGAGCACGCCGGCCACGCCGACGGCGCAGGCCCCCGTACCGCAAGAGAGCGTTTCGCCCGAGCCGCGCTCCCACGTCCGTTGGCGCACCTCACTTCGACTGAGCACTTGGACGAATTCGCAGTTTACACGCTTGGGGAAATGCGAATCCAGCTCAAGTTTCGGCCCAATCCCGAGCACCCAGTCGTCCGTGACAGCGTCAACAAATGTTACGCAATGTGGGTTGCCCGTCGAGACGCACGTCACGCGAAATTCGCGGCCGCCGAGCAGAAACGGCACGTCTACGACCGGCGAATCGGGCGATCTGGCCGACCGCAAGGTCGTCGGTATTTCGGCCGGCGTCAAAATCGGCGCACCCATGTCGACACGCACTTGTTCGACCTTGCCCTCGGTAATCCTCAATTCCAGGCTGCGAACTTCCCCCCCCGACTCAATCCGCAATTGCTCGTTTCGGCACAGCCCGTGGTCGTAGACGTACTTGGCCACGCACCGAATACCGTTACCACACATCTCGGCCGCCGATCCGTCGGCATTAAACATCCGCATCTCGGCGTCGGCCCGCTCGCTGGGGCAAATTAAGATCAAGCCGTCGCCGCCTACGCCGAACCGGCGATCGGAGATTCGCCGGGCCACGCCGGAAACATCCTTGGGAACAGGTTCCGCAAAGCAATCGACGTAAACATAGTCGTTGCCGGCGCCCTGCATCTTGGTGAATCGCATGAAAGAAAGCTGCCAATCTTCAGTAGTCAGTGTTCAGTCTTAAGATTGCGATCCTGTGAATAAGTTCGCGCCCGACTAGCCCGTCAGATCGAGTTGATTGCCCGAAAGTCCGGTGGCGTCCTTGCTCAATCGCGGCGGGGATGCGGCCGTCGCATCGTTCGCCGCACGCTCTTTCTTCTCAGGCGGCGTTTCCCACAAGCGGCGACCATCAGCGTCCCGCTCCGAAGTCTCTTGATCCTCTTCCGTCGTGCCGATGCCGGCGGCCTTCTCCGAACGATCGGTTGCGTCGACCTGACGTTGTTGCACGCCCGCATCCCGCTGCGCGCGTTCCGCCTCGCTCCCGGCCGTTTGCGACAGCGGCACTCCGGCCGCACTTCCAATGATTCCACCGAGCGGTAACAGGCTCATGGCCACCTCCTCGACGCCGGCCAAGTTAACCGGCTCATATTTTATTCTACTACTTTATTTGCGGACCCCAGGGCGAGCTCGCCTGGGCCGGCGGTGCCGCGGCGGGCGCTGGTGACTGAACCACTCCGGTCGGGGCGCCGCGCTGCAATTCCGCCTGAATCTGCTGCAACATTTGGTTCATCGCCGGAAACGCTTCCCGATGGATCTGCGGATTGTCGATCGGGCCGTCGACCTTAAGCTGAAGCATCTGCTTGCTGGCTTGGCCCGCCATCGAGCTCAAGAGCGGCACCGTGAAACCGCTCGGCCCAACCATGCTATAAAACTCCAGATTCAAATTGCGGTTAAAACTTGCTTCCCCGCGCCCATAGAGGCTGAGTGCGTCGCCGAGCAAATTAAGCCGGTCAAATTGAATTTGCTCGCCGTGAATGTGAAAACTGGCATCGCAGCGATCGAAAGCCGTCGTATCGGGCGAACGATTGCTGAGCACCTTGAGCAGCGCCACGAGCACCGGCAATTTATAAATGTTCGCGTCGACGATGTGCAGTTCGCCGCTGCCTGCTAGCGCGTAGGTTGATCGCCCTGCCCCGTCGAGCGACAATTTGCCGGACACGGTTCCAGTGATGTCTTTGGGTCCGCCGAGCCGCTCGCTAGTGATTCTCCGTAAATCGACGCCGCCCATCGAAACATCGACGTGGTAGATGGGATTTCCATCGTGCTGAAGCCGAATGTCGCTGTGCAGAGTTCCCCCGTAGGCATCGGCCGTCATCGGTCGCGGCGGCTGCCCCAGTTTTGCCGTTGCCCCCTGCCCCAACAGGCAATTCGAGTTGTCGGCCCAAAACGGCCCGCGGACGTTCGTCAACTGGGCGTCGTTCCAGATGAGTGAATCGATCGCCAGCTCTCCATAGGAAAAGCATGTCTGGCCGTCGCTTCGTCCCATTAGACGCACCCCTCCGGTGAGGCTATCGAGCGGCAAATCGCCCCGCAACGCCGTCTGATGGCACGCCAGCTGAATATCCCAATTCGATGCCAGCTGGGCCGCTCCCGGCCCCTTCGCAAATTGAAGCGTCGTCCCCAATAGATCGATCGTGCCGCTCGGTTTCAGACGGTCGATGATACGCTGCACACTGGGCGGCAATGCCGCGACGAATTCCGGATCGGCGGTCACGCGATCAACATTGAGACCGGTGAGCGCAAGTTGCCAGCCGCCATCCGGCGTGGCCTGCCACGCGCCCTGCCCGGCAAAGCCCGAGCGGCCATGCCGCGCGCTAATCTGCTGCAACTCCACGTGGTTCGCCGAGACGAGTGCCCGGCCGCCAATCTGCTCGAATCGGTAAGGGAAGAACGTCGGCTCGACCGAAACCGATTGCGCGTGAGGCCGCAGCTCGACCTGAATCACCGCCTCTTTGTCCGTCGGATGTCGCACAACGTTCGCGGTGAAGTCGACGCTGCCCTGTGGCCGCAGATCTGCCCACACTTTTTGAACGGCGGGCGTCAACGCCCGACGGAGATTTTCGTCGAGCGCCACGTTGCTTCCCTGAAACGCCAACTGCAGCTCAAGACCGTCCGCCGCTTCTTGCGATTGGCCCGCGCACGTCACCGCCGCCGTCGCCTCTTGTCGATCGCGGCTCTCCAGTTTCTCGAAACTCCACTGGCCATTGTGGCTAGTGACCAAACCCTGGATATGCTGCAAAGGATAAGGAAATCGGTCGTATTGGACGCTGCAATCTGCCAGCCGCAGTTCCAGCGACGTGTCCGCATTCGGCTGCATGGGATCGAGCCGTTCGTACCGCCAGTGAAAATCCACCGTCCCCTCCGGCGCCAGCGATCGCACGAACCGCTGGCACTTTTCCGATAGCGCGGCGAGCAGCCGTTCGTGAATCGTAATTGCGCTACCAGCAACCTCAACCCAACCCACTGGTTTGTGTTGTGGTTCATCGCTTGCCGCTTCTCCAGCCGTGGGCAACTTCAAATTTGCCAGGTCCGCCCGAATCCGAATCGGTTGCCCATTCCCACGGGCCTCCAGATCCAATCGCAGCTCCAGATCGTCGCGATTTGCTACCGGCAGGAGCTCGACCGTTCCCGTCGCCTGCTCGACCGGGTAGGGAAACTTCTCCGCGTCCGTCAGCGAAATCCCTCGGCAATGGGCCACGAGCTCCGGCCGCCAATGCTCGCCGTCAAAGGTTAACTTGACGTCCGCGTCAATGGGACCAGCCGGTTGGAATCGTTGCCAAATTCGGTCGAGCGCCGCCGGCAGCGCCGCCCGCAATCGTTCGTCCGCCATCAGTCCGACGATCTTGCCGTGAATCCCCAACTTGGCGTCCGGAGACCAGCCGGTACGCTCGGCGGCAATCGCTACTTCGGCCGTCCCAAACTTTCCCGTCAGCTCCTTGATCGAAAGCCGCTGGCCATCAGCCTGAAGGCTGATCGCCAAGTCCGTCACCGCTTGTGGTAACGGTGCGTACTCCAGCCGCCCGCGGCTCAGACTTACATCCGCGGACCAACCGAAGTCCGTCGGCGCGGCGCTCGACCGCCACACGCGGAGTGTTGCATCTGCCTTTCCATAGAGTTGGACATTCGAGCTCGTGGTCGACGAGTTGCCCGGGATCGCCGCCAACAGTTCCGGCGTCACTTCCAGCCCGCGTACGTCCAACGTCAAGTCGCCGGTCGATTGGTCGGCATTGATCGTGCCGTTGAATTTCAGCTCACGTGCCGGACAGCCCGCTACCGTTCCCACCACATGAAACCGTCGGTCGGCGCGCGTCCCCGTCGCAGCAGCACTATCGGTCATCGGCGAAAGATTGATGTCGATGCCCCGTAGCGTTAGCCGCGCCGCATCGTGCCGTGTCGCATCATCCAGCACCAGCGTTGCGTCCTCGATGACCAGTTGCGGGGCTTGTTCGCTCAACCGCGGTAGCGGCAACAGCGATAGCAAGTTCCAAGTGCCATCCGCTTGTCGAATCGCGTGAAGTCGTGGCCGACGCACATCGATCCGATCCATGCGCGGCTTGCCCGAGAGCAGCTCCTCCACCCGTGTGTCACAGGCGAGAAACAGCTCATCGATCGAGAGCGTGGGTTGCGTCGGGCCCGCCGCGCGCGGGTCGGATATCGTCAGGTCGTAGACCAGGATGCCCCGGCCTTTTTCAAACCGCGCCTTCCCTACTTTCACCGTCAGGTTCGGGTAATGAGAAGCCAGGAGTTGCTGCACATGACGGCGAATCTCGTCATCAAATCGCAGATAAAAGTACCCGCCGACCAATAGCGCAGCGGTCACCACGAGGAACAATCCCCATTGGAACATCGACCAGCAGCTATTGATCAAGCGCGTGAAGATGGCAGACGCTCCTTCGCCCTTAAGAAACGGGAATTGCATCAATCTGATTGGATGGCGTGTCACCTCGACCGCAAAGCCGGCAAACCGCCATTGCCGCCGGGATCGCCAGCGTGAGCATTGCCGGCTGCCGATAGCGGAGAGAGCCGATGAACACCACGTGCAGCGCGGTCAAGTAAATGGCCGGCGCCACGAGCAGCATCAGATCGAACGTGCGGCGACGAATCATCCAAGCGCCCACAATGGCTAGCAACAGAATCGGCGTATACGTCACCAAGACCGCCAGCCGCACCCACCAACTACGAAACGACGGCTCATTGGGCCAGAAGTTCCAAAGCCTCAGCAGCTTCGTCCCAGCCAATTCGATCACGCGGCTCGGGTGAGCCGCCGCCCAGTCGAGCGATTCGCTCCGCATCAGCCGATCGAGTCGATATTCGAACGGCGGGTCGGTCGCCGCCGGCGAATGAGCCGCGTCGGCCGCTCGCAATTGCTCTTCAAATCGAGGCACAAATCGCATGTCGCTGCTGCCGTCAGCCGCGGGATTGAGCCCATCGTAGAGACTGGCCCCCACTTGCAACGTGGTCGGAACAAATCGGCCGACGACACGCCAATTGTGGACCCACCACGGCGACATCACCAGTGCGAGCGCAACAAGCATCGTGCCACCAAGCACCAATTGCCGCTTCTCAAACTGCGATCCAACCGCCCAAACTGCAACGACACCTGGCGTGAATAGCAGCCAGCTAGGCCGCGTCAGCGAAGCGATGCCCGCCATCGCGCCGGCCAGCGCCGCGAATACCAGGTCCCGTCGCGGCGCTCCGGTCGCCGCCAACTTAAAAAACACAAGTTGCAGCAGCATCCACAGACAAAATGGCCCGTCGGAAAGAGGCAGTGCACTGGTCGCGATCGCTTCGGGATACACGGCCACAATCGCGGCCGCGAGAAAGGCGACATCCGGCGAGAACATTGCGCGTGACAGCCAATAAATTCCGGCGACCGACAACGTTCCAAACACGGCTCCCAACACGCGAGCAGCGGATGGCGGCGCGTCAGCCCCCACGACTCGAAACAGCCCCGCCAACAGCAGCGGATAACCGGGCGCACGAAACACGCTGCGATCGGCGGTGCCGAATTGATAGGGTTCGCCTCGTGCCATGTGTTGTCCCAACTCCCAATAGCTCTGGCTGTCGGGCAACTCAAATCGCCGGTCGCTCAAATTCTGTGTCTGCTGCCACCAGGCAACGAACGCCAAGCGTGCGACAAGCGCGATCACAAGCACCAGCGCGAGCCGGGACATCTCTCGTTTGTACAGCCTCATGCCATGTAACTTGCTGTGGCGTCAGAATTTAGAGCGCGGTATGGTACGAATCGAGCGGCCTAAACGTCAAGATAAGATAGATAGATTAAATTGATTGGCTAGCTTATCTCTGTGCCTCGTCAATCGCGTGCGTCCTCGCGAGAATCCGCCGCAGCAGAAGTATCTCGCCTTCTCGCACAACAAGTACTTCTCCCGGCAAATTGATCTGCGGCCTATTTTCGCCCTCTGCTCCCGCGAACGGCGCCAACTGCTGCCATTGGTCAAAGCCCATCGCCTGCAGCGGCCAATTCGCGTCGCGCCAAGCGGTCCGCAAAACCTCGCGGATGAGGAGCGCCGGCTCACCGTCAAGCTGCCGGCAATCGATGCATACAACTTCTGCGGATCGCGGATTCTCTTCGTTACATTTTCCATCCTGCTCGCCAGCGACAGATGTCGGCCAATCGATATGCACACAATTCGCAGCCAACTCGGCCGAGCGCCGGTCAATCACCGCTTGCGATTCGGCCGCTTGCTCCGCAAGTCGCGCGACCGCATCGTCGAAATCAGCATTGAATTCGGCCCGCAACATGGGCAGCAATTGATGCCGCAAACGGTTGCGCGTGAATCGAGGATCAGCATTGGTCGAGTCGCTACGAAAATCCTGGCCCATTGCGCTCAAGTATTCCAGCACCTCGTCCCGGCGGACCGCTAACATCGGCCGAACCAGGCTCGCAGTCGGAGACAACGGCCGGACCATCCGCATGCCCGTCAAACCCGCCAGACCCGTGCCCCGAATTAGCCGGTGGACGATGGTTTCGACCTGGTCGTCTCGCGTGTGACCCGTGGCAACCCATCGCGCGCCAAGTCGTTCGGCCGTCCGGCACAGGAATTCGTAACGAGCGGCGCGGGCGGCCGCCTCCCATCCATCACCCTGCTCGGTCGCCAATCCAGCCACGTCCGCCGCGCCGGCTTCAAACGGCATTCCCATGCGATCGCAAAGCGTCGCCAGCCAGACCTGATCCGCGTCCGCATCCGCTCCGCGCAGTCCGTGATTCAAATTGCCGACAATCACTCGTCCGCGTCCGCCCGCTCGCCGTTTCAGCGAATCTATCGCCCGCAAAAGCGCCACGCTATCCGGCCCGCCCGAGACGGCAAGCAGGACGTGCACCTGACGCCAGTCGACAACCGGCCACGCGGCGGCGATTTCAAGCTCAAACGGATGTGACGCGCGACTACCGGACATCTTCAATAGGCCCCGTCTTTCGGCCGCCAACGGCACTCAGCGTAAGTTGGTCAAACATTGCGGTCCGCTGTGCATCGACGATTCTCGGCATCTGACCGCTTTCCAGTTGCAGCGACAAGCACATTTGTTACCATGATAGTCGTTTCATCTATCCATATTCATCTGGACGGATCGGGCCGGCAGACGATTGGTCTAGCGGTCTTCGATTCGCAATCTGGTCTCGTCCCCTGGCAAGGCGTGGCGGGGCAAGTTGTTGGTGTGCTTTCGCACGATGCGGAAGCCGGCTGTTTGTGAATTAGAAGTGTTTGGACCGACGGCATGAAGATGCCGTTGGGCAGAACGCAACGCTAAATAAGTTTGTTCGTGAATGAGTACAAGCCAGTCCATGACCGCTTTTGACATGCTCAGGTTTCGCAGCCTGATCGCCCTCGTGACGAGCGCCGGCGCCTGGTTCCTCGATAAAATCGCGGAGCTCTGCGCCTCGTTATCGCACGATCGCGACTTGGCCACGATTCCAAATGGTCATCCATGGCGCGACGGCATCTTCCCGCTGGGCCAGCCGCGGGAAATTGTTCATCCTGCTCCATGGCTGAGTTACCGGCAAGGCAGCGATTCGCGCGGGCGAATCTTGCCGTGGCCATCTCCTGGATTCCACGGAAGATGGTCGCCAGCCACCGTCATTGTGTCGTCCGCCGTCCTGCGCGGGCCGACCAATCGCGACGGCATTTGACCCGGCGATTGCTTGAACTCTTTTTTCACGAACGCTCGTTCGGCGTTGTCCGCAAGCGATAACCCTGCCGTTTGCCTGCTCTGCTCGATGGCCGCTACGGTCCGTCACTTCCAATCCCCGGCGTGGGAACTGAAGTTACAACGGCTCTGCAACCGAACGGTGCGTTCGGATCGTGTGGAACCATCCGGCGAGGAGAGTGGCTGTGTTGAATCGCTTCTCGATTATTGTTCTTGCCGAGGATGTCGGCACAAATCCCTGGGTTATCATCACGGTGGCGTTCGTTGCCGCGCTCATGGGAATGGGCGTCATCAAGCTGCTCGGCTATCTGCGCAAACGCGATGCCGACAAGGAAGCCCAGCTGATCATTGATCGCGCGGAGATGGAGGCCAACTCTCGTCGCAAGGAGGCTGAGGTCGAGGCTAAGGAGATGGCGCTTCGCGAGAAGACCAGGATCGAAGAGCAGCTCAATGAATCGCGGCAAAAACTCTTTGACCGTGAACGGCAGCTCGACAAGCAGCAGGACATGGTCGCCCAGCGCAGCGACCAACTGCAAAAGCAAGAGAAAATGGTCGAGAGCAACCAACGCAAGCTCAGCGAAAAGCTCGAAGACGCGAATCGCCGTCAATCGGAACTCGACGATCTGCTCGATATCCAGCGGCAAACGCTCCACAAAGTCAGCGGCCTCGGCGCCGAAGAAGCCAAGAATCAGCTTCTGCAGCAACTCAGCCGCGAGCTGGCCAACGAACAAGGCGCGCTGATCATCAAACGCGAAAAAGAGTTGGCCGAGATTTGCGACGCCAAGGCCAAGGAAACACTGATCACCGCCCTGCAGCGCTTTGCCGCCG
>DASYDU010000078.1:0-33514 GCA_036499445.1 Lacipirellulaceae bacterium
CCGGGGCTAAATGATGTGGATAAATGAATTCGCTTACCGATAATTATCCATCCCCAGCCGGATCTTGAGCTCTTCAAACTCTTGCGCAAACCGCTCGGTGGTCGAGTGGACGTGCTCGGCCTCGGTGATGAATCGCATGTCCTCGCGGCAATCGACGTGGCAATCGATCAGGATGCCCTCGTACGGCGTCAGCTTATTGCCGTAGGCGATCAGCAGCTTGTGCTCATCGAGCTGCACTTCCTGCGGGATGTTCGGATTGAGTATCGCGATGCCTGTGCAGCC
Source organism: Lacipirellulaceae bacterium (assembly GCA_036499445.1). Classification (GTDB taxonomy): domain Bacteria; phylum Planctomycetota; class Planctomycetia; order Pirellulales; family Lacipirellulaceae; genus DASYDU01. Next base: position 283 of record DASYDU010000078.1, read on the forward strand.
ATCGTTGATCAAGAGGTCCTCAAAGTCCCAGAGGGTGCTTTGCAGGATCGGCATCTCGATGTGTTCGCGGTAGAGATCAGTATGTCCGCGATTTTCTTGTGCGTGGCTGGTCTCAAGCACCACGTCGACCACGTCCCCCAGCGGCGAGAGCAGCTCGATGAAGGTCTCCATCAGCCGCGACTTGGTGACCGCCGCCATCACCACGGGCACCGTCGACTTCGTCTCGTCGTCGCGATAGGTGTCGTGGCGGAAGCCGCCACTCGGCACGACTTCCAGACCGTACGAGGGCCGAACAGCGTCGGTGAGCTCGAAGTCGCCGTAACGGGCCACGCCCAGATGGGCTTCCAGCTCTTCTTCGGAAAGCTGTTTGAAGCCGCTGGCGGCGTGAACCGTCCGGGTGTCGTCGAATACGTTGACAAAGAATTGTTTTAGGAAGCCCATCGGCATTTCTCTCGGCTAAACGGTTGGGTCGAAGTTGCGGATCACCGCCGGTGGTCGTGACATTTCGTCGATCAAGTTCTGGCGGCTGTCCTTACTCAGTGGTTGGGAAACTGGCCGGGAGCAAGTGGGGGACTTGTCATAGGCGGGCCGCGAGTTCTGGTGCTGCTGCGGGAACGAAAAAACAGCGGTTTCCCAGCAGCGTCCGTCAATTCACGGCCGTCAATCTGCACAAAGTTAGGTTATGGATGCACTGTTCGGCGCGCGACCGAAGGTGCCCGGTGACGAATCAAGAGGCCCGCGACTGCACAGGCCGCACCACCGCCCCAGGTGCCTTGGAAGGTGGGAATGGGGCGAAGTTGCGGCCGCGGAAACGGGAAAATCGGTCCATTGGCGGCTGATTCCGCGGGTCCCGCGGGGTGGCGTTCTCGCAGCGCATGCGCGCCGCCGCAACATGCGTGTTGTTCAATTGCGCCCGCCTTCGGTATAAGGGGTAGAGACTAGTTCCCCGCCGGTTTCGCCGCGCTACGCCGACTCGACTCCGCGACTCCTGTTCCAGCCACAATATGCCTAACATTTACACGCGAACTGGCGACGGCGGTGAAACGGGGCTCTGTGGCGGCCGGCGCGTCCGAAAAGATGATCCATGCCTGGAGGTCATCGGCGCCCTCGACGAGCTTAACGCGATGGTCGGCGTCGTGCGGGTCGAATTGGGCCGTCTGGAATCCGCGCCGACAGACCTTGGCCAGTTTTGCGAGCGGGTTCAGCACCAACTATTCAACCTGGGGGCCGAACTGGCGACAGCGCAGCCCGAGCAGACCAGCGGCAGTCTGACCCTCATCCAAGACGCCGACGTGGCGGCCCTCGAACAGGCCATCGATCGCTGGGACGTTTGTCTGGAGCCGCTGCGGGAATTCATCCTGCCCGGCGGCTGCCCGCCCGCCGCTCAATTGCATCTGGCCAGATGCGTCTGCCGGCGGGCGGAGCGGCTGCTCGTCCGATTATCCACTGGCGAGAGAACGATTCGCGGGGAAGTCCTTCGCTACATCAATCGGCTGAGCGACGCGCTTTTTGTCGCGGCTCGCTTGGCAAATCGCGCGGCTGGCACGACGGATGTGAAATGGCGGCCGGACCTATAGCTAGTAACGAACAAGTCGTGGTCACCGAAAAGTCTTTCGGGCTGCGCTCTCTCGGAAAAAACTTGCGCCGTCGGGGTTTACCACGCAGCCGACCGGCCGTAATCTAGATGCAACTTTTCCGTGGATTTGCGCCACGCTGCGGTCAGGCGGCCGACAGCGACGCAGGGCTCAATCCTTCTGACGGTGTTTCTCAGGCGGAGGTTGGGGACATGGGCGGAGCATTTCGTTCCTGGGGGATGGTGTTGACTTTTGGGCTGGTTTTGGCGGCACCGGGCCGGGCCTGGGGTCCTCGTGAAGCGGCCGCGATGGTCCCGGTGGTGCCTAAATCGGCTCCGACGCTCGTCGAAGTTGCTAAGGACGCAGACGAGGCTAAACTGGCCGGACACAATGCCTGGATGCTCACCAGTTGCGCCCTGGTCCTCTTTATGACGGCTCCAGGATTGGCGATGTTCTATGGCGGACTGGTCCGGCGCAAAAACGTCCTGGATGTCATGATGCAATGCCTGTTTCTGATGGGGCTCAATACGGTGATCTGGGGACTTTACGGTTACTCCTTTGCCTTTGGTGGTGACGGCGCTTACTTCGGCAATACCGACTATCTGTTGATGCACGGAGTCGAGCGGACTTGGGATGCCGCGGTCAACGCCCCCGTCGAGCCGATGGCAGCCGCCATTCCACGGCTTACCCACATGCTGTTCCAAGGCATGTTTTTCATTATCACGCCGGCGCTTATCTGCGGCGCCTTTGCCGAGCGAATGAAGTTCAGTGCGATGGTGCTGTTCACGATCCTCTGGGGCACGATTATCTATTGTCCCTTGTGCCATTGGGTCTGGGGCGGCGGCATCCTCGCATTCGGAAGTCCTCACGCTTGGGCCGGCGGCGCACTCGATTTTGCCGGCGGGACGGTCGTTCATATTAGCTCTGGCGTCTCGGCGCTGGTCTGCGCGATCATGATTGGCCGACGCGTTGGCTTCGGACAAGAAGACATGCGGCCACACAATTTGACGTACACCGCACTGGGCGCCGCCATGCTCTGGGTCGGCTGGTTCGGATTTAACGCCGGCAGCGAATTGATGTCGGACCACATCGCGTCGAGCGCTTTTGCGGCCACCCATTTTGCCGCCGCCGGGGCTTTGGCTTGGGCTGGCTACGACTGGTTCACACGCGGCAAGCCGACCGTTTTGGGAACTGCCTCCGGCATCGTCGCCGGATTGGTCTGTATCACGCCGACCGCCGGATTTGTGAATCCGATGTCGGCCATTTTTATGGGATTGGCCGCCGGTATTGTCTGTGCCTTTGCGTGCAGCAGGATCAAAGGGAAGTTCCGCTACGATGATGCGCTCGATGCCTTTGGCGTGCATGGAATGGGAGGCACCCTGGGTGCCATCCTGACCGGCGTGTTTGCGACTCGGGCATGTTCTAATGTGGCAGCCGGTCAGCCCCTTGGGCTCGTGGACGTGGGAGGCGGCGCCGTGATTCGCGGCCAGCTCGTAGCTGTGCTCGTCACGTGGGCGCTTAGCACCGTCGGGACGTGGGTCATTCTCAAGATTGTCGACGGCGCGATCGGGCTACGCGTAAGCGGTCCCCAAGAGCTCCAGGGCCTCGACATCAGTCAACACGAGGAAGAGGGTTACATTTTTGCCTGAACATTGCTCGCGGGCCGGGATTTCTTTCCGGTCGGCGAGACGGAGACCGCGGATTTTAATAGGTTTTTGGGCCTTTGAGTGCCGCCGACGGATTGAATTACCCGGCGGCCTATCGTAATCTAATTAGCAGGCGGGTTTCACTAGGGAGCCAAAGGACATGAAAAAGATCGAAGCAATTGTGCGCCATTTCAAGCTGGAAGATGTGAAAAACGCCCTCACCGAGCACGGGATCACCGGCATGACGGTCACCGAGGTTCGCGGATTCGGCCGGCAAAAGGGCCATACCGAAATGTACCGCGGCACGGAATACACCGTCGACTTTGTGCCCAAAGTCAAGATCGAAGTCGTCGTTGACGATGGCAAGCTCCGCACGGCGATCGACACCATCGTCAAGTCGGCCCAAACGGGGCAGATCGGCGACGGCAAGATCTTTGTCTCTGATCTGGCCGACACGATTCGCATTCGCACCGGCGAAACCGGTGCGGCCGCGCTGTAAGCCGCCGGCTCTGCGACGTGTGTGTCTGGCAAAGACCGTGTTTGCGACCAGTTTCGGAATGTAGTCGTGCTGCGCCGATTCGGCGACGGACGATCCGTATTTAGCAGTCGATACTTTTCCGATCGGGCTGGGTGCTGCGCGGTCGTCACGCTATCTTGGTAGGCATGAATGTCCACGGGGTCGGCGAAGCGAAGTAATTCGCACCCTTCGGATCGCCGTCGCAGTTTTTTCGTCGCGTAATGCTTGATACCATGAGTCGGCTAGCGCCCTGCGTCGGCGCGACTCGCACAAGTCTATGCCTGTTGGTGCCCGCCTACGTCCGAGTGTGCTCTCGGCGCGAGAGCAGTTGGTCGAAGGACGTGAGCAGCTTCGCCAGCAGCACGATCGCGGGCTGGACGGCGTCAAAGTCTGCGCCCGGCTGACCTCGCTCGCCGATGCCGCAATCACGCGCATCTACGACGCAGCATTGGCCGACCTTCCGGAGGGCGACGCGGTGGCGCTTCGCGCGCGCGTCGCCCTGGTAGCCCACGGCGGCTACGGCCGTCGGCAACAGGCCCCCTTCTCCGACGTCGACATGATGCTATTGCATGAGGGGCGAACTGATGCCCTGCTCGCTGATTTCGCCCGCCGCCTGACTCAAGACATCTTCGACGTCGGCATCCAGCTCGGGCAAAGCGTGCGGACCGCCGCCCAAGCAGTCCAGCTCGCCCGAGCCGAGGCCCAGATCGGCACCTCACTCATCGAGTCGCGTCTCCTCCTGGGGAGCTCCCTTGTCTACGACCGCTATCTCGCGGCCTTCAACGCCATGGTCAAGCGCCGTGGGACCATGCTCAGCCGCGAATTCATTACCGCCCGCCGAGTCGAGCGCGAGCAATTTGGTGAGACGGTCTATTTGCTCGAGCCGAATATCAAGCGCTCCCGCGGTGGATTGCGCGATTTGCATCTCTTGCGCTGGCTCTGGTTCATCCGCTGCGGCGTGGCCGAATTCGACCGGCTCCACGACATGGGAGTGCTCTCGAAATTCGATCATCGCCGGCTCATTTCGTCGCAGACATTCTTGCTTCGCGTCCGCAATGAGATGCACTTTCACGCCGGCGAGGCTTGCGATGTGCTTTCTCGGGCCGAGCAGGTCCGACTGGCCGCGTATTTCGAATTCCGCGGGCGCGAAGGCATTCTGCCCGTCGAGCAATTCATGCGCGACTATTTTCACCACACGCATCACGTTTGGCACTTGGCGAATCGCCTCTCCGAGCTGTCGCAGCCGGCTTCGCGCGTGAGTCGCGTGTTTGGGCCGGTGCTCGGGCGCACGACCCCCGACGGCTATTATGTCGGCCGTCGCGAAATCAACGCCACGTCCAAGGCCCTCGCCAAGCTTGAACGGCACGTCGAGGAAGTGCTCAACCTCGTGGAGCTCGCCCGCCGCGAGGGCAAGCGAATCGCCCAAGACACGTGGTACTTCGTCTATCGCACCGCTCCACAATACTCCAATCTGCTGAGCCGCGAAGGGGCCCAGACGTTCCTCAAGATCTTGGCCGATCCGCTCAGGCTTGGCGAGCTTCTCCGCCGGTTGCAGGAGCTCGGCGTGCTGGAAAAGATCATTCCTGAATTCACCCACGCCCGCTGCCTGCTCCAATTCAATCAGTACCACAAGTTCACCGTCGACGAGCATTCGATTCGCGCGGTCGAAGAAGCTTCACAGTTCCTCGATCGGCACGATGCGCTCGGCGAAGCCTACGGTCTGTTGCGAGACAAACGCATGCTCCACCTCGCCCTGTTGATCCACGATCTGGGCAAGGGGTACGAAGAAGATCACTCCGAGGTCGGTCGGCGGATCGCGGCCCGCAACGCGGCTCGGCTAGGCCTCAGCCCGGACGACGCTGCGATGCTCGAGTTCCTCGTTCACAAGCATCTCATGATGTCCCATCTGGCGTTTCGGCGCGACACCTCGCAGCCGCAGCTAATTGCCAAATTTGCCGAGGACGTCGGCACCCCCGAGCGGCTTGAAATGCTCTGTCTGGTAAGTTGCGCCGATCTCGCCGCGGTGGGTCCCGGCGTGCTCAACGGCTGGAAGATTGAAGTCCTGTTCGAACTCTATCGGCGGACGCTCAGGCGCCTATCTCCGGACCCAGACGCGCTGGTCGAAGATCACCACGATAGCGCACGTCGCTTCGCTCGCGAACGTTTGACGGCTGCTGAACAAAGCGATGCGTGGTTCGAAAAACAACTTGAGGCTCTGCCCGAAGCCTTCGTCGCGCGGCGCTCGCCGGCCGACATTGCCGAAGTGCTGCGCAGGTTCCGCGAGTTGCCGCCGCGAGGCGGCACCGCTTGGGCTCGGTATCTCCCGGACACCGACACCGTCGAATTCTTCGGCGGCATCAACGAGGGCACCGGCCGGGCCATCTTCTCCAGCATGGCCGGCGCGCTCTCCAGTCACGGCATGCAAATCCTCTCGGCCGGAACGTACACGCTTGCCGAAGGCCTGCTCCTGCTCCATTATGTGGCCCACGACCCCGACTATCCGGGCGAGCCGCCGCCGGAGCGCCAAGAGGCCGTTTGCCGCTCGCTGGTCGCCTCGATCGATAGTGACCAGCCGCCCAAGTTTCGTAAGGTCTGGGGCCACGAGCATCACGAAGCCAACGCCGCCCTCTCGAACCTGCCGAACGAAGTCCGCATCGAAAGCCAATTGTCCGATGAATGTACGATCATCGAAGTCTACACGATCGACCGCCGCGGTCTGCTCTATCGCCTGGCGCGAACGCTGCACGACTTACGGCTCTTGATCCGCTACGCAAAAATCGGCACTTACCTTGATCAAGTCGTCGACGTGTTCTACGTCACGGAGCGCGACGGCTCGAAGCCCGAATCCGACGACCGCCTGGCCGAGGTCCGCGCCCGACTACTCGAAGTCATCGCGCCCGCCAAATAGAATGGCCGCGGCCCCGGATATTGGCGCGCAAAGCCGCAAAGAAGCGAAGATCGCAAAGCTATTCGATCTTTGCCGGGCCGCGCTGAGCGGCGTCTTTGTTGATCGTTTTGGTCACGTTCTCAAACTCTACCGCGTCTGCGTCCTTCTGCACGAAGTCCTTGTCCGCCGTGATCGTGACGTTGCGGAGCGTCACGCGGCCGATCGGGCTGTCGGGCAGGCCGACAAAGCGGCCCGCGTTCTGCGCCCCCTCAATGGTCAAGTTTGCGATCTCAACATCCTGGATACTTGGGACCTTCGTGGCATCGCCGCGGAAGTTCGGTCGGTTATTGTCCGTATATGTGAGGTCGAGCACGATCGCGTTCTTAACGTCCTTCATCTGGATATCCGTGTAGCGGATATGCTCGACCGGACCGCCCGCCCCGCGCATCGACTTGATGCGGATGCCGTTATCGGTGTTCTCAAATGTGCAATGGCGAACCAGCATGTCACGGATGCCGCCGGTCGTGCCGCTTCCGATCGAAATGCCGTGGCCATGCCGGATGCGGCAATCTTCGATCAGGATGTTACTGCCGGCCGTTTTAATCACGATGTCGTCGTCGCCGGTGTCTATGTCGCAGTCGCGGATCAAGACGTTGGTGCACGACGTGGGATCGATCGCATCCGTGTTCGGAGCGTCCTCTGGAGCCTGAACTTTCACGCCCTCGATTAAGAGGTTTGTTATCTTGGTCGGCACCAAATGAAAGTTGGGTGAGTTGCGGAGCGTGATTCCTTCGACGTGGAGCCGCTCGCAGCCGTCGATCACGACGAGTCTTTGCCGTGGATAGACGAGCCGCCCCGGTTGCCGTCGGCTGGCCCGCTCCGACCAGGCCCACCAAATCGCCCCGGCTCCGTCAATCACGCCCTTCCCGGTGATTGCCAGGTCGTGCAAATCTTTACCAGTCACCAGCGGCGACGGCACCTTCACCTTCTCGCGCACTTCGTCCTGCGTGATGAGCGTCTCCGGCTCGGGCAGACCGTAGTCCGTGAAGCTGGTCGGCGCTTGAATCACGGCCCCCTCGTCCAAGTGCAAGTCGAGATTGCTGCAGAGCGTAAACGGCCGCGTGAGGAAGACGCCCTGGGGCACAACCAGCCGGCCGCCCCCCTCTTCCTTGATCTTCGCGATCGATTTAGAGAATGCATCGGTGTTCCAAGTCTTGCCGTCGCCCACCCCGCCGAAATCGGTCAGGCTGAACGTGCGCTCGGGAATTTGCGGCAGCGCGGGACGCACGTTGGCGAGCTCGTCGGTCGGGCTTTCCGCCGCCGACGCACCCCCAATCAAGCTGACGGCGGCGACGCACACAATCATCAAACGCGTCGAAATCGGATGAAGTCTGAAACGACGTTGCATACAATCTGTTCCTTGCCGCGAGTCTAGGCGGGCTTGATACAGAGGAAGAACGGACGACGCATCATCCATTGTAGACCGTCAGCATCAAACAGAATGATCTAACGACCGACATCGCCCCAGAATGCAAATAATCGGCGATGGCGTGCGCAATCTCGGACAATTGCCGCGTCTGTATCGTGACTCGCTAAGCGAGGAGCAAATCGGAAGAGGATTGGCTAATCAGCCGTGGGCTCTTGCTCGAAGTCCTTCCACTTCATCGGCCGGCGGAATGGCTCGATTCGCAGAACCACTTCGCCGTTTTGAAACAGCCGAACCGTGCCGCTCGATTGGCTCACGGTCACCGCGATCGCGGTCGACGCGCGGGTAATCTCGGCCGCCGCCCAATGTCGCGCGCCGAAACCCTTCGGCAGCACCAGCTCGGTCGCCCGCGGCGCCGAGATGTGCTGTCCTGCCGCCACCACGGTCGCATCGCTCGATATCACAAACGCGCCGTCAATCTGGGCGACTTCCTTGATCCCCTCGCGGACCTTGGCATCGTTCAGATTCCGCTCGGTGCGGCTGTAGCCTTTCACCGGGTCGAAGCCCATCGGTCGGCAATAGCTGAGCACCTTGCGGTGATCGCCCACCACCAGTAGCGTGCCGATCGCGTTTCCTTCCCGCCCTTCGCGACCGATGTCGACCGCCAGATCAACGACGATCTTCAACGTCTCGAGCGGGATCCGGGTCTTGAGCTGGCGAAGATCTCGCATCGTAAGCTGGCCCAGATGCTCGCCCAACTGCAAAATGCTTAGCGAATCGATGACGGTGGGCTCGTACGCACTGTATACGGCCACGACACAGGCCCCGGGCTGTAGATGATCGTCGGCTACGCCCGTCAAAATCGCCTGCGTCAGCCGCTCATAGACGGGGACTTCCGGTGGCATTCCCAAGAGGACGATGCGAAAATCGTCGGGCGAGGCCCCGGAGAGCGTTTCCTCATCCTCACCCGCGAGCAGAATCAGGTGGTTGCCGGCCGACTGCCGCAGCCGCTCCCAATCAGCCGGCCGTTCCATCAAAAACAAGAGGGCGTGGGCCTCGTGCGCAGTCGCCAAGCGATCTGCCAACTCGCAGAACGCTTGCAACTGATCGGCTAGCTTGCGCGCCGGGACCATGCCGGGTGCCATCCCACACGAAGGAGAGGTTGAGTGCCATATTTGCGCCGCAATGTAGTGTAGATGCCGGCACAGATCAACCCAAATCCGGCCGCGTGGGTCAGTCTTTCGAGCCTGACGAGAAGCACGCTGCGCGACGCAATTGTGAGGTCGGGCTAGAAAGCCTCACGTACTTAGCGCTTCTGCGACCGCGATTTCATCCCGCTCTGAGATGTGCGAGCGGGCTTTTGCGACGCTATATTCTCCTCGTTGTCGTACGGCTGCAGCACGCGTTCGTCGTACAGCCGCAGCGCGTGGATCGCGTGGCCGATGGGTCCCTTTTCCCATTCGTGGTCGTAGTTCGTGTAGAGCAACGTCGCCAGATAATTGGTCGCCGAAAACACGCGATTCGACCTGATCTGGTCGTCGCTCAGCGAGTAGCAGAGCCATTCCAAAATGTGGCCGGTCGTTTTGACCCGGCGATCGTTGTCGTCATCATCGCCCTTGCCGCGGAACCACTCGGTGCTCAGACTGCCGTCGGAGTTTTGCAGCTGAAATGCGTAGTTGTGATACTTCTCGACGAATACACTGGCCTGGGCAAATTCGCCATCGAGCGGCTCGCCGCGGCGGACTCGAGTCCGCGCCGCCAGGCTCAGGCCCGAAAGGCGATGCGTGCCGCCACAGGCCGCCCCGCGAATCGGCTGGGCTAGCTCCTCGCTGATCAGTTTCGGGATGTCCCACTCCAGGCCCTGGTCGTTCACCCACTTGGCATCGGAATCGAGATAGTGCATCAGCCCGATCAGCTTAAACGTTAGCTCCGTCTTCTCGTAGCACGTCTTCTTCTCGACTTCGATCAAATCGCGAATCGTGAAATCGTGGGTGCCAACCTTGATCGGATAGTCGGGCGAGACCCGGCACTGGGCGAGCATCGCCAGCAGTTGGCCCATGTGCCCTTGCAAGCCCGCGCCTTGTTTCGCACGCAGCTCGCCCTCGGGCGTCACATACATCAGCGTGAGCCCCTTGCTCGGCTTGTTGTAGCAAAGCCAGCCGACGGCGGTGATCAAGTCGCCCTTCGGTCCCCCCTCGCGAATTTGGCTGCGAAGCCCGTACGCCAACATCCCGTGCATCATTTCCCACGGATCGTTATCGTGGCTGTTCTCCGGCTTGTTGTAGTACATCTTCAGAACAGTGCGGACTTTGTTCCGCAAGTTCTGCATGTTTTTGGTCATCGGCGGCAGCGGACCCTTGAGCGGCTCGACCAGCGGCGATTCGTCCGGCCGCTTCTTCGCCGGCTGGACTTCGTCCGAAAGCGGGATCCGCCGCACCGTGAACGTCTGCGGCGAGCTGCCGCTCTTGGCGGCGTCGGCGGCCGCCGACGAATGTTCCTCAGCCGCCCGGGTCCCGCTCGGCGACTGGTCCGTCACTTCCGCGGTGGATTCGTTGGCGCTGGAAGCAGCCGATTCATCGTTCGTCGCGGCCGGCGATTCATCGGCGGGCTCAACAATCGCGTCACTGGTCGCCGAGGGTGCATAAGCGTCCGGTGTCTCCTCGTTCGATGCAGCCTCGTGCCGCGCCCGATACTCCCCACGATCGTGCGTGGCATCGTCTCCACTTTCTGGGCCTCCACATTCGGCTTCCGTGGCGATTGGCAGCGGCTCGCCGAGTGTCGCCACCGGTGGTGCGACCGTATCCGGCGAATGACTAAATTTGATTGGTGATGGTTTCCAACCGTCGGCTTCGAGGGTCCGCAGTGCAGGATGCGGGATGGCGGGCAGTGAGCTGACATTGGGCGCCGGAGTCCGCAAGAGCGGCACTTGCGATTGCTCCAATACCTGGTTTATCGCAATTCGCATCTCCGGGTCGTTGGTCGGATGGTCGTCGAGCACAGTCGACGGCTTGGCCACCGACCAGCCCGAATCGTAGAAACCGGCGCCGCCAACGGCCGAAGCGGCCAGAATCGCGGCCGCAATCGTCGCCAGAGCCGCCAACAGACTCGAGTTCACCGACGTAGAACCGCATCGCGGCACGGCACGACTCGCCGACAGCCAGCGACCTCGCGCTTCCCGCCGTGTGCGCAGCTTCGCCGATGCCTTACGTCCCGTGACTGACCGACGCGGGCGGGCGTCGGCCGAATCCAAAAAAATCATGGCTGATGTATCCTAGTGGGTGCCGCCGCCCGTCCGCTCAAGAGCTCGCCTTACCCTGGCCACGCTAGCATGACGACTCGCTAGCCGGTTGGGTAGGGGGCAGCCGACGGCCTTCGCCCGTCAACTTGGTATCGGGCCATTATCGCCGGAAGTTCAAGCAGAGACCCGACTTTGTAATTCCGGCGAGGAGCCGGGGCAGATGGTCAAACCCTGAGGGCGGCCACGTTTTTCTCAAAGCAAAACGTGGTGCTGGCAGCCGCGGTCAGAGAGGAGACGCAAGGATCGCTCACTGCGAGCACGACAGCATATCGTGGCAGACGATGCAAAATACTGCAGTTGAACGCCGCAGTGGAAAGATCGCACTAGAACGGCGAGTATTCCTTGAGCCGCGAGGCGATCGAGGGCGCCGGCGGCGGGGCCGGGTTGCCGCCGGCGGCGACTTGTCGCCAAGCCTGCACGTCGCCGCCATAGTCCTTGCCGGTCACCGATTTCATCGACTGCATTCCCGCAAACTGCATCGCCGGATCGTGGTCGTCGAGGGCCACCGCAAGCGCAGAAACGGCACTCGGCGATTTGATCTTGCCGAGCGCCTCGGCCGCCGCCAGCCGCACGTCCATCTGCTTGTCCTGCCGCAGGGCACTAGCGAGCGCGGTCACCGAATGCTCGTCGGCCCGCTTGCCAAGAGTTTGGCAGCAGGCGACGCGGACGAGTTGATTGTCGTCGTTCAAACCGGCTTCGAGCACTTGCCCGGCCAGCGGCGTGTGAAATTCGGCAATGGCGCGGATGATTGTCTCGCGCACCAGCGGATCGGGCTCGATCTGAATTTGCCGCGCCAACTGATCGCTCGCCGCTCGCTGGTCAGATGAATCGGTGCCGTCCGCTCGGGCCGCGTATTGACGAATCGTGTCCTTCCGCATCGTCGGCGTGACGAAGGTCGTATTGTCGATTTCCGGAAACGGCCAGCCGCGATAACCCAAGAACGAGTGGCAACCGGTGAGCGTCGCCAGGCAACCTAGCGCAAGCCAACAGCGAAGAAAGCCAAGTCGGAACATAGCGACGAGTTGCGAATGAATCGAGGAGCACGTATCGGCGCACCGGCGGCACAAGCGGAGCGCGTGGCCGCGAAAAGTCGCGAGACTGTAGCAGAGGGCGCGGGCGCGCGCCTATGCCGGAATGCGGCTGCGAGAGGCCGTTTGGCACGACGTAGATCATCTCCGCCGTTCCCAAGAGAGTGCTAGCAACTATGCCGGCTCAAGCGCCCTAATGCTCCAGATACGCGCCACACGCCGGGCACCGCGCGTACCACATCGGCACCCGGTTGCCGCACGTGCACTTGATATTGTGCCGCAGCACCGACGAGCCGAGCAGGCTGCCGCTGGTGCCGGGCGCCGAACCGAGATTGTCGTGCGAGTCGTCGAGGACCGAGCTGGACGAATTCGATTGGGCTGGTTCTTTATGTTGGGCCGATTGCCGCTGCCGCAGCGTTTCCCTTTGAAAGTCCTCGTTGTTCTCGAACGAAGACAGCGCGTCGGGAACCTGGACGATGACCTGACCCTCGCAATGTGGGCAAAGGCCCTTCTTGCCAGCGTACTTGTCCTTGACTTTGAACTCGTGCCCATTCGGGCAGACGACGCGGATTCCCATGACCTTGCCGACCTCCTAACCGCGCAGCGGTCGAGGCGCTCGCCTCACCCGCGCGATTGGAATGTGGTTCCAGCGCGGCGGACCGAAATCCGCCCATGCCTCAGGCCTCCTTGCAGTGTGCCTCAGTCTCTGGTTCCGGCAATCGGGATTGAATTATAAGACAATCAAGATAAGAACTGCGTTCGCGCGATAGCCGCCGCGACATCGATGAGAATTGCGCCCAAACCGGGCCGCTGCGTCGAGTGCGCAAACGTTCAAGCCACCCGACCTCGAGCAGCGGTCGTCGAACGAGCGGTTCCCACTTAGCCCACAGCGCCGCGACGAATTTTCACTCTCGAAAGCTAACTGTAGCCTACCACCGGTGCGATAGGATGGCAACAAAGACTTTGTCGCCCCAAGCCCACCGCTTTTCCCACCGGCGCTCGCCAACCTACACTAACAGTCATGCCCAAACGCCGACTGCCCCCGAAATCCTGGCTCTTTGCCGTCCTATTCCTGGGCGTGGCGGCTGCGACATTTAGTCAACTCGATCTCCGGGTTGGGCGGCTGCTTTTGAGCACGGCCTGGCTTGTCGCGGGCGTCGAATTGCTGGCCCTGCCGCTGGGCGTGCTGCTGGCTGTGGCCCTGACCAAAACCGATGTGCCTGGACGTCGAGCGGCCAAGCTCCTGATAACTGCGATGCTCTTCCTGCCGCTTTACATGTTCACCGGTGCCTGGGACGCCGGATTCGGCATCCAGGGCTGGCACACACTGGCCACTAATCCCCACTTGGCTCGCGAGCCCTGGCTCAGCGGCTGGCGCGCCGCCGTCTGGATCCATGCGCTCTCCGCGGTGCCCTGGGTCGTGCTGATCGTGGCGGCCGGACTGCGTACCGTCGAAGCCGAGCTGGAGGAGGATGCCGTGCTGCGAATGCCAGCGTACCAAGTTCTCAGGCGGGTAACGTTGCGTCGGGCCGGCGGAGCGATCGTAATCGCGGCGGTCTGGGTGGCAATGGTCACGAGCGCCGAGATCTCTGTGACCGACGTCTATCAAGTCCGTACGTTTGCCGAGGAGGTTTACACCCAGGCGGCACTCGGAGCGTTTGATTTTTCTCCATCCGACAGCGCAACACTCGCTGCGGCAAGCCAAGCTGCTGCGCGAGCTGCCACCGCTGCAAAAGACGCGCTCCCCGGCAAAACAATGGGCGGCGATCCCGCCCTTTCGCTTCGCAGTCTCTGGTATGGTCTCGCGCTGTCGGCAATGCTGGTCATCGGCGCGCTCCTGGCCGCAAGCCTACTCTGCGACGACCTCGTTCACGCGCCGGAGCGACGACCCTGGATTTGGCATTTGCGGACGGGGCGCTGGCCAGCAGCCGTAGCGCTCTGGTCGTGCATGTTCGTCGTCGCCGGCATCCCGCTCGCCAATTTGATTTACAAAGCGGGACTGCTCGTCGAATCGACCGACGCCGGCCGCGTCCGCAGTTGGTCGGCAACCAAAGTCGTCGCGGGCATCGCCACCGCTCCCTGGCAATATCGCGATGAGCTCGCGCAGTCCGCTGAAATTGGCGCGGCCGCTGCCATGGCCGCCCTCCTACTCGGTGTTCCGCTCGCCTGGTCGATGCGCGGCACAAGCTCGCTGCCCTGGCTGCGGCTTGGCCTGATCGCCTTGCTCATGGCCGTGCCAGGTCCGCTGCTGGGCATCGGCCTGATTCGCCTGTTGAACCAGCCGACCGATTCACGCCTCGCCAGCCTGGGGTGGCTTTACGATACCAATTTTGCGCCCTGGCTCGTGCAGACTTTGAGAGCCCTGCCCGTCGTGACGCTGATCCTGTGGCCCACACTCGCCAGCGTGCCGCAGTCCATGCTCGACACTGCCGCCACGGACGGCGCCGGCTGGTGGCGACGTCTCTTGTTCATCGTGATCCCGCAGCGCGGGTCGGCACTCGTCGCGGCCTGGCTCGTGGCGCTGGCGGTCGCGGTCGGTGAATTGGCGGCAACCGTCCTCGTCGTGCCACCCGGCCCGACCACGATTTCCGTCCGCATCTTTTCGCTGATTCACTATGGCGTCGACGATCGCGTCGCTTCAATTTGTTTAGTCCTTGTGCTTGGATTGGCCGCAGTCACACTCGTCAGCGTTCGCTTGCTGCCGCTGGAAGAGCGCGACGTGGCTTTGATCGCCGGCGATTCGGTAGAATAACAGGATCGCGATCTCGCCTACATTTGCCTTTGGACCATGTCGACCGCACCAGAAACTCAGAAACGCAAGCCCGTTGCCCTGTGGTGGTTCGCCGCTGCGCTGATGGCGCTCGCCTTAGGCGGCGCGGGCATCGTGGTCTGGCGCACTTGGACTCCTGAGGATCCGGAAGTCGCCGCAGAGCGCGAAGCCGAAGCCAAGCAGAAGCAAGAGGAGGCCGAGAAAAAAAAACTGGAAGACTTTGAAATCGCCTCGCCCGCGGTCCAGCCGAGTGAGCCGAAGGCCGACCACCAATTCGTGAAGCCCGGCCACTGGACTTCCGCCACCGAGCGAATGACCGCCAACTTCGCCGACTTCGTCGGCCAGTCGAACGTCACCATCGTCAAAGGTCAGAACGATGTCTACCCGGTCGATCACACCCAATTCCAATTGCGTTCGACCCGGCCAGTCACGCTCTCCAAAGGCCGGCCGAAAGAGATCGACTCGACCTTCTTGGCGCCGCTAGCCAAAGACGAGATGCAATTGGCGACCGAGCTCACAGAGCGCGGTTTCGGCGCCACCGCTCGTCCTTCTCCCGCGCCCCTCACCCGCATGCCGTCCTACCAATATCACTTCGTGATCCTCGCCAAGGAGCCGAATCGCTACGCTTTCATTAAGTCGCTTGATTCGGTCAAAGTTCCGTTCAATGGCGTGTCGGACGCCGACGACACGGAGGCCACCTATCACTACCTCCCCGAGTTGCTCAAGATCGACCGCACTGTGCCGCTCGCCGAAAACGCGCTCGCTTGGACCAGCATTGCCTATGTCTTGTGGGACAATGCCGATCCCCAATCATTCACGCCCGACCAGCAGCAAGCGCTCGTCGATTGGCTTCACTGGGGCGGGCAGCTGATCGTCAGCGGACCCGATTCGCTCGACGGACTCAAAGGATCGTTCCTCGAGCCCTATTTGCCCGCCACCAGCGGCGGCAGCCGGGCGATTGCTGCCGCCGATCTGGCCGACTTGAACCGTGGTTGGACGATTGCCGCGCGGCGGGGAAAACATGAGCCGCTGCGGCTGCCCAAGCCCTGGTCCGGAGTGAAGCTCGATCTTCAACCGGGCGGCCATGAGCTTGATTCCACCGGCGGCCTCTTTGCCGAGCGCTCGGTCGGCCGCGGGCGAATTGTTGTCTCGGCTATGCAGCTCGCAGAACGAGAGCTCGTAAACTGGAAGGGCGGCTACGAGAGCCTGTTCAACGCCTGCCTGCTCCGTCGGCCGCCCCGCGAGTATCAGCCTGGCCACTTTGGCGACGTGACGCTTCTCTGGGCCGATAAAGATTTAAAGGATCATCGGCTCGATGCCCGCCTCACCACGAGCGTTCGCTATCTGGCTCGCGACCTAGGCGTCGACGCCAACTACCGCTATGAGAATGTCGACAACGTCAACAAAGCCTACTACCCAAATCAACCAGTGCCTCGCCAGCTCCGGCCGCCCGAGCACTTCGGCGGCATCGGCGCCTGGAACGATTTCAGCGACACGGCCAACACGGCCCGCGAAACGCTGCTCGACGGGGCGGGCGTCGACGTACCCGGCCCCTCGTTCATCGTCATTTGCCTGGCCGTGTATTTGGTCGCGCTCGTGCCACTCAATTGGCTGGTGTTCCACGCCTTGGGGCGGATCGAGCTGGCGTGGATCGCCGCTCCCCTGATCGCCGTCGCCGCAACTTACGTGGTCATTCGCCAGGCTCAGCTCGACATCGGCTTCGTTCGCGCTCAAACCGAGATCGGCCTCTTGGAATTGCAGCCAGAATACCCGCGTGGTCATCTGGCCCGCTATACCGCCCTCTACACTTCGCTCTCCACGACGTACGACTTCAACTTTGACGATCTCACGACCGTGGCGGCGCCCTTCCCGCTCGGCGCCGATCTCTCGAAATTGAAAACACTGACGCGAGCCACCGTCGACTACGAGCGGTACGACAAAGTTCGCCTCGCCGGCCTGTTCATCTCCTCGAACACCACCAACATGGTTCACAGTGAGCAGATGTTGCCGCTCGCCGGCATGATTCGCCTCGGCAAGTCAAAGGTTCAGAACAACACGCAGATCGAGAACCGCTCTCAATTCCCGCTCCGTAGCGTGGCAATCGTCCGCCGGCCAAATCTCGACGAGCAGAAGCGTGGCCGCGCCGTTTTGGAAGGAGTGTGGATCGGCGAGCTGCGGCCCGACGAATCGGCGCTCGTGGCTTTTGCGCCCCTGAGTCTCTCGAAGGATCAAGTCGCCTTCGCCGACGAGCGGACCGCCGAAGATCGGTTGCAACACGCCACGCGGCTCGATCTCGAACGCATGTTCCGCCTCGCGCTCGATCCGGAAAACCTCGAACCCGGCGAAAAGCGGCTGGTCGCCCGCGTCGACGACCTGCTGCCCGGCGAAACAGTCTCGCCCGCCGCTTCACAAATCCGCGGCGCGACGCTGGTTGTCGCCCACCTCGAATACGCGCCACTCCCCAAGCCGCGCCCCGATCTCAACATCCGCCAGGACATCGCGGCCGAAAAACCAAAGGACGACGAACCGTGATTCATCACAAAGACACAAAGAACACGAAGCTGGCCAAGAACAGAAGAACGGCAGAGCTGAAGACCTCGTCTTTCTCCTGCTCTTCTGTTCTACTGCTCTCCTGCTCTTCTGACTTGTTCTTTGTGTCTTTGTGGTGAACCAACCCATCGCGATTGCGGCCATGATTGAATTGCGAAACTTCACCAAGGTCTACGGCGAGTTCGTGGCCGTCGCCAACTTGAACCTCAAGATCGCCGCGGGCGAGATGTTCGGCTTCATCGGCCCCAACGGCGCCGGCAAGAGCACGACCATTCGCTTCCTCGCCACGCTGCTCCGCGCCACGGCCGGCGAAGGCGTCGTCAACGGCCACAGCGTCACGCGCGACCCGATCGGCGTCCGCAAGAGCATCGGCTACATGCCGGACAATTTCGGCGTCTACGACGGCATGAAAGTCTGGGAGTTTCTCGATTTCTTCGCCGTCGCCTACCAAATTCCCAAGGAGCGCCGCAAAGGGGTCATCGGCGACGTGCTGGAGCTGCTCGACCTCACGCACAAACGCGATGACTTCGTCAACGGCCTTTCTCGCGGCATGAAGCAACGGCTCTGCCTCGCCAAAACGCTCGTCCACGATCCACCCGTGCTGATTCTCGACGAGCCGGCCAGCGGCCTCGATCCCCGCGCGCGACTCGAAGTGAAAGCCCTGCTCAAAGAGCTTCGCAACATGGGGAAGACAATCCTCATCTCCAGCCACATCCTCACCGAGCTCGCCGACTGCTGCACGTCGATCGGCATCATCGAGCGCGGGCAGCTGCTCCTGCACGGGCCGATCGACAAGGTCTACAAGCAGATTCAGCGCAATCGCCAGATCGAAGCCCGCTTCACTGGCAACCTCGACGAGGGCGTCAGCCTGATCCGCAGCGATCCAAAGGTGCAAAGCTGCGAGGTAAACACCCACAGCTGCATCGTCGAATTCGCCGGCAACGATGCCGACGTCCAGCGGCTCTTACGGCAACTCGTGGCCGCCAACGTCGGTCTGATCTCCTTCGCCGAAAAGGAGCCCACGCTCGAAGACGTCTTTATGCTCGTCACCAAGGGGCTGGTGACGTAGCAGCTATTTAGCGGTGGGGCTTGCCCCGCATTGCCGAACGGCTACCGATGAGAAAATCAGCATTGGGCCGTAAGCTACGACACGTTAAACTTCCCGCAATCATCCATCCACGCGGGGAGTCGGCGATGAACAGACGTCAATCCATCTGGAACATACTCAATGCCGTGCTTGGCGGCCTAGCGGCGATCATCACCGCCGGCACTGGCCTCTATCTCGCGCTCAAGACGACCTCTACGCCGAGCCCTAGCGTTTCCGCGAGTGTTGCCAGCCTGGCCCCGGCCGCCATTTCCTTTGATTCGGCAAGCGGCACAACGTACGACCGCACACCCTGGCTCGGCGTTGAACTGCGTCAAGACAATCAGCCGATTCGAATGCGATCAACCAACGACACCTGGGACAAATTCGAAGCCACGCTCGCCCGCGGCCCCTTTGAAATCACTATCACGCGCCATGCCGACGACCCCAACATCGGCATCCTGGCCTGGCAAGACGATTCGATCTTTGACGCATTCCAGGACAACAAATTCAAACTGCGCGGCACCGGCATCGCCGGCGCCCAGTTCGCCGTCCCAATCCTGTATCTCGACAAGGAAGGTTTCAACTACTACGACACGGAGCGAATGAAGCGGCTGGACGCCGACAAATACTCGATCTTCATCTCGACCATCGGCGCCGGCGATTTAGAACTCCCCCTGCCCCGCTTCGCCGGCCCAATCTACCTGGCAATCTTCCGCGCGCCCAAAGAAATCGGCGCAGACGTCCCGCGGCAAGACTTCGAGCTCTTCACCCTCCGCCGGCCATGATAGATCACGCCTCCGCGCCCACTTCTTGCATCGCCGAGATCGGGTCGCGGAGCGCAAGCCCACACCGCAGACCGTTTTCTCGACTAGCCAGAACGGACCATTTGCACGATCGCATCACGGATTGATTCTAGCGTACCGGCCACCAGCGCACCCACTTCGCCCGCAATCAAACTCTTGTGTGCGGTGAACAGCTTACCGGGCCGAACGAAGCTCTTCCTTTGAAGCGATCCGCGAGCGAAGTCCTTTTCCGCCACCGCAATCGCACGGCGATCTCCGTAGGCATTGCTCGTGATTTGGCAGGAAATCCAATCGCCTCGGCCCGCATCAGCCAAGATGACCGCTGGTCTCAATTTCGACGCCGTGAGATCAGAAAATGGGAAATGAACTAGGACGATTTGCCCGGCTGCAAATGTGCCCACGCAGAGTCCTCCTCAGGCCGATTCCAGTCCTCGGAAAGCGCCGCTTCACTTAGCAGGGCTGTATCGCTCGCCAACGGCGCTTCTTCCAGAATTGTTACCAGCGCCCGCCGCGGCGACGAAACGATTATCGGCTCAACGAGTCGCACTTCGCCACTGGGTTCGAGAATGGCTTCGACAGTCCTCATAGCCCACAATTATAGTTTGGGTCGCGGCTCCTGAACAGCGGAACAGTGCTGTACGACGCGGGCCAAATGTAGTCGCAATTCATTCCAATTACGCTTAAGCGCCCACTTCTTGCATCGCCGAGATTGGATCGCGGAATCGATAGCCCACGCCGCGGACCGTTTCCACCAGTCCCGCTCGCCCCGCCATTTTCTTCCGCAGCGAGCGGATGTGCACGTCAATCGTCCGTTCCAAGACAAGCGAATCGCCGCCCAGAGCCGCGTCGATCAGTTCCGACCGCGAGAACACCCGCCCCGGCTGCCGAATGAGCGCTTCGAGCAAGCCAAACTCGCTCGGCGTGAGATCGAGAATTTCCTCGTCGGCCGTTACGCGATGCCGCTCGCGATCGATGAGCACGCCCTGGCTCACGAGCACGCCGTCGTTCGCGGCGTTTCCCTCGCGCCGCCGCAACAAGGCGCGCACTCGCTCCAAGAGCACCTTCACGCTGAACGGCTTCGACACATAGTCGTCTGTGCCGACCGAGAAGCCCGCCACCTGATCGGTCTCCTCGCCCTTGGCTGTGAGCATCAGCACCAGAACGTGCCGCGTTACGGGATCAGCCCGCAGTCGCCGGCAAATCTCCAGGCCGTCGATAATCGGCAGCATCAGGTCCAGGACGATCAAATCGGGCGGCTTCAATTTCGCACGTTGCAGTCCTTCCTGGCCATCCGAGGCCACCGTCGTCTGGTAGCCCTCCTGCCGCAAGTTGTAATCGAGCACGTCCGCCAGCGAACGGTCGTCTTCGACAATCAGAATTCGCGCTTTGGGCA
Organism: Lacipirellulaceae bacterium; assembly: GCA_036499445.1. GTDB lineage: Bacteria > Planctomycetota > Planctomycetia > Pirellulales > Lacipirellulaceae > DASYDU01. The sequence goes on from DASYDU010000078.1 coordinate 21,262, forward strand.
TGATGGTCGCTCCAATTTTCCCTGCGGTTGCCGCGGGGCGATCAAGAGTTGCGCTAAATCCCATGTGCCTATCCTCAAAAGTTCCGGGACGCCAATGATTACTTGTACACACCGGCACTGCCGATCGCGCAGCTACGCCAAGTGCTTACGAAATTTTTCCGAATGGTGCCGGGCGATTTCGCCCTCCACCAAGTAGATGACATCTTCCGCGATATTGGTCGCGCAGTCGGCGATCCGCTCGACGTGCCGCGAAATTGAAAACACGTGCATCCCTGGCTCGATTTGGTCCGGTTGCGTCTGCATCAACTCGTACAATTCGTCGATTACGACGCGATTGAGCATGTCCATCTCTTCGTCACGGCGGCAGACATCGCGGGCCGCCGTCACGTCCAGGTCCACAAAAGCATCGAGCGCGTCGTGGACCATGTCCGTCGCCTTGGTCGACATTCGCTCAAGCTTGTCTGGAATCTCGAAGTCTGGGTACTCGGTCAGTGAGGCCGTCCGCTCCGCGATGTTGACTGCCAGATCGGCAATCCGCTCCAGCTCGGTATTGATTTTGAGCACGGTGGCCGTGCGGCGCAGATCGACCGCCACCGGCTGATGCAGCGCCAATATCTTCAGGCACTCCTCTTCAATTTTCACTTCGCGCATGTCGATTTCCTGCTCGCTGGCGACCACTTCACTCGACATGTCGACCCGCCGATCGACGAGCGCGCGGCAGGCCTTGGCGATCATTTCCTCGACCAGCGACGACTGGGCGAGAATTTCCCGCTCCAGCGCTTCCAAATCTCGTTCCAAATGTTTCGACATGCTAACTCGATACTTTCTTACCGGCTCGTCTACATTTCTACCCGAACCGACCCGTAATGTACTCTTCCGTTTGGCGTTTTTGCGGATTGGTGAACAATTCGTTCGTCGACCCGGCCTCGATCAATTCGCCTTGGTAGAAGAAGGCCGTTTGATCCGAAACCCGCGCCGCCTGCTGCATGTTGTGCGTCACGATCACAATCGTGTACCGTTCGCGGAGCTCGAAGATCAAGTCTTCGATCCGGGCGGTCGACGCCGGATCGAGTGCCGAGGCCGGTTCGTCCATCAGGAGCACGTCCGGATCGGTCGCCAGCGCCCGCGCGATGCACAGCCGCTGTTGCTGCCCGCCCGAGAGCCGCAGCGCTGACTCGCTTAGCCGATCGCTGACTTCTTCCCACAGCGCGGCCCGCCACAGCGACTTCTCCACGACTTCACTCAGCTTCGCATGACCCCGCATGCCGGCCACCCGCGGCCCATACGCCACGTTTTCGAAGATCGACTTCGGGAACGGATTCGACTTCTGAAACACCATGCCGACCCGCTTCCGCAACTCGACCACGTCCACCTTCGGCCCGCGAATCTCCTGGCCGTCGAGCAAGATCTCACCCTCGACGCGCGCGCCGTCGATCAAATCGTTCATTCGATTCAGACAGCGCAGAAACGTCGACTTGCCGCAACCCGAGGGACCGATGAACGCCGTCACACAGTGCTCGGGGATTTCCAGCGAAACATTGGTCAGCGCCTGCTTGGTGCCGTAATAGAAATTGAGCTGGCGAACAGAAATCTTCGGTTGCCGACGGGTCATCTCGTCGGTAGTTCGCATCGGACGTTCCCGAATTAAGGACGGCGGCCGGACGATAGTTCGTGCAGTGCGTAACGCAGTCGATTCTTGCATCGCTCGGCACTCACATTCAATTATGCTCGCCATGATGGCGAAATGCCACTGCCCGCACCGGCGAGCCAGCAGCAGAGTCGAAACGTCAATCGGCTCCTGCCAACAATTCCGCGATCCATTGCGAGATCACACAAACCACCACCAACATCATACCAGCTACGCACGCGTTGGCCCATTGCGCTGTAAATGATGCGCAGTGAGCCGCAGTGCCAAATTCAATACAAACACCGAACCAATCAGCAACAACATGCCGGCCCAAGCCAGATTCTGCTCGTCCCGGTAAGGTCCCGTCGCGTAAACAAATATCTGCACCGTGAGCGATGGGAATTGCTGCGACGGATCGAGCGTCAACAGGCGGGAGCCAAGCGCGGTAAACAAGAGCGGAGCGGTTTCGCCCGCGATCCGCGCGATGGCGAGCATGACGCCTGTGATGATGCTTCCGGTAGCGGCAGGCAGGACCACGTGTAGAATCGTGCGATTCTTGGTTGCGCCGAGCGCGATCGACGCTTCCCGATAGCTGTTCGGCACGAGCCGCAGCATCTCTTCCGTCGTTCGCGCGACCAGCGGCGTCATGATGAACGCCAAAGCCAGCGCTCCGGCATATCCGTTAAAGTGGCCCATCGGCACGACCACCAATTCGTAACCAAGAATACCCACCACGATCGACGGCACGCCGGTCAGCACGTCCGCAATAAATCGCGCCGGCGAGCCGAGCCATGAGCCCGCCGAATACTCCGATAGGTAGACACCCGCCAGCACCCCCAGAGGAATACCGATCGCGCTCGCCAGCGCCACCAAAATCCCGGTCCCGACGAGCGCGTTTTTCAAGCCGCCGGGCGCCCCGACCATTCCTGGCGGGATTGGCAGCTCCGTGAAGATGTCCCAACTCAAATAGTTGGCGCCCTTCACCAGCAAATAAGTCGTCACCAGCGCGAGAATCGCCAGGATACAAATCGTGGACAATACGCAAAGCAACTTCATGAACGCGGATTGGATCGCGACGAAACGCCGATAGTACGGTCGCTCGGGCTGTGCGAGTTGTTCGATGGAAGCGTGCATGCGGCGACGAGGCAAATCAATGCGCGGTGGCGGGACGAGCGTCATTGCCGACAACAAGTCGGCGGGCAACTATATTGAACAGTAAGGACATCACGAGCAGAATCAGAGCAACCTCGCTCAGCGCGGCCCGGTGTATCTCGGTGCTGGCCTCGGCAAATTCGTTGGCCAGCAAGCTGGACATCGTCTGTGCCGGCGAAAACAGCGAGGCGTGGATCTGGTTGCTATTGCCGATCACCATCGTGATCGCCATCGTTTCGCCGGCCGCCCGCGCCAAGCCCAGCATCACCGCGCCGAACAAAGCGGACCGCGAGTAACAGAGCATTTCCCAGGCGCTTTGCCACCACGTGGCGCCGAGCGCTAAAGTGCCTTCGACCTGCGCGCGGGGCACCGACCGCAGCACGTCGCGGCTGATGGCCGTGATGATCGGTAGAATCATAATCGCCAAAACGAGGCCGCCGCAGAACATATCCCGGCCCGTGAGCGGAAGCGTGCGAACGACCGTCTGGCCCGCGCGCATCGCCGTCTCCGTAAATAGCCAGGCGTTCATGCCCGGAATCCAACTCAATCCGGTGCGGATCGCCGGTTCGACATAATGCTGCAGGAAGGGCGCGAGCACAAATAGTCCCCACATGCCGTATGCGATCGACGGAATGGCCGCCAGAAACTCCACGAGGAACGAAACTGGCACCGCCAGCCACGGCCGCGACAGTCGCACCAAGAACAAGGCCGCACCAAAACTCAGCGGCACCGCAAACACCAGCGCCAAAAGCGAGCTAACCGCGGTGCCGTAGATCACCGGTAGCGCGCCGAACACCGGCGGCATCGTCTTCATCACGACCTCGCCGTCCTCCGTGATGACGTGGCCGGCCGCGTCGAGCGCCGGCGCGGTCAGTTCGTTCGGACGCCACTGGCCGGTGACCAGAAATTTCCATCCGAACGTTGTAATGCTCGGCCACGCGGCGTATGTCAGCACCGCCAACAGCGCAAACAGCATGGCAAAAATCGAGATCGCGGCAAACTGCGACAGCCCCGCCATCACCGAATCGCTGCTAATCCGACGACGCGTCCGCACCAGCGAATGGTGAACCCCGCCCGGCAAGGATGCGGCATAGTGGCCCGCAGCGGATGGAGTGACTTCGGACATTCGGCTCTGAAACTGCGCGAGGTTTAGACTTGGGAATCTACAATGTGTTTTGCGGTCGATTCGAACAGATCACTCTTTGCCGATGCTTAGCGCCTCTCCCTTAAAGGTTATGCCCTTTAGCGCCTGCTCTACCGCTGCCTGCACCTCGGGCGCCAGCGGCGCATAATCTAGCTCCGTTGCATATCGTTGTCCGTCATGGGTCGCCCACCACAAAAAATTCACAAGCGATTCGGCCGCCTCCTTGTCAGGCAAGTTATTCAGATCCCGATAAACAATCAGATAAGTGAACGATGAAATCGGATACGACTGATCGCCAGGCTGATTCCAAATGTCGGCGGCCAGCACCTGGCCGCGCATGCTGCCCGCGGCGCCCGCTCCCGCCAGGGACACCGTGTCCGGCGACGCTTCGACAAAGTTACCGTGTTTGTTCTGCACCAGGCCGTACGTCAGCTGGTTATTGTCCGCATAGCTCTGCTCGACATAGCCGATGCCGCCGACCGTCTGCTGGACGACTGCCGTCACATTTTCGTTCCCCTTGCCGCCCTGTCCGACTGGCCATTGCACTTGCTTGCCCAGGCCGACGTTTGAACGGAAATCTTCCGACTGGGTCGATAAATAATTTGTGAATACGTAAGTGGTTCCGGATGCGTCGGTCCGCCAGACAGGCGTAATCGGAGTGTCCGGCAGCTTCACATCAGGGTTTAGCTTCGCAATGATCGGTTCGTTCCATTGCGTCACCTTCCCTAAATAGATTTCTGCCAAAAGTTCGCCAGTGAACTTGAGCGGCGTCGAAACGCCAGGCAAGTTGTATACCGGCACAATACCGCCCGCGCAACTCGGTATCTCGACAATGTTTTCTTTCCCGCCCGTAGTCTCTAGTTCTTTTTTGTTCATCGGAGCATCGGATGCGGCGAAGTGGACCGTCTTGTCCGTGATCGCGCGGATGCCGCCTCCCGAGCCGATCGATTGGTAGTCGATCATGTGCTCCGGATGCCGCACTTGATACACGGCCACCAGCCGCTTGTAGTACGGCGCCGGAAAGGTCGCACCCGCCCCCTGCAATCGAGTCTTGGCCGACGCCCCGGTCGTCGACAACGAACATCCGATCATGACCAAAACAGCAGTCCGACAAGAAAGCTTGGTTCCTACCATTCAGTTTTCCCTTCGTGTCAGAAAATTCCGTTGGCCCGACAATTCCGAGTGCTGGCACACGTGATGTCTCCGCCAAGCTACGCGGGAATTGTGAAGAATATGTTAAGTCCGCGTGAATTTAGGTGCTCTTAGCGATAAATAGGTGAAAATGAGAGGATTAGGCAAGAGGAATTAGCACCGCGAATATGCTTCCGTGTCCGGGTTGGCTCTTTGCAGTGACCCCGCCGCCGAACGACTGAGCCAGGTGCTTCACAATCGCCAGCCCCAGCCCAGTGCCTCCCATCTCACGTGATCGAGCCTTGTCCACGCGATAAAACCGCTCGAAGATCCGCAGCAGATCTTCCTCGCGGATGCCGATTCCGGTGTCTTCCACTTCGATCGATGCCTCGCTCTCGAGCAATTGCCAGCGGACCACCACGCGTCCTCCTTCGGCCGTGTACTTAATCGCGTTGTCCACCAGGTTGTCGAGAATCTCGCGCAGGCCTTCCCGATCCGCCCGTACGCTGCACGGCGAATGGGCCGCTTCTGCCGACAGTTCGATCCGCTTCGCCTCGGCCGCCGGTCGTTGGGCTGCTAAACACGTCTCCACCACCGCGGCCACCGGCACCGGCTCAATGTTAAATACCTCTTGTGCCGACTCGATTCGAGCCAACGACAACATGTCGACGATCAAATTATGGAGCCGATCGGTCTGTTCCTGAATCTGCTCGACGAACTTCACGGCGGCCTTTTTGTCCGCCAGCGCTCCGTTGCGCAGCGTCTCCGCGTACGCCTTGATCGAGCTCAGCGGCGTCTTGAGCTCGTGCGACACGTTGGCGACAAAATCTTGCCGCAGTGATTCCAGCCGCCGCAGCTCGGTCGTGTCGTGCATCACCAGCACTACGCCCGGGCACGGGTTGCCCGCCAGCGGAGTCGCTTGAATCGCGACGCTCATCTTGTCCGTCCCGTCGCGGATCGTCTCCAACCGCTGTGGCTGGCGGGTCGTGACCGCGGCATTCACCGCGGCATCGAGCTCATGGTTGCGAACCACTTCGAGCAAGCGGCGTCCTTCTGCTGCCAGCGGCCGGAAATTGAATAAGCGTCCGGCGGCCGCGTTAACGAAGACAATCCGCTGCCGCTGATCGACGGCAATCACGCCCTCGATCATGCCTCCGAGCACCGTGGCCTGCCGCTCGTGACTCTCAGTGAGCTCGGTCATCCGGGTATCAAGTGCCTGGCTCATGCGGTTGAGCGTGCCGGCCAAGGAGCCCAGCTCGTCGCGGTTGGCGACATAGATTCGCTGCTGGTAGTCGCCGGCGGCGATCGCGCTTGCCGCCTTGGAAATATCCGCCACGGGAGCGAGGATTCGCCCCACGAGCCAATATGACAGTGCGCTAACGCAGAGAAACACACCGCCCGCCAGCGTCCAGACGAGTCGCCGCTCGGCCGCTGTCTGCTGGTCAATCGCCGCAAGCGTGAGCGACGTGCGTACGATTCCGACCGGCTTATCGTCGACGTCCGCCCGCACCGCAAGATAAGAATACATCTCCTTGAATGTGATGCTCTCGCGCTGCGAGACGGCTTCTCCGCTGACCATTGCGCGAATGACCTCCGGTCGGTCGCGATGGTTATCCATCTTGGCGACGTCCGCGAGGCTCGCCATTTCAGAATCGGCCAGCACCGCACCGTCGAGCGCGATCAGCGTGATCCGTATGCCAATCTCTTGGCCCAATTGGCGGACCGATTGCTGCAATTCCTCGCTACCGCCGGCCGTGATTTTGTTTGCCAATTGGCCGCGCACCAAGAGCGCCGCGTCGTGCAGCCGCCGATCCATCTGGTCGACAAGCTGATTCTTTTGCCACGCGGAAACAATCGTGCCAAAGATTATCGCCGCCGCCAGATTCAATCCGGCGCACGAGAGCAGCAGCTTCCAGAAAATCCGCGAAGAAAGCATGGCGCGACAACCTGGCAAAGGCACAATAGCCAACTATCAAGCGGTCCAAACGCGAGCTTTACCCTAACACCTTTTCTGCCAGCTTACGAGTCGCCGAAAGCGGCGCTCGGTAGGGACCAAATCACCCGTTAACGCACCCTGATCAACATCCTTGGCTTCGCTCGCCAGCTATACTTGGCCAACTCGATGCGTCGGGCTCGCTAGTCAGCAATCGTACGTGCTTGATATGATTGTAGTGTTGTAGATCGTTCCGCGTTTCCGATGGTGCTCATATGAGTAAACACTTGACGGCATTCATTCAACGCGAAGACGGGTGATAGCGTCGAGTCGGCTCGAGATAACCTGCGCGAAGCAGTTGAGCTGGACTTCCAATGCGCTTCCCCCGCAGAAATAAGTGGGCGGCTTGGTGAGGACACGTTTGTCAGTCATTTTGAGGTGAGCATTCGGTAAACTGCGAGTCCTCTCCGGACGTGAGGCGTGCGCAACTCTTGAGCGCCACAGTTTTCAACGAGTTCGCCAGACAACTAGCCACATCATCATGTAGCGGCTCACCGGTGCTACGACGATTACGGTTCCCGTGCCCGACCACCGCGAACTTCGAATCGGCACATTGCGCTCCATTATTCGTCAGTCGGGCCTGCCACGCTCCGAATTCGAAACGGATTGATTTCGTCCGAAAGGGAAGACTCTTGCTCATTCGCTTCCGTACGGACGGACCACAGTGCCATTTGCGCGCGTAGTAGAATGCGCTAAGATCTTGGCAGGCGCACTGAGGTCGGCTGCGAGATCAGCGTGTCCCGCCGTCGCCCAGCGGTGGTAGCTTGCGCACGTAGCGCGCCGGTTCCACTTGCGACGCGGGATCGGCGCCGCCGCTTGTCGCGGTTGGCACCCAAGAGGCCGGTGTCACGCCATTTTTTGCCGCGCCGCTCGAATAGTCGGACGTGGCCGATGGCGGCGTTGGCGGCACAGGGGGCGGGGTGATTTCAGGCTGCTGAATCGGCGTCCCTTGGCCGTCGGCGGGAATTTGTCCGGGCTCGCAGGCCGCACCGTCGTCGCGAACCAGCGGATAGGGGCCCCAGCCAACGACCGGCGCTCGCGACGATGCATAATTGAGTGCCCGCGGCTTGCCGCGGAGCGCATCTTTGGCGGCCGCGTCCTTGTACGCTTCGCCACACCACGGCCCCTCCGAGAGACACACGCCGTCGTACTCGAGCAGCGTCCCTTTCACGTAGTGCACGTTTTTGGCGTCGACCGCGTAGGTGGCCAATCCGCGATAATAGTTCGATTCCGCTTCGGACAGTCGTCGCTGCGCATCGAGTAACAAATCGAGCGGCGCCTTGTCGGCCTCATAAGCGGCTTGCACGGCCCCCAATTGCTGCCGTGCCGCCACCAGCCGGTTATAACTCGTCTGGAACAGCGTATAGCTGCGGTCCATTTCACCAACCGCGTCCGACAATTCGTGGATCACCTCGCGCTGTTGATCGCGAAGCAATGCCCGCTCGCGGGCCAGCGTCAGCTCGGCATTCCGCACCGCGGAATGGGCCTGTCGGAAGCCAATCGGCATCGAGAACTCGAAGCCCAATTGCCATTCCTGGAAATCGCCGCTATCCAAGACACCGTACGCCGAGGAGTTGGGCGCTAAGATGCGGTTTCCGAGCGCGTCGGTCGTAAAATTGTTTTGTTCCGTAATCAGCTCATCACCGAGCCCACGCCACCGATAGCGTCCCACGGCATCCAGTCGCGGCAGCAAATAATTCTTGCTGGCAATGACTTCCAGCTCGCGGCGGCGGATTTGCCATTTCTCACGCCGTAGCTCGGCACGGCGCGTCACGGCGTCTTGCGCGGCCTGCGCCCAGTCGAAATCGACCTTCGCCATCGCCGGCTCGTCGATCGGCCGTAACAGACGCCCGTCGCTCGGCGCGATGCCCATCAACAGTCGCAGCTTGCGCTCGGCCACTAGCACGCCACCCGTCGGCCGGAAGGTGCCGCCGGGACTGCCGTTATTGGTCCGGGTGGCATCCAAGAGCTCGCCGTTGAGCGCCGTCTGCACGTCCTCTTGGAAGCGGAAGTATTGCTCGCGGGCCTCGGCTTCCTTCTCCGCTTCGCCGCCGTGGCGGCCCGATTCAAACAGCGCATAAATCTTTCGCCAGGTGTCGAGTGCCGCGTCCCGCGCCTTAACCTTCGCGTCCAAATCGCGGTAGCCGTAATACAAATCCCAATAAGCATTCTCGACATTGCTCGCCAAATCGCGGACGCCGATTTCAAAATCGGTGAGCGCTACGTCCGTATTGATCCTTGCCACGAGCACGCCGGTATACTGGCCCGGCGTCGTGTTCGGTCCCGCAATGCGGTTGAACTCGAGACCCGCGCCCTGCAAGATCGGCTGGCGAGCCTCGACCTCGACATTCACGTCCCACACACTCGGAAACTGATTGCCCGGCGCATTGTTGGAATCGTAATCCACATTGTGACGAATCGTGAATTGCGAGCCCGTCGCCGACTTCTTGGTGATCGCGGCCTGGAACACCGCGTCGTCCTGCTGCAGGTCCCGCGTGCCGCCGCCAAAAAACTGATTATTGAGCAGCCGGTCGTTTTTCTCCCAAAACGTGCTCGTCGAGAATTGAGCGTCGAAAGCGCTCAGCGCCGCTTCCGTCCCAAACTGCGGATCGGTGTCGGCAATCGATGCATCCACGGTCGTCCGCGTAGTGTCCGGCGCACGGACGACCGCGCCGCCCAAGTCGCGGAGCACCTCGGAATTCGCGAGCGCCAGCTGGATCACCTCTTGCAGCGACACGTCCCAATACTCGGGCTTCGTATCGGCCGATAGCGTTACCGGCGGAGGCGAGGTGATCGACGGGTCGGCGTTGCTTTGCGTGCACGGCGACTCTGCCGGATACTCGATTTGCGTCGCCATCTGGTTGTAGCAAGCTTCCGGCGGACCGTGAAATTCCGCGCCACGTCGCCATTGGCAGCCGGCCGGCATCACGAGCGACGCCGTTAGCACTACCACGATGGTACGACGAAAAGCATCCATGCCGTATGTCATCAGCCCGCGCGCCGTCGCCTGCGCGGCGGCGTGCATGGTTCAGGACTCTTGTCGCGCCGCGACGCTGCAACTGCCAACATCGCGGTGGAATTGGACCGGATTCGTGCGGCGAAACACACCAGCGCGATGGCTTGCGTCGCCGCTGCCCGACCTTCGGCGGATCGGCGCTCCAAGCGCCGACGGGTGAAAAGCGTTCCCCCCCGAGTTTGCAATGCAGATAAGTAGGGCGAAAAGTACTGGGAATCGACCGCGGCGCACAGGCCAAGTCGGCCGCGCTGACGCGACAGCATTCTCGTCTGGTCATCGGCCGTCAATCTCCCCTCTAGTCATCAATTTCGCTACCACCCCTATGGTCGACGCAGCTTTGCCAAATTATCTGCTACCGTCGGCCGCAAGTGCTGGCGGCTGGCATTTCAGGCGAGCTGCGTAAGACGCTTAACTGGATATACTGAAATGTATGCCAACTCCTCTTCCCATCGCAGAGATCACTGCCGGCGCTGGCGCCTGGCACGAATTGGAAGACGTGCTCGCCGGTCTTGGCCAACTGGCCGGATCGCCCCTCGCGCCGGAAGAATTCTACGGCCGCGCATTGGCCGAGTCGGTCCGCGCCCTATCTGCGCTGGGAGGCATGGTTTGGCTACGTTCTACCGGCGGCGCACTCCGCCCGGTGACGCAAATCAATTGGCCTGCCGCCGATTTTGCTGGCACCGACGCGCGGCGAGCACACGATACGCTGCTGGCCCAAGTGGCCGACGAGGGCCGCGTCGTCTCGACCTTACCCCGATCGATTCACGACCCTGCCGCCGAGATTCTTTCGGAGTATCCGCTGTTGCTCGCGCCAGTGCGGGTCGCGACCGAAAGCAAGGCGGCGACCATCGCAATTCTGGAACTCATTCCCCGCGCGGGCGCAAGCCCCGCCGCCTATCGCGGTTACGAACAGTTCCTCTCCGCCGTCGCCGATGTGGCAGCCGAGTACCACGCCTGCCGCGAGCTGGCCCAGTTGCGAAGCGACGAATCGTATCGACAGGAACTGCTGCGGCTTAGCTCGCTCGTGCATCGCCACATCGACCTCGAGCCGACCGCCTACGCCATTGCGAATGATGGACGCCGTGTCATCGGTTGCGATCGGCTCAGCGTGCTGGCCCAAGTCGGACGCGGCTGCCGCCTGCTCGCCACGAGCGGCACGAGCCGTCTCGAACGCCGCAGCGCTGCCGCCCGGCAGTTGGAGCACCTGGCTGAATTGGTCCGCCCGCTCGGTGAGCCGGCTTGTTACGCCGATGGCCAAAGCGACGCCCTGCCCATCGTCGCCGAGGCACTCGAAGCGCATGCCGAAGAGTCACACGCCCGACAAGTCGCAGTTTTGCCGTTGATCCGACCGGGCGCGGCAGACGGGGACATGGCAGACGGACGCGCGCGCGCCAAAACTTCGCCGCCCACATTCGTGCTAATTGCCGAGCAGTTCGACGCCCGTAACGGCGACCTGCGGCGCGAGCGCGTCGTCGAGGTCGGCCAAGTGTGTGCCACAGCGCTCTATAACGCTCAGGAGATCGATCAGTTGCCGCTCCGCTGGCTGCTTCGCCCGCTGGCCGCCGCTAAGCAATCGATCGCGGCGCACGCCACGCGGTCGATGCTCATCGCGGCGTCCGCCGCGGCCGTGGTCGCCGCTCTGCTGCTCGTTCCCGCCGATTTTCTGATTATGGCACCCGGCACGCTTCAGCCCGCTGTGCGGCATGACGTGTTCGCTCCCCGCAGCGGACTGGTCGACGAAGTGCTGGTCGCACACGGCGCCGATGTCACCGCAGGCCAGCCGCTCGTGAAGCTTCGCGATCCACAGCTTGAGCTCGACCTCAAAAAGATCTCCGGCGAAATGGAAACCGTCAGCCGTCAGCTCGATTCGGTGCGGGCCACCAAATCCAGCCGTGACGTTCGCGATGCCGGCACGACCGATCTCTACCGTCTCTCGGCGAGCGAACGCGAATTTGAGCAGCAGTTTGCCAACTTGCAGCATGAGCAGGAGTTGCTCATTCACGAGCGCGACGGTCTGGTCGTGCGCAGCCCGATCGCCGGCCGCGTCCTCACCTGGGACGTGAGCAATCGGCTCGTCGCTCGGCCGGTCGAGCGTGGCGAGGTGCTCGTCACCGTGGCCGACCTCTCGGCCGAATGGCAATTGGACCTGGACATCGCCGACGACCGCATTGGCCACGTCGCGGCCGCCCG
>DASYDU010000079.1:0-15492 GCA_036499445.1 Lacipirellulaceae bacterium
GCTGAATGATCGACGCTTGCTTCTCCGACCTTAAGTCCTCGAACCGAAGAGACATGCAGTCGTCGCGAAGCAACCAACCGTCGTATCGGGCAAAGCGCGCCGCCACGTTGGGATAATCGATGCCCGCCACTGGCGGCTCAAGACCGTTGATCGACAGCAAAATTGCATCCTCGATCGAATCGAGCTTTCGGAAATACGGGGCAAGCCGATGCCAACGATTCATTTCGCGTAGGTAATGTGCCTCGGACACGACGATGTCGCGTGGATCACGATAGATAAAGAAATGCACGACGCGCTTTTCTGAAAGTTTGGCGGCATGCTCCTCGTCAAAGTACAAATGCCCGCGCACGACCTCTCCCGGCACAATCCCGCCAATAAACGCCAAAACATTCTTATGGCTCCGCTCGCGAAATTGAAACGAGCTGATCATCGATCCCAAGAAGGAGCCAAAGTTCTCCCGCCAGGGCAAACCTTCCACGAGCTGCATCAGCAGGTGAGTTCCGGCTTTCGGAAAGGAATTGACCAGCACGGGCGGCCGCGCGGTAAAGTCTTCAGGCCGCGCTTGCTGTTGCGCCCACCAGCGCGGCACGCGCAACAGAAATGCAGCGCCTTTTCGCACCAGGCCGTTGCGGTTCGACAGCCCTTGCCGGAGTAAATCCCCCATCGCCTCAACTCGCTTCACAAAGCTTATTCAATTCGCTACTGAAACCTCGTTGGACAAAGCCTCGATCGGGCTCGCCACTCACCCACTCGATGAACTTCTCCAACGCATCACGCGCTTCGTCCAGCATCGAGTCGAATCGCTCGCGCGCTGCCCGGCAGGCACTTACATAATCTGCGGGCTCATCCATCCAGCGCTCAATCAGGTCGACCGCCTTGGGCACAAAATCGTCCGTGATCGGAATCGACCAATCCAAGCTGGGCCCAATCATTCCCGGAATACATCCTCGACCGTATGAGATCACTGGCCGACCAAACGCAAAGGCTTCGTTGATCACCAGCGGCTGGGCGTCGTTGCGCGTCGGATAAAGCTTGACGTGGATATCGCGAAAAAACCGCTGCTTATCTGCGTGGTAGACCGGACCGCGGTAATCGAAATGTTCGCCAAACTTTTCGCGCGCGTCGTCGATCAATCGCTGTTCGAGTTTGGAATGGACCGGTCCAGCGAGCACCAATTGAACATTTCGACCTCGCGCCCGCAGCACGCGAAGAACTTCAATCACCACGTCCAAGCCCTTGGCGATCTGCAGATTGGTGATATGGCCGATGCGAAACCGATCGACGGGCGTGGCAACCGGCTGGTCCACCGACATGTTTGCAATTTCGGTTTGCAGAAGTTGGACGGTGCTGGGAACGATTGCGACCCCGGCTCGACATGCGTAGCGCTCGCGGAGTCGGCGCTCCATATCCCGGCACAATACGATGTGTAAGCCCGTCGAGCCTAGCAAACGATCGAGCAATTGGAGTCGCCAATCGAAACGCTCCAAGTAGCGATAGATATGGTGATGCACCGCACAGCGGTAGCCACGCAGTCGGGCGGCGGCTACCGACATTAGGTTGAAAAACAGCGCCCAGCCACCATTTACCGGCATGTAGAACACAGCATTGGTCGGCCGTCGGCTAAACAACAATTTCAAAGGGCTGAGCATCGCGCGACCGGCCTTGGCCACGCGAAACCACGATGTGATCGTGGCCGAGCCGTTGGACCAGTTCGTTTGCCGTACCGGAATCTTTCGGGAGATTGCCTCAGCCATGCTCGCCGTGCATAGCGTCATCCCTGTGACCGGCGGCGGCAACACGGCATGAATCGTTACCGCGCAATCGGCGCCGTCGGAACTTCGTCCGATAGTTGGCGAAAGATCGTCTGTCCTTCTCGCCATACGCCGCTCTCAATCTCGTTTCTCGGCTCGACAATCATCACCGATCCGCTGTCGACCCTATTGGCCGTCAATTCCGCGCTTGGCCGAGCTGACCCGTTCTAGGTGAATAGCCGCGCAAGCGGCGCGACAGGTCCGCGATAGTCGGCGCCGTGCCAAACATAAACCTGCCCACCAGCCCCAGGATCCAAGCGTAGGCAATTGCCTCGCCAATCTCGGATACCATGACGCACGGTTCACCGCGTATCATCGTGACAAAATGGGGCGCCGAAGCGCAAAACATCGCTAATAAGAACCGGTTCTCTGGCTGTCGCGCAAGCGAATCGTCCACCAAACGAATCAAGATGACCACCAGAAATGCGTACAACATAATGACAACGAACCCGCCTTCTTGATAGCCGTTCGCCACAATTCCAAGGCCCCAATTTGTGTGGTACGGCAGGTGCAAGAATTCATAAACAATGCGGATTCCCAGGGGCTCCGGCTTGCCTGGCCAGATCACCCGCGGAACCGGATACCCGGCAAGGTAAATCAACGAATTGACCGGCTCGACGGGAATTTCACCGGTCTGAACCATGTGGATCGTCAATAGCGAGAAGTGCCCGCAGTATTGCGCGAAATAGTGCAGGAAGTCACCGCGGACTTGCGCCATGGCGGCACTCGCACTTGTCGTCTTGAGGGCGGCGATCGCGCTCGCGAACGACCGTTCGCTGGAATCACTGTCTTTGCTGACGTCAAAATGCCGGAACGAACTATAAAAAGCCGTAACTGCGACGGCAATCACCGTGACAATCGCCAGCCGAAGTAGGCTTTTTTTCGGCGAAGCATATCGCCAATTCAGCCAGTACATGCAGATCAGCGGCGCAACGAGAACGGAAAGCACCAATCGGCGGCCGGCAAATGCCACAATCGAATACAATGCGGCATATCCCAGGATGCCAAGGAATAGCGCCAACAGCGGAAGTTGTAGTTTATTGCGATACCAATGGCAAAAGCTGAATACCGTGGCAAACAAAACCGCTTTGTGCGAAATGTTGAACAGCAGGGGGCCGACAAAAAACACCCCCCGCGAGAACAGAGATGCCACGGAAAGCAAACCATTCACCGACAAAATAAAGATCAACAGGCCGGTCGTCATCGGGGGCCATGAATTCAGAAACGCCGCACTGATTTTTCGTGGGAGCCGCAGCAAATAGTAAGACACCAGCAGCGTCGCGTAAAACGCGCACACGCCGAGCATGTACGTCTGCACTTCCTGCCTAGTCGGCTGGAACCATTGCAGCTCAGGCCAGTGCCAAATCCCATAGGCGACTTCGAGGCAGCCCATGCCCATGAATATGGCGCCACCCAGCAAGAACAGGTTCCATGCCGTCAGCGCATCGGCCCTTCGACGCAGATACGGCACGACGATTAGCAGCGCCGAAATGACGATGATCGCAATTCCAAACGGCACGAGAGGCCCGGAGTTATCCATCGATCGCCGCTGCCTCAAGCTGAACTGAGTTTCGTTTCCAAAACACCGTTGTCCACCAGCGCGCGGCGTATTTCCGCGACCGGATCGATCCGCTGCCGCCACCTCGAGAGTGCCGCTAACGATTGCGCTCGATAACCCGCGATCTTGCTCGAATCGGTCGCATCGAGCATCGCCTCTTCCAAGGCGGCAAGGTTTCCCACGGGACAGATACGTCCGCTGACACGATCCTCGACGAGCTCGCGCGCCGCGCCGACGCTATCGCTCGCCACCACGGTCAGACCCGCCGCCATTGCTTCCTGCACCACCAGTGCCCAAGGCTCGTGATCGCTAGGCAAGAATAGCACCTCCGCTGCATGGTAGGCAGCGACACAATCGGGTTGTTCCAAAAAGCCCGTCCAGATAAATCGCCGTTCGAGCCGCTCGGGAACACGCTTCTGCAGCTCCTCCCGTAACGGGCCGTCGCCGACAATCAGCAGGTCCCATTGCGGTCGCTCGTCGGCAATGGCCGCAAATGCGTCGATAAGCAAGTCTACTCGTTTCGCCCTCACCAGGCGACCGCTATACAATGCGTACTTGCGCTCCTTGGATAGCTTGAATCTTTGGCATAGGTCGTACAATCGGCGCGGATCGACGCGCGCGAAAAAATCGTAATCGGGCGTACACGGAACGCGATAAAGCGGTTTTCCGACCGCTCCATACTTCAAAAAGAATTGATCGCCGTATTCGCCCATCGACATGATTCCGTCCACCCACGGCATCCAACAACGGTAGATAAAGCCCTTCGCAACCTGCTTGCCGCGCGACAGGCGTTCGTCGGACCGAATATTGCTGTCGTTACGGTAGAACACCGGAATGCCGTGGCGATGGCAATATCGCATCGTACGCAGATAAGAGGGATAGCGGTAACCTTGGCAAACCACCGCGCGCACTCGATGAACCTGCAAATAGTCGATTAGCCGTTTACCTTTTCGCCATTCCCGCAGGGGAGCATGCAGCGGACCGGCAAGCGGTGAGTCGTCTCGTTCGCCAAAGTAATTGGCATGAATCGACTCCGGCACGTTGACCGACCAGTCAAACTCGGCTGGTCCATGGCTAATTAGCGTGTGTAATTTGAGCTCCGGTATGCCCTCTGCGATCAAAGCGTGCAGATTGGCGCGGTACGGCGCCATGCAGTTGGCGATCATCGCCAGTCCCGGCCGCTCGTCCGGGGCCAATCGCGGCGTGGCTCGACTGACCTCGTCCATTATCGATTCTGCAGTAAGACAGCCGTTTGAAAACCGTACGCTTCCGGCGTAATCGAGCGAACCTCAAAAAACGGCTGCATTAAGTTCGTGAAATATTCGGTGTCGAAGAATACCTGGGAGCGCATAAATCGCCCGATCGTGAACATCCCATAGTCGTTGTTCTTAAAATAGTCCTGGCGACAGAACAGCGTCTTCGACAGACTCAGATCCCGTTGCTCGCTCAGAATGCGGATGGTGTGATTGTCGTGAATTGTGATGTAGGCCCGGCCGCCTGGCTTCATGATTCTGCGCAGCTCGAGTAGCCAGGTGTCGGCCATGTCATCAATGTGCGTGAACACCGAGCCGGCGTAGATCACGTCGAAATAACTGTCCGGAAACGGCAAATGGGGCGTGGTCGTGGTGATGAAAAAACGGAATGGCGGGCTCAAGTTCTGCTTGCACCAGAGAATGTGCTCGCCGCTGATGTCAGTGCCCCAGATTTCGCACCGCTCGGCGACGTCCTCCAGGCACCGTAGCATCCGGCCGGCAGCGCAGCCCATTTCCAGCACCCGATCTCCCGCCTTGAACTCGTAACCCGACGCAGCTAGGAGCTCGCGCATTTTCGTTACGTGGCGCTGCCCCGACTCCAACCATTCGTCGATGGTCCGGCCGTAGCCCAACCAGAGGTGCTCCGGCGGGTTCGGTAGCCTTAGTTGACCGGCAACTCGCGCTGGCTTCGCCTTCGGAACACAATACGAGTAAGACGATCGTTTGTAGGGAAAGAACGTGATAAAATACGGCAAAATCGTCGGCTGAATAAATAGCGACTGAAATTTGGCGAACAGATATTGCAAGATCACCCGCACCCGCCCATGCACGATGTAGCTTCGCAGGAAGTAGCGTGCTCGTCCGAATAAAGAAACTCTTCCAGCCATTTACTTCTTCCTTAGTGCATCCGGCGGTCTCAGAAGAGTCCCGATCGCGGGTCGCGACATTACTCGCGTCCACCTGCGCCTATTCGGACTTTTACCGCCGAGTTATGGGCCAATCGCCGCCGCGTATCGGCGAGACCGATGAGCTTGAGGGGCATTCCTCAATTCTACTTGCTAAGATCGTGGACCGCGACTGGCCGAGAAAGCAGCAACCCGCCCGTCGACCGGATTTGCCGATGCAACCCGCGCGACCCGTTCAGTGGATCGTCGACACCGGCCGCACATCCCGGTCAATAGGCGCCGTCCGCAAACAGCACGATGCGAATCGTGCGAATCAGCAGATACATGTCCAGCCACGGCGACCAGTTACGCACGTAATACGAGTCGAGCTCAACACGCTCGTCATACGTCGTGTTATTTCGGCCCGACACCTGCCAGAGCCCCGTGATGCCCGGCGTCACCATCGTATACAGTCCGTAGAACGGCCCATACTTCGCAATCTCGGCGGTGACAATCGGTCGCGGACCGACCAGACTCATCTCGCCGCGAATCACGTTCCAGAGTTGCGGCAATTCATCGATGCTCGTGAGCCGCATGAAACGTCCGATGCGAGTTATCCGCGGATCATATTTGAGTTTATGGTCGCGATCCCATTCTTCCTTCAGCATCGGATGTTGATCCAGGTATTGTTCCAAAACATCGTGCGAGTTCTGAAACATCGAACGGAACTTCCAGGCCTTAAAGTGCCGGCCGTCCTTGCCAATCCGATCGTGCCCATACAGAATTGGGCCCCGCGACGACATCTTCACCGCCACCGCGATATAAAACAGCAGCGGCATCAGCAGAATCCCGCCAATGATCGCGGCGACAATGTCCATCGTCCGCTTGATCATCCGCGGCAACGGCAGCATCAGATTCTGCTGCAGATGAATGCCCGTCAGTCCGTCGAACTGCTGATGACGGGCCCAATCGTCCGGCAAGCCGGTCAATTCCGAAAGGATGTGAATATGCGGCAGCGTGTTGAGGTATTGGGTGATCGCCGCGAATAATGCCGGCGCATCGCCCTCGGATGGTACAACGACGGACCAGTAGACACCTTTCTTCTTGGCAATTTCCGTTGCCGCCGACCACGCCCCAGCATACCACGGCTCATCCCCGTCTATTTCAAAATCGCCGCGATCGGCAATGACGCCTACCGGTCGCAAACCGAGACGGCGATTGTTCGCCAACCATTCTTGAACATTGACCACGTTCGCATTGTGCCCGCAGACTAACGTTGGAAAACCCCACCAGGAGGTCTTTGCCAATATCCGCCGTACAACGCCGCGGCCAATGGGCATCGCAATTAAGCACATGACGCAGGCCAACATCAGATACAAATAGCGCTGCATCCATTGCTCGCCGGTCAAAATCGCAACGCCTACGATCCACACGCCGAAGATCGACGTGATCGCCATCGACAGCCGCCGAAATTCGTCGACCGGACCCGAGCGTATCCCCGGATAAAGGCCCATCTCCGCGCCGATCAGCAAGAAGCCGGTCGCGATCGGCAGAAAACTGGCGGACAAATCCAACCACGGCGCACCGCCGAAGAAGTGGAATAATTGCCTCGAAATGGCAATCATCACCCCCATGAGCAGCAAGTCAGTCGCGATCAGGGGCACACTGGTGAGGCACAGCTGCACGAGATACTGGAAGCCGACGTGCCGACCAATGTTGGTGACAAATCCGCCGCTTCCCGTTGGATCTGCCACCGGCTCCATTAACAGCGCGCCCGACTTCGCCACGCCGCGAAAGACCGGCCTCACGGTCGACTGGTCCAAAAGCGCGGTCGCCGACGACTGGCTGCCGCCATCGACCGGCACAACGTCCGTGCCAGCCTCCGCCTCATCGGATGTTTCCGTTAGCTCAATCTGGCCCATAGTTGTCGATCGCGCCGCGAATAAAAGATGCCAATACTAGAATGAAACCGTAGCCAAGCCAAATGCTACTTGGGGACGAAGCGAACTGTCACGGGATTATAACCTTTGACTCCGTTCGTGGCGCGACAGACCGCAAGGGGGGCATTCCGGCGCCCGCTTTTGCCCAAACAGCTCGTAGCCGCTTCTTTAGGAAACAAGGACGGTTGCTGCTCCGTAATTCATCCAATCGAGACTCGCTCGAAATTGCTTGTGCGGCCACCGTCCAGGCTACGGTCAAGCACTACGAAGAAAAGTCTATCATCCCTGAAAACGTGGGAAAACAGCCCCAATCAACCGATTCCTTCCGTCGCCTTCATCGTAATGCTGCTTGCGGAGAGTGTCAAGAAATCGGCCTCTTTGCCGCGATGCATCGTAACAGCTATGTCGATTCTGTCCGGTCTTCGAGGGCGCGATAGATCGCGTCGTGCCCAGTAGCGGGCAATGAAATAGGACTGTAATGGTTGTATCGTTTGGTAACTGATAGCTTGGTCGCGCCGCGCCGTCATGTTAAAATGAAAGTGCCTTTTGGCCCCCAATTCGTGACCTCTCAAACCGCGCTTAAACGATCCCGCCAGAGAGGTATCGCTGCAAGCGCTAGAAGCTCGCGGTCGCCGACATTTAGTCGCGGCCAACTAGCGGGAATTGCCCCCGCGGCTTGGCCGCCACCAACTTTTACGACTTACATCAGGCTTCATTTACGACATAAGGTAGCAGACTTTGATTAAGAATAAGTTAATTCTTGTGGCCGGCGGCGGCGGTTTTATCGGTGGACACTTGGTCGCCCACTTCCGCAAGCAAGGCCATAAGCACATCCGCAGCGTCGACATCAAACCGCTCGATCAGTGGTATCAGGTTTTCGACGACGTCGAAAACGTCCAGGCCGATCTCAAGCTCAAGGGCGCCTGCCGCGACGCTTGTCGCGGCGTCGGCGACGTCTACAACCTCGCTGCCGACATGGGCGGCATGGGCTTCATTGAAAACAACAAAGCCCTCTGCATGCTCTCGGTGCTCATCAACACCCACATGCTCGAGGCCGCCCTCGATGCCAAGGCCGATCGCTTTTTCTACGCCAGTAGCGCCTGCGTCTACAACGCCGACAAACAGACGAACGAAGATATCATCCCGCTCAAGGAAGAAGACGCGTACCCCGCCATGCCCGAAGACGGCTACGGCTGGGAGAAGCTCTTCTCCGAACGGATGTGTCGCCACTTCCGCGAGGACTTTGGCCTCCATACTCGCGTCGCCCGCTTCCACAATGTCTATGGCCCTTTCGGCACTTGGGACGGCGGCCGCGAAAAGGCCCCCGCCGCAATCTGCCGAAAAGTCATCCATGCCAAAGAAACCGGCGAGCACGACATCGAGATTTGGGGCAATGGCAAGCAGACTCGCAGCTTCATGTACATCGACGACTGCGTCGATGGCATCTGTAAGATCATGGAGAGCAACATCCTCGAGCCGATCAACCTCGGGTCCGACGAGCTCACCACGATCAACGGCCTGGTCGACATGGTCGAAGACATCGCCGGCATCAAGCTCGCGCGACACCACAACCTCAAAGCGCCCAAGGGCGTCAACGGCCGCAACAGCGACAACACGCTAATCAAGAAATATCTCGGCTGGGCCCCTGGCATCCGCCTCCGCGACGGCATGGAACGCACCTACCGCTGGATCCACGAGGAATACCTCAAGGCCAACCGTGGCGAAGCGGTTAGGACGTGATCCAGTGCGATTGGTTGTATTGTGCCAGCTCGCACTCCTCGTTTACCACCAACTGACGACGCTCGTTGACTTCTATCCATTCAACGGAGCGCGGAATTACGCGCGGCGAGAGAAGCTAGCGGAGTGTGGTGTCAACGGTGTACTCATGCTCCTGCCGCCCGTCGGGTTTGCATTCCACATCTCCTCACTCCGCATTTTTTGGCGTCGCGTATTATTTCGTACTGTTCGTCATCGAACTGCTCATCTGGTGGGTGCCATATCTGACGACGCCGTCGGGTCGCTGGCGATCGATTTACAATCGCCTGCTCGCGCTCGCTACCTCAGACTTTGCGGGCGGCAACATATTGAGCCGCTGGCAGGGCGTTTACCGTCGTCTCCACCGCGAAACCATTACCATTCTGCCGGCCCGCGGCGAACGCGTCGTTCCCAACTTGGAGCACATGATTCTCCAGGCGGGAACACTCGTAACCGCGCTCGCAACGACCTATGCATATTTCCGCCCCTAGGTAACTTAGGGCTGCACAGAGCTGACGCAATCACGCCCCTTCCTTCACTCGAATCCGCCGATACTCCATCTGTCCCCGATCCCCTTCCAGCCCAATCGGCCCGGTCTCCGGAATCTTCAGGTGATCCTCCAGCACTTCGCCATTACACTCGCAATGCGCGCTCGTGCCACTAACCGTGATCACCAGCTCATTCCAATCTTGTGGCTTGTAGTGCTCCAGCTTCTTATACGGCCCGGCGAGCAAATAATCGCGGCATTGTAGCTGCGGCGCGCGAATGTAAACGCCACTATCCGCGTTCGGCGTCGCCCGAAATTCCAGCTTCAACACGAAGTCCTTGGGGAATTCGCGCGTCGTCCACAGCTGCTGTAGCCGTCGCCCTTCTTGCGGCGTCGTGACGATCAGCCGCCCATTCTTCGCCACATACCGCCCGTCCGGCGTCTCAGTCTTCCCGTCGAACCGCTCCTCCTTCTCGACGATTGGCCACGCCGGCGCGCCCTTCTTTTTGCTTGCCTCAACGTCCTTCTCGCTCGTCGGCACAAATCGCCAGCCGGTCAAGTCGTGCCCGTTAAATAGGCTCTCGAAGCCCGGCTCCGGCGTAAAATTGTCCGGCTCCGTATCCATCAGCCCATCTGTTGCCAGCACCGGCCGCACTGCCGCCGCCCATTTCGCGTACCCTCCCGCATTCGGATGCAGCAAATCCGGAAACTCCTCTTTCTTCGCGTCTCCACCCTCGACCGCAAACAGCGTCCACGTATCGATCGTCGTCACCTGCGGCTCGTCATTCATAGCCGCCGCCAATGCCTTGTTGATTTCCTTGATCTTGTCCGCCGGCCGGTGCTTTGTCTCCGAACTTGGCATCACCTCGCACAAGATCACCGGCATCTTGGGATTGTGCGCCTTGAGCCGGTCGACGATCAGCTTCACGTTCCCCGCAATCGTCTCCGCGTCGGCATTCTCCTCCAGATCGTTTGTCCCCATCAACATCACGACCGCCGCCGGATCGAGCGCAATCACATCCTCGCCCTCTCGATACAGCATCCCGCGCGTGGTGTCGCCGCCGATGCCACGGTTGGCCACCTTCACTCCGGCAAACATGTCCTTCATGTGATCGCCCCAACCCTCCGTGATTGAGTCTCCAAAAAACACGACCGCGCCTTGCTCATCACCTTCGACGGCTTCAAAATGCCGCCGCCGATCGCGCCATTTCCCTTTGAACCAGTCTGCCCGTCGTACTGGCCCCGCGCCTGGCATCCCGTCGTCGCTCTCCGGTATTTCAAGTCGCGGATCTTTCGCCGCCTCTGCCGCCGCGGGCGGCTCGACGGTCGCAGCCCCCTGCGACCAAACGATGGTTCCCGTCCAAGCCACGATCCACGCTGCCGCAACCGCCGTCAAAAACGATTTCTTCATGTTTCACTCCGCCGATGGAACTTGCCAGTCATCTTGCCTACTTCCGCCTCCCCCCTTCCGCCCTCCACCTTCCGCCTTCGTGTGTAACACTCCCACCGCTGCATTTCAAGCATCGCCGCGCCGTGGCGGTCTCGCTGCCCTGCAGCGACACCTTGCCCGACGCCCGACTGCCGCGTAACAATACGTGCTCCCGTAACCGCTTTGGACCAGATCGCCAAGGGACATCCTATGAAGACTTTGCTTGCCGTGATCGCCGCATCCGCCGTCGCCTCCTTCGCCTTGGCCGCGAGCAACCAACCACAAACGACCGGTCCCCTCCCCTGGCCCCAATTCCGCGGTCCCAATGCTTCCGGCATCGCCGATGACCAACAGCGCCCGCCCACCGAAATCGGCCCCGACAAAAACGTCAAATGGAAAGTCGACGTCCCGAGCGGCGCCTCCTCGCCCGTCGTCGTTGGCGACATGCTCGCCCTCACCGCTTTCAACGACGGCAAGCTCTACACCGTCGCCTACAGCCGCGCCGACGGCCACGAGCTGTGGCGGACCAATGCCCCCGCCGCCCAAATCGAGCCCTACCAAAAAAACGAGGGCAGTCCCGCCGCATCCTCGTGTGCCACCGATGGTCAGCACATCGTCTCGTACTTTGGCTCCTGCGGCCTGTTCTGTTACGATCTCACCGGCCGCGAGCTTTGGCGCCACGAAATGCCGCCCGCCGCCACCATCGCCGACTTCGGCACCGGCGTCTCGCCGATTCTCGTCGACGGCATCGTCGTCCTGCTTCGCGATGAAATGAAAGATCCGACGATCGTCGCCCTCGACGTCGCCACCGGCCACGTCAATTGGGAGAAAAAACGCCAGTCGAAATCCGGCTTCAGCACGCCCGCCGTTTGGGCCTCGCCCACCGGCAAACAGGTCGTCACGGCCGGCTACGGCCAAATGATCGCCTACGACCTGGCCAACGGCGACGAAGTCTGGCATGTCGACGGCATGCCATCCGCTTGCTGCGCTTCGCCCGTCATCGCCGACGGCCAGCTCTTCTTCGCCGGCTGGTCGCCCGGCGATGCGAGCGATAAGGGCTTCAAGATGCCGACCTTCGACGAGCTCTTGGCGCAGAACGACGCCGACGCCGACCACGACGGCAAACTCTCCAAGGAAGAATCCAAGAAGACGATGATCAAGGACTTCTTTGAGAATCAAGACCAGGACCACGACGGCTTCCTCACTCGCGGGGAGTGGGACACCATGCTCAAGTTCGCCTCGGCCTCGAAGAATAGTGCTTTCGCCCTCAAGCCCGGCGGCACAGGCGACATCACCGAATCCCATACGCTCTGGAAGAAGACGACCGGCCTGCCCTACGTCCCCTCGGGCATCGCCTACCGCGGCCAATACGTCCTCATCAAAGACGGAGGCATCGTCACCGCCTACGACGAGGCCACCGGCGACGTACTCTATACCAAGCGCGCAGTCGCTCCCGGCAGCTACTATGCGTCACCCGTCGCCGCGGGCGGCAACATCTACTTCGCCTCGCTCGCCGACGGCACCATCACCGTCCTAAAAGCGGGCACGTCGCAGCCCGAAGTCGTTGCCCAAAACCCGCCCCTCGGCGAACGCCTTGCAGCCACGCCCGCCATCGCCGACAACACACTCTACGTCCGCACCGCCGGACACCTCTACGCCTTTGCAGCGAAAGATTAACGTGCGCTGGCTTCGCATCGCATTGTACGTCTGGGCGGCCCCTGCCACGCTGCTCGGCATGTCGCTGATCCCATTTGCGGTTCTTCAAGGCGGCTCGGCACGCATCGTTGATGGCGTGATCGAAGCCCACGGCGGAATCATCACGAAGTTTCTGCGACGCGGCCTCCCTTGGGTTGGCCCTGGCTCCGCAATGACGCTTGGTCACGTTGTCTGGGGCCGCGATCAACATTGCCTGGACACAACGCGAGCTCACGAGCGCGTCCACGTCGACCAATACGAGCGTTGGGGACCGCTTTTCATCCCGCTCTATCTCGCGGCCAGCGTTTTGGCACAGCTTCGCGGCAAGCATCCCTATCTAGACAATCCGTTTGAACGCGCGGCGTTCTACGTCAGCGATCCGGACCTGATGGATTAAAGCCATATTAAAATTTGGGAAAAACTGGCATTTGTCCCATAATGATCTTACCGAATCGATATGCTAACGTTGGTGGCCGGTTTGGAACGCTATGCTTGGGAGGGACGCTAATGAATCGCTCTATCATTGGTTTCCTGCTTTTCCTGGCAGCAGCCTTTACTTCTCACATCGCGCGGGCCGCCGTTAGCTTTTCCGAGCTGTTTAACGCGCCTCAGGTCAGCAGCCAGCTCGCTGTATCGCAAGCTTCGCCCAATTTCAACCTTGCATACGTTAACGTGCCTGGCGGACAGCAATGGCAAGCGACCAAGCCTGCGGGCGTCGGCGATGGTTACATTGAATTCGCCACGCGCTTTCAAGTCGCCGGCGATTTTTCCGTTTCGCTAGTCCTCGACGGATCGGCATTGGGCTGGGGCGAAGCCGGCTTCGCCTTTGGCCAATATCACGCCACTTCCTATGGCGACTTATATGTCAACGGAATGGGCGTCGAGAGCAGCGAATATGCGCTTGGTGGTTCCGGCTTTTCTGGATTCGATACGTCGACGGCGAGTTCCACGCTCGTGGTCACGCGCCAAAGCAACAGTCTGCGATATTACTTCAACGGCTTTAACTTCTTCCTTGTGCCCGATTTGGGTCAGCCGGGTACCGGGACGGATGACCTCCTGACTCCCGCGACGATCACGCTATTTCTTAGACAGACCAAAGGTCAAACCGATTCGCACCTCGCTGTCTTCAAACAGCTCAAAATCACGGCTGCGCAATTCATTCCAGAGCCAACGAGCGTGGCCCTCGCCGGATTGGCGGCGCTTTGCGCGCCATGGTATGTCCGCGGCAGCCGCCTTCGGCGTGTCGATCGCTGTGATTCGCTTAAGGCTTAGTTTGCTCGCGGATTGATCCACTACCCCGATACCGAATTCACTTGCTTCTCGGCAGCTGATGTCGCCGGCGCCAAAGATACACCAGTGCCGAACAGAGTCCGGCAAAGCGATACTCCGGATCGATGTAGCGCTCGATCACATAGAAGGCAAGATAGTACGCCCGGCAAAACGCCCACACTGCGACCGCCAGCAGCAGCGCCGAGCGAACCTCAGGATGCAATACGAGAATTAGCGCGGCCGCCAAAACGCCCACCGCCAGAAATAGACCGCCCTTCAAGATCAACAGCCGCGGATTCGTGATGTCGCCCATACCTGCCTCACAGCAAACTTCGGTCTCCCGTCCTCCGACGAACGCCGCGAAAACGTATCGAAATTCAGTATAGTCGCAATTCCGCCATGCTTGCGAATTGCGAATCACCGTGCCGGCCGAATACAATACGCTTCGCCAGAGCAGCACTTTTCTCACGCCGCAAAATCTCTTCGGAGGTCGTGGTCAATGCGCGCTACCTTGACTTGCGTCAGCTTTCTATTGGCGTTCGCTCTCATCGCGCGGCTGCAAATTGCCGCAGCCGAAGAGCGCACCTGGACCGACGCCTCCGGCAAATCGATGACCGCAGAGCTCGTCGAAGTCCAAAAGACCAAGATCGTTCTCCGTGATGCCGACGGCAAAGAGATCACCGTCCCGCTCAAGAATCTTAG
This sequence comes from Lacipirellulaceae bacterium, assembly GCA_036499445.1. Taxonomy (GTDB): domain Bacteria; phylum Planctomycetota; class Planctomycetia; order Pirellulales; family Lacipirellulaceae; genus DASYDU01. The sequence continues at coordinate 14,784 of DASYDU010000079.1, forward strand.
CGAGGCAGACCGCGCGTTCGCCAAGCAGCACGCCGCCGAACACCCCGCTCATGACGCCAAGGCCGACGATTCTGCGCTTACCGCGATCGCCAAAACCTTTTACAGCGAACTTCGCACAACCGACCGCGACGCAGCCCGCCAAACGCTCACTGTCAAAGCTCAGAAGCTCATGAAGGGCGAAAAGTCCGCCCTCGCCGAGCTTCCCACGCCAGATGCCGGCAACCACGCCATTCGCATCGGCCCCGCCAAGCTCGACGGCGACGTGGCCGAGGTTCCCGTCCAAGTTCGCGCGGGCGGCACGACCCACAAGACAAAGCTCCATCTCCGCCACGAGGACGACCAGTGGCGCGTGTTCGCCGTCAGCGCCGACTACCCAGACGGCGAGAAGTCGCTCAACTTCGAGGCCGCCGCGCCCGCCCGCGGCACGAGCCCGCTTGCGGACCTCGTCGGCAAGCCGTTTTCGCTCGAAGGCGTCACGACGCACGGTCAGCAGCTCAGCGTCGACCAATACAAAGGCAAAGTGGTGCTCGTCGACTTCTGGGCCACCTGGTGCGGGCCATGCCGCGCCGAAATCCCCAACGTCCTGGCCAACTATCAGCAGCGCCACAATGACGGTTTCGACGTCATCGCCGTCAGCGTCGACGAAGATATGGACGCCCTTAAGTCGTACGTCGCCGAAGAGAAGCCGCCCTGGACCGTCGTCGCTGAC
>DASYDU010000080.1:0-6746 GCA_036499445.1 Lacipirellulaceae bacterium
AGGGATTTGCGCCTCTGTCATCTGCGGCAAACACACAATGAAGGCGATGAACAGCACGTGCAAATCGCGGGATGATATTTGGGGCATTCGCATGGCAATCTCCTTCGCTTAAAATACTAAGGAATCATTTGGGCCCACCGCACGCGAGCGGTGTTAAAATGCCCGAGCAACTGCGGACGCTCTGTCGCGTAAGCCAAGAATCTACCTGCCAGTTCGTCATGGCAAGCCATCAGCGCCATCCAAGCTTCCGTTGAATCCGATGGTTTCTTTGTTAGTCGGGTGATGAGCTGCTGCGTAACTTCCGCATTATTTAGGTGTCCTAGCAAGATAGCTGCGGAGAGACGCACCGATTCTTCCTTGTAATCGAGAAGGCCGACGAATGTGGCAATCGGTATTTGCGGCATTTCCACCGCCAGGGCCAACGCTTCGTCGCGCGTCCCGTCATCGCGCAGCAGCGATAAATATCCGATCAATGCTGGTTCCGTGTCGGTTGTGAGTAGTCGCCGCATGAGAGCTGATCGCACGCGCTTATCGTCGGTATTTCTGACAAGCTCGGCCAGGTTCTCAATTCCCACGATCTGTTCGATCGTCCGCAAGGCTTCCTCGCGCAATGCCGCTTGCCTGACAAGCCGTAAAAGCACGGGTGTTGAACGAGGCGTGCCACAAACCGCTAAAAGTCGCACGATGGCGCGTTGGTCTTCATTGTTGGATCGTGGTAATCTTCGCAGTAACAGCACTTCCGCGAAGTCCCGTTCGAAACCCGGCGAATCGATCATCTGCTTTGCATTTGATTCAGGGTTCAGTCTGAGTCGAATGATCGCCTCATCGATCGTCACCGACATTGTTGTTGCAGAGATCTGCGCGCTTGTTCGAGCCGCAAAGACAAATCGTTCGTATCCGGTTGGCGGTCGGCCAGCTAAGTGCGACTGCTCGATGGGTGTCCGGTCCGTCGTGTCAGTGTCGATGAGATCCGAATTATTGGTGCGAGGTAACATATTTCGGATTGCCAGTGCCGATTCTGCGCCTTTGTGACGGTTCCATTCGAGTGCGCCCAACGCAACTGCCGATAATGCTGCGGCCGCCAAGGGAAGTGCAATTAATACTTGGCGTAGTCGGGTCTGTCTCCGCGACTGCATATGCCAAAAACGCTCTAGTCGCCTCAGACGATGCTCATCGGTGCCCAAAAAAAGCGATACACGAATCACATCGTCAAAGCTCTCGTCGGACGGAAGGTTTTCGTTGTCGAGATACATGTTATTTCCGCCGAGCGTAGTCGATACCGATCGCCTCGGCGACTCGCTTTCGCGCTAAGTGGACGCACGTGTGTACATTTGCCTCAGTGGTCTCCAAAATGTAGGCGGCATCACCGGCGTTCAATCCTTCACCTAGACAAAGCAAAGCGACCTCACGCTGACGGTCAGGTAAACCATTGATGACCGCACGGATCGTCTCATTGAGTTCAGCTGCCGCAGCCTGTTCGTTTGATTCTGCGTGACCAGAGACGCAAAGCTCGTGCGGTAGTTCATCCAATTTTCGCCACCGTCGTCGACGATCACGATCGACGTTTACCACAATTTGCATCATCCACGTGCTGAATGTCGCCTCACCGCGATAGCTCTTCCACTGCTTGAGCACACGACATAGAGCTTCCTGCACTACATCCTCGGCCGTGTCGGGGTCGTTAGTGAGACGCTGTGCGACACGAAGAGCCAAAGACAAATGGTCGACGACTAATTGATCAACTGTGTGCCTATCAATTGGGCATGCCATCGACACTTGCCTCAATTCTCTATCAATTGAGACGTCAACCGAGGTCGCATCTTAAACAGAAAATAGAAATCTCATTGCATTAGTTCAGCCGTAACTAACCGCCGGCCCAACCACCGCCTCAGGGAAGAACGCATTTTTGCGTATAAAATGGCTCAAAAGGACCAATGTAGCGCCCGTCTTATGTCAATGATCTGCCCGTTAAATTCCGTGCCACGAAGTTGTCGAATTGGCGCTGACCGAACTGCCGCTTCAATCGTTTCTGGCCGCCCGAACATGCACCAGGGGTGGCCGCGATTCTACTAAACTCTTTGGTTCAGGAACCGTTCGTTTGACGACGCATTCCACGGAGCCATAACGCCGTCGCATCTCGTTCCGAGAAAACGTATGACGTCTCGGCACGCCCAGGCTGTTGCCATTAAAGGGATGAGTGGTAGGGACGATCGCTGGGACTGGTTCAAAACCGGTCGATACTTGACCTGTCTCGCATGCCAACGAGTTCTTAATATTTACGCGGCCAATCAGCGCCTTTGAACCACGTCAGTTTTCCGTCATCGACGGAAGGGGCGAGCGCCTCACACCAGCAAATCCTCGATTTTCACCGGCAGCTCCCGCACGCGAACGCCTGTCGCATGGTGGACGGCTGCTGTGATGGCGGCCGCGATTCCGGCCAGGCCGATCTCGCCGATTCCGCGCGCCCCCACCTCGTTAATTTCTTTGTCAGGGTAGTCGAGGAAATGGACGTCGATCGGCGGGGCGTCGGCGTTCACGGTCATGACGTAGTCGGCCAGATTGCTGTTGATCGGTGCGCCGCTCTCTCGATCGTACGACGTGTGCTCAAAAAGCGCCATGCCGATGCCCATGACGACCGCCCCTTGAATTTGATTGCGACCGGCCAGCGGATTGATGATCCGGCCCGCATCGATGACGCTTACAACCCGACCGACACGAAGTCGAGCGATCTCGGGTTGCCAAGTGACCTCGACGAAGTGACAACCGAATGAGTGGGTCGAATACTTTGCGCGCGGATTGCCGAACGTCCCTTCGGACTTGCCGTTGCCAGTGACAACGCCCAGATTCGCACGGCGGAGCAAATCGGCGAACGGCACAGCGCCGGCAGGACCATCTGTTTTGATAAAGACGCGGCCGTCTGCAAATGCCAGTTCGTCGGGCTTGCGATTTTCGAACGGCGAACCGGCCGTGGTGGTGGCGATCTTCAGCAGTGATGCGATTGCGTTATCGGCCGCCGCATACACCGCAGGGACGACCGAGCCCGTTGCCATCGATCCGCCTGAGAGGGGGCCGGCCGGAAGCGAAGTGTCGCCGAGCGCCACCTCGATTTTTTCGAGCGGCACGCCCGTCTTTTCGGCGGCGAGCTGGGCGAGGATCGTGTACGTGCCCGTGCCGATGTCCTGGGTGGCGCACGCCACGCGCGCCGTGCCATCGTTCCGCAGCTGCACGCTGGCCTCTGCCGCGAATCGCGCCGCAACCCATGCACACGACGCCATGCCCCAGCCCAACGTCAATCCATCCTTCTCCATGGAGCCGACTTCCGGCGTCCGCTTCGACCAGCCGAACTTCTCGGCGCCGACCTGAAAGCACTCAAGTAAATGGCGCGACGAGAATGGAAGATCTTTTCCCTCGTCGGTTTTCGGCTCGTTAAGGATGCGGAGCTCGACGGGATCGATCTTCAGCTGATCGGCCAGTTCATTCATTGCCGACTCGGTCGCATACATCCCGGGTACCGCCCCAGGCCCGCGCATATCGGCCGCCGCCCCAACATTCCGCTTCGCCCGTCCAAACGTCACACGCAGATTAGGCACGCTGTATTGGAACGGCGTCGCTTCGCCGCAATCCTCGTGGTGACCGTCGAGCATCGATCGGTGATAGACGTAGTCATGTTCGAGCGACACTAGTTTGCCTTCCGGCGTGCCCCCCAGCCGCACGCGCTGTTGCGTTCGCGCCCGATGACCGACCGTTTCGAACATCATCTTGCGGCTGACGACCAGCTTTACGGGCTTGCCCAACTTCCGGGCCGCGGCCGCGGCCAGCGGGCAATGCGTCCAGGGAAACAACTTGCCGCCAAAACCGGAGCCGACAAACTTCGTGATGACACGCACATTTTCCTTCGGCAGGCCGAACATCTGTGCCAGTACGCCCTGCAAATTGACGACTCCCTGGGACGACTCGTAGAGCGTTAGCTTCGAGCCATCCCAGATCGCGGTCGTCGCGTGGAGCTCGATCGGATTGTGCGACTCGGCCGGCGTGACATACGTTTGGTCGAGCTTGACTGGCGCCGAAGCAAAGGCCTTCTCCACGTCGCCGCGGTGGCTGTCCAAGCGCTGGCGCTCGCCAAATGTGGTCATCACTGTGTCTGGCTCGTCATCTGCTTTGAGGTCCGTCTCGACGTTCGGCTTCCCCTTGGAATATGTGACGCGAACCGCGTCCGCCACAGCCTTCGCCGATTCAATCGTGTCCGCCACGGCGAGCGCCACATATTGACCGTAGTACCGAACGACATCGTCTTCGAACGGCGGCCGCCGCTCTTCGCAGATGCCATCAAACGCCGGGCCGAGCGTCGAACGGAACATCTGCCCGATGTTCCCACGATGAAAAACCGCTCGCACGCCCGGCATCTTCTCGGCGGCCGCCGTGTCGAGCGCCTCCACGCGACCGTTGGCAATTGTCGCCCCGACCGGCACGGCGTACAGCATCCCGGGGAAATGAAAGTCGGAGGAGTACTGGGCCTTGCCGCTCACCTTGCGCGGGCCATCGACGCGCGGCGTCTCTCGGCCAATGGGCGACGTGGATGAAACCTCTTTTGTCGCAGCCATGTTGTGTCCCCTGGGAATCAGGCGTTCGCCGCCGTTTTTAGCGCGTGCGTGAGGCAGCGCTTGGCCAGCTCGATTTTGAACCCGTTCTCACTTTGCGGCTTGGCATCGCGCATCGCCGCCTCCGCCGCCTGGCGAAAGTTCGCTTCGTTTGCCGCCTGACCTTCGAGTGCGGTTTCGGCCGCTGGCGAGCGCCAAGGCTTCGTTCCCACGCCGCCCATTGCGATCCGCGCCCGACTCACTTTTCCGCCATCGAGCGTAAGCACAATTGCCGCCGACGCCAGCGCAAACTCGTAGGAGGCCCTGTCGCGCAGTTTCAAATAAACCTGCTTGCTCCCCTCGACCGGCGGCGGCAGCGTGACATGCGTGATCAGGTCGCCCGGCTCCAGCACCGTTTCGCGCTCCGGCGTCGTGCCGGGCAGCAGATGAAAATCCGCGAACGGAATTGCCCGCGAACCAGCCGGCCCCTGCACATGAATCGTCGCCTCCAGCGCCGCCATCGCCACGCACATGTCCGAAGGATTCGTCGCAATACAATTCTCGCTCGTCCCGAGCACTGCCAGAGTGCGATTGCTCCCGGTGATCGCGGGACACCCGCTCCCTGGCTTGCGCTTGTTGCAGGCCATCGCCGTGTCGCGGAAATACACGCACCGCGTTCGCTGGAGCAAATTGCCCGCCGTCGTCGCCATGTTCCGCAGCTGCGCCGACGCCCCCGCCAGCAACGCCTGCGACAGCACCGCATAATCCTTTTGCACCGTCGGATGGTGGGCCAGATCCGAATTTCGCACGGTCGCCCCTATCTTCAATCCGCCGTCCGGCGCAGCCTCGATCTTGTCCAGCGGCAATCGGTTGATGTCAAGCACCCGCACCGGCGTCTCGACGTTCAGCTTCATCAAATCGAGCAGCGTCGTTCCTCCGGCGACGAAGCGTACATCCGCCCCCTGCTGGGCCGTCTTCGCCTTGGCCGCGGTCGCGACAGCGGCGGCGGCATCGGCCGGCCGACTGAATTCGAAGATCTGCATCGTCGTTGCTCCCACCCGCCTACGCGTTCTTACGAACTTGCTGGATCGCCGCCACGATATTGGCATAAGCCCCGCAGCGGCAGATATTGCCGCTCATGAGTTCCTTCACGGCCGCGTCCTCCGCGCCACATGGTTCCTTGAGGAGCGCCACGGCCGACATGATCTGGCCCGACGTGCAATACCCGCACTGATATCCGTCGCACTCCACGAACGCCGCCTGCATCGGGTGGAGTGCCTCGGGCGAGCCCAGGCCCTCGATCGTGGTGATCTCATCGCCGTCGTGCATCACGGCCAGGCTCAGGCACGAATTCACGCGCCGGCCATTCACATGCACTGTGCAGGCGCCACATTGACCGTGGTCGCAGCCTTTTTTTGTTCCCGTCAGGGCGACCGTCTCGCGCACACAATCGAGCAGCGTGGTCCGCGGGTCAATCCGAAGCGCATGCTCCTCGCCGTTAATCCGCAGCGTAACCGCCACTGCTCCCCCGATCGCCGGCTGATCCGCACCTGCCGCGAACACCGCTCCTTCCTTCGCGCCGATATCGGCATACGCCGCTCCGCGCCCCACGACGAGCGCAGCAACTGTCCCGCCCGAGGTTCCCAGAAACGTCCGCCGTGTCAGATTTGGCGGGCTCGAACCTGGATCGTCTCGCATAGAATCTCCATTCGAATGAGCGGATCATCGACGGGCAATTGCAGCCATACAGACCGCGACCGGGCATTTTGACAGCGCGCGGGCACAAAATCAGCCAGGGCAACCAGCGGCCACCTCCCTCAAACTCCGCTTTTGTAACCCAGTGGCATCGCGGCGAACAGCGCGAGCAAATCCAATGCCGCAACGCTCGCCAACTCTAGATGATTGTGCGGCGTTTTAGACCTGGGGCCGGCGGTATGCGATCGGCGGCTAACTGCGACCACTAGGCGATATCCTTTCGGAACGAAGGCATCGAGTTGTTGCGTCGGCCCAATAGCATCGGGTGCAGAAACGTTGTTTAGCTGGGGACAAACATTGGTGTGTCCCTTTATCGCACTGGCGGCGATCACTTTGTCTCACAACCTGTGTCACAAGTCAAAATGCCGAAAACTTATTTCCAGCGCACATTGATGACTCGCCGAGTGATATGGA
>DASYDU010000081.1:0-18986 GCA_036499445.1 Lacipirellulaceae bacterium
CGACCTCAACGAAGGCAAAGTCGCCGACTATATCCCGGAGCTCGCCCTGGCCGACCCCAACTGGTTCGCCATCTCCGTCGTCACCGCCGACGGCCAGGTCTTCGACGTCGGGGACCACCAGCAGCTCTTCAGCATCCAATCCGTTTCGAAGCCGTTCGTCTTCGGCATGTCCCTGGAAGACCACGGCCGCGATGCCGTGCTAAAGAAAGTCGGCGTCGAACCCACCGGCGAAGCCTTCAACGCGATCGTGCTCGACGAAGCCTCGAATCGTCCCTTCAATCCGCTCGTGAACGCCGGCGCCATCGCCACCGCCGACCTCATCCAAGGCAAGGACTTCGCCGACCGCATCAAGCGCCTGCTGGCCATGTTCGGCCGCTACATCGGCCGCGATGTCCACATCGATAACGCGATCTTCCTCTCCGAGCGCACCACTGGCCACCGCAACCGCGCCATTTCCCACCTCATGCTCAACTTCGGCATGGTCACCGAAAAGATCCCCGATTCGCTCGAGCTCTACTTTCAGCAGTGCTCAATGCTGGTCAATTCCCACGATCTGGCAGTGATGGGCGCCACGCTCGCCAATGCCGGCGTCAACCCACTTACAAAACAGCGCGGCCTAGAACGCCGTTACGTCAAAGACGTGCTAAGCATCATGCTCACCTGCGGCATGTACGACTACGCCGGCGAGTGGGCCTATCGCGTCGGCCTGCCCGCCAAGAGCGGCGTCGGCGGCGGCATCTGCGCCGTTGTCCCCGGCCGCTGCGGCATCGGTGTCTTCTCACCGCTGCTCGACGCCCGCGGCAACAGCGTCCGCGGAATCAAGATCTGCGAAGAGCTCTCCGAACGCTTCGGCCTCCACTCCTTTGAATCCGGCTTCGAGGGCGAGCGGCTCGAAGATCAGTTCCAACTCCGCAAAAAAAATTGATGGCACGCGCAGTCCATCTCATTTTGCGAGAGCGGACACCGCCGCGCAGCGATGATCGGCCTGAGGGGTGCCACGGCTGCGAAGAATACCTGTAAGTACCACCAGGACGTCGCACACGTGCTGGCGCTGCATCCGCGATTCAGCCGCCAAATAGGCAATTTCCGCGGGAAACACTGCCCTTTGCCCTTGCAACGTGACGATATTGGACGTACAATAGTTGTAGGTGCAACTAATGCATCTACAAACTTCCATTTCACTGGTTTGGCGAGATTCCTAGTTATGGTGACTATCACGCGCGAAGACTTTCTCAAGGACCGACAGGGCCGCACTTTTGCCGACGTCCTCAACGATCCCGGTCAGCCCTTCGACAAAGTGCTGGAATTCTTCAGCAACGAGGACCGGCAGCGACGCATGGAAGAGGCCGAGATCCATCACGACCGCGCCCCGATGGCTGGCGTCGTAAGAGAGCTCGAAGGACTCCCTGCTATCCACAAATTCCTCGGCACGATCCAAGCCCAGCGCAATCAGCGTTTGCGACAAGCCATCGGCGTCCTGGTCCGGATGATCATGGATGGCCGCGGCTGGAAGAAGACCGGCAAGAAGGGCTCTCTCGGCGTGCGCAGCTCTCGTACCGCGGAAACACCCAGCCATAATTCCGGCGGTCTGGCCTTCTGGTTCGTTCGCGCCGAACGCTATGAGCAAGCTTCGGGCAAACCGTTTCCGTCCGTCCGCAAACGCTGCCGCGAACTCGAGGCCGGCGGCAAAACACGGCCCAATACGAACGGCCACGCCGCGAACGGTCGATCGCCCGTCAAGCGTTCCGATCAAAACCCGCGTCCCGGCGGCAGGCGCTCGGGAGCCAAGTGATGAACACGTTCCGTGTTTGGGTGCGGCCGCTCGACTACGAATACATGGTCTGTGTCGATGGCATGGATAACGCTCGTTGGCTGCTCGATCAATTGTCGAGTTCGTTCGTGTTCCGCAGCGCCAAGTCCATCAACGAAGAAGAAAACTCGAAGCTCTGCACCTTTCAGGTCCCCTGCAATTCGTCGTTGCCGTTCGGCCGATTTCAGAAGTTGCTCGCGGCAATCCCGGAAGTGATCCTGCTGAAAGTCGCCGCGGCCACCTAACGCTCGCCAGTGTCGTGCAAATGATGATGAAGCATTCAATAACCTCTCACCCATACTCTTACCCATTTGGGTGAGGGCATGGCGGAGGGATTATTAGCTAGTTCGCTGATAAATTGGAGTTCGCTCTTGTTGGCTACACACGAGACCACGCTCAACGTGTTTCGCAATTACCTCGTCTCAACTGGCGAGATGCTCTGCTTTCACGGGCCGAATCTGGAAGAGCATCGGGATGCCCTCCGGCAAATGACCGCCCTCGGCCTGCTCACCAAAGAAAATGTCAGCGGCGGTTATTCCCTTACCAAGAGCGGCTTCGCGGCAATGTCCGGTGGCGGCAATAACTGAGGACAACCTGCGCCGGCGGGCGCTATACTCCGGGCGGAGAATGATGCTGCAAATCCATGATCATTCGCGCCGGATTCGAAGCGGCCTTTGATTTTGCGGCGCCCACCGCCGTCGTGCTGCTCGCATACGTCCATCCCTCCCGCGCCACGACGATTCGCCGCCTCGAACCACTCACATCCAGCCCCCCCACAAATATCTGCGGCTACACCGATGCCTATGGCAATCTCTGCGGCCGAACCGTCGTCCCGGCCGGCCGTGTCGTTTTTCGCACCGACGCTCTGATCGACGACGACGGCTTGCCCGACGTCCAAGCGCCGAACGCACTTCAGCACGCCGTCCAGAACCTGCCCGACGATGTGCTCCTCTACTTGCTCCCCAGCCGCTATTGTGAGGTCGACAGTGAGCTCTGCGATATCGCCTGGTCGCTATTTGGCCAACTTCCCGCTGGCTGGCCGCTCGTCCAAGCGGCGTCGAATCTCGTCCACAACCATATCCGTTTCGATTACCAGCAGGCCCGTGCCAATCGCACCGCGCTCGACGTCTATCGCGAGCGGGCAGGCGTCTGCCGCGACTACATGCACCTGGCGATCACCTTCTGCCGCTGCCTCAACATCCCCGCGCGCTATTGCACGGGCTACCTCGGCGACATCGGCGTGCCGCGACAACCCTGCCCAATGGACTTTAGCGCCTGGTTCGAAGTCTATCTCGGTGGCCAGTGGCACGCCTTCGACGCGCGCAATAACGTCCCCCGCATCGGCCGAATTCTCATGGCCCGCGGCCGCGACGCAGCAGATGTCGCCCTCACGACCACCTTTGGCGTCAATCAGCTTCGCTCGTTCCAAGTCTGGACCGACGAAGCCCCGGACGCAAACTAGAAGACATGCCCCTCTCCCGCCCGAGTGAGGGTGTGGGAGATGGGCATGTGTGAAAAGCACAGCGCCTATTGCCGCTCGTTCGCCAGCCGTCGCGCCCGCGCGCCAAACAGACCGGGCCGGCTGTCGTCGCGCGCCCGCTTCTGATTGGCCGCGTTGATCTGATTCTGCTGCGACGGCGTCAGTCGGCGACCGTTACCGTTATTCAAGGCTTGGACGTTCGCCCTGCTCGTCGCTTGCGGCACGATGGCTGGCGCGGGCAACGTCGACTCGTAGTCTTGCTGCTGAACCACTCGGCCTGGCGGTGTCACCAGCATCGAACGCTCGCCGCCCTGCGTTTGAGTCGGTGCCGCAAGTGCCGGTCCATTCTGCGGCGCCGTAAAACCCGCCGGCTCGAAAAAACCACTTTCAACTTCTGGATTCGGGAGCGTCTCGGCCGCAATCACTTCCGTCACTTCCTTGTCCTGGATCGGCGCCATCGCCAGCGATGCTACGAATTGTCGATCGCTCTCGCTCAGCCGATCAAGCGGCACCGTCTGCACCCCCTCGCTTGCCTTCAGAAAAACTGTGTTACCTTTCACGGCAACCAGCTCTGCCTGCGTGGTGTACGAAATCGTCCACCGCCGCTCTTCGCCGTAGGTGTATTTACCGCACACCGTCGTCGCAATTAAACAACACAAAAGCGTCCGCATGATATTCTCCTCGTCCCTGGAAAACCTGTCCCTGGAAAAGCCGAACTGAAGCGCGCCAGTGTATCGCCCCAGGTCGATTCGTCAAGCCAGCGTCCCAGGATACCAAACTGTGGTCGATCCGCGGCCGCTGCCTGGAAAATCCCAAAATTCGGCGGTCAAAGTGTCGCAGGCGAAAACCTTACAATCAATTACACAATATCGGACCCGCATGCAGCGGGGGCAGCAGCCGCTGGAAATCTATTGCCAATCCAGCGTCAGTCGAGCAGAAAGCGTCGCGTTCCGTCTGCATACTCCCGAGGCTTGTATTCGCCACCAACCAATTCGACATTGACGATGCTTCCCGTAACAATGCTACGGTCGACCAGGTCCGCTTTGGCGAATTCGAGAACCCCGGGCACGTACTCCCGCGGCATTCCTGGGCGGAGCCCTCCATTTCATCCTGCAGCCTTCAATTGATTAGCCAGATGAGTCACTAGCAGCTCCACACGCTTAACCTCACGCGTGACGGCGTTCTTGTTCAGTTCCATCCAATACCACGTCTTCACGAGGGCGATGTTCATCAGGCACAAACCATAACCACCTGCCCAGGCGATCATCGCGCGAACGCTCTCCGCCCGAAAAAACTCGATCGTCGTCACTACGGCGACGAGCGCCCAGATCGCCCCCAATCCGAACACCAACGCCGTCAACCAGCGGCGCCGCGCTCGAAACTGCGCAATCAACTGCTCCGCCCGCGCCGGCACGGCCGGCCCTGTCTGCAACTCCGCTTCCTCCGCCGCGAGCGCCTCGCGAACCTTGCGTTCAAAATCACTCATAGCGTGCTCCTTTCCAAAAATTGTTTCAATTCTCCTCGGGCATGGTGCAACCTCGATTTCACCGTGCCCGGCGGGATACTCAAGACGTGGGCGATTTCGGCAACCGATAGTCCGTCCCAGTAAAACATCGATAACAGCGCCCGCCGATCGCCCGACAAGTTCGCTAGCGCGCTTCGCAACTCACGCACATCATCGCTCGCGCCAACATTCGCGCGCTCTGTCACCTCCGATGCCTCCGCGGCAACCTCCTCGCTGAGCTTGCGTTGCCGTACCTTGTCTCGGACCGAGTCGGCGCACTTTCGCGAAACGATTTGCAGGACCCACCGCGGGAAGCAGGCCGGGTCGTCCAACCGGCGAATTCCTCGGGCGACCGCCATCCAGCTTTCCTGTGTCACGTCGGCCGCCACATCGTGCCGGCCCGTGAGCTGCACCGCGTGTCGGTATAATCGCGGCTGCCAGCGCCCGATCAAAGCCGACAACGCCTCAGCGTCACCGCCCTGCGCTTGCAGAACGAGCAATTCGTCGAGGACGGTGTCGGGTGATCTCTGCATGACTCACAGTATAAGTCGCTCCACCCGCCGCCACGGTTCAACAATCGGCAGCCGAAAGCAAAGAATTCGCCCCGCATCCAAACTATTTAGTCCCGCGTGATTCGTCGGTTGCAACTGAGGCCGCCGCATTCCGCCGGCAAGATGCCGAGGCCGAAACTATAACCGCCCGCATCTTTCACCCTGTCCGCTGAATCCTGTATCCTGTCCCCTTTCCACTGCCATGCCGCTGACCACCAAAACCGCCCACGTAACCGCCGACCAGTCCGGCCGCGTCGATCGCGTCGTGCAATCCCTCACCAGCCTCTCCCACCGCAAAATGGCCGGCCTTTTCGATCACGGCTGCGTCACCATCAACGGCCGCCCCTGTGACCATGCCGGCAAGCGCGTTAAGCCTGGCGACCGCGTCGAAGTTTGCTACGATCCGCACCAAGGCTACCGCGAGAAGAAAAAGAAGTGGGCCGACCGTGCCTTTTCGATCGTTTACGAAGACTCGGATATCATCGTCGTCAACAAATCGGCGAACGTGCTCACGGTCGCCACCGACGCCGGTGAATTCACTACACTCGCCAGTCGCGTGTCGCACTACCTCAAGCAAACCAGCCGCCAGCGCGAAGCACTCGTAGCCCATCGGCTCGATCGAGGCGTCAGCGGCCTCTTGGTGTTTGCCAAGTCGCCAGCCATGCTCAAGAGTCTGCAGCAGCAATTCAAACAGCGCAAGCCCGAGCGGCTCTACATCGCCATTGTCGCGGGCATCGTGAAACCCGCCGCCGGCACGTTTCGTTCTTACTTAGAGACCACCGACAATTTAGATCAGCGCTCGACACCCGACGACGACCGCGGCCAGCTCGCCATCACCCACTATCGCGTCCAGAGAGAATTGCCCGACACGACGGTCGTCGAAGTGCGGCTCGAGACCGGCCGCCGAAATCAGATTCGCGTCCACTTCGCCGACCACGGCCACCCGGTCCTCGGTGATCCCCGCTACCGAAAGAAACAAGCTATGCACGACTGCTGGACGCAAAAGCGAGTCGCGCTCCACGCCATCTCACTCGGCCTAGACCATCCGGCCACCGGCGAGCGAATGTACTTCGAATCCGAGCTGCCAAAGTCCATGCAGCGCTTCATCGGCAAGTGAATCCAAACTCCGAACGCGTGCTAGGTCTCAAAATACCGCCCGATTGCTTCGATGATCCGCGGCGCAGCTTGCCCATCGCCGTATGGATTCACCGCCTCGGCCATTGCCCGATAGGCGGCCGGATCGTCCAAGAGCCGCGTCGTCTCACGGACGATCGCCGCCTCATCGGCGCCCACAAGCTTCACCGTCCCCGCTGTCACGCCTTCCGGTCGCTCGGTCGTGTCCCGCATCACGAGCACCGGTTTGCCAAAGCTCGGCGCCTCCTCCTGCACCCCACCCGAATCCGTAAGCAGCAGCCGACAGCCGGCCATCATCGCGACAAATTCCGCATATGGTTGCGGCTCGATCAAGCGAATGTTTTCGAGTTGTCCCAGTCGCCGGCGTACCACCGACTGCACATTCGGATTCAAATGCACGGGATAGACGAACAAATGATCGGCATAACGCGCCGCAAGCACCGAAAGTGCGTCGCAAATCTGCTCGAACCCGCTGCCGAAGTTTTCCCGTCGATGGCCGGTGATCAAAACAAATGGCCGTTCGCCAAAGCCGGGCCCGATCCGCTCTCGCAAAACACAATTCAGCCCCTGCCGCACGGCCGCATCGCGTTGCCGCTCCTGCTCCATAAACAGAGCATCGATCACCGTATTGCCGGTGACAAAAATCCGCTCCTCCGGAATGTGCTCCCGCCGCAACGCATTCGCTGCCGTTTCGGTGGGCGCAAAATGTAGCGTCGCAAGCGGCGTCGTCAGTACGCGGTTGGCTTCTTCTGGAAACGGCGATCGCAAATTCCCAGTCCGCAAACCTGCCTCGACATGCCCGAACGGAACCTGCCGATAGAACGCCGCGAGCGCCGTAGCCAGCACGGTCGACGTGTCTCCTTGCGCCAGCACCATGTCGGGCCGCTCTGCCGCGAGCACGTCATCAATGCGCTCGAGCAACCGCGCTAGCAGCGGCGCCAGCGTCTGATCTGGCTCCATCACCGCCAAATTGCGGTCGACGTGAATGCCAAACAGCTCGATCACCTGGTCGATCAACTCGCGGTGCTGCCCGGTGTTGACGATTAGCGGCTCCAGTCCCGTGGCCTTGCCGAGCGCAGCGACGACCGGAGCCATCTTGACGGCTTCGGGTCGGGTGCCGATGAATATGGCGATACGTCGCATGATTTTGCGGATTCGAGTTGGCCTGCCCACGTTGATCCCTCCAGCATAATCAGCCGACGCACGGTACACTCAGAGATACAGATAAACATTGGTCGAGGCTCCGTCGGCCAAGGACCAGTCACTTTTCTCGATCACTCCTACCCGATTTCGCCGAAATGGAAGTATCCACTGGCCAGCAGTCTTCGGTGTCGCCCGCCCAGGTGGCGATGCTTTGCCAGGGCACCGAAGTCTACGGCATTGGGACGATTATCAAGCTTTATGCCGCGGCCTGGCCAGAGCTATCGTTTGTCGCGCTCGCCGAAGGAGCCCTCGTCGATTGGCTGCGGGAACACGGCAATCGAATCGATGTAGTGCCGGGGCTTGCCAATTTTCGGGAGGGTGGGCCGTCGCTCTGGACACTCGCCAAAATGCCTTCGGTCCTCACACAGGCCCGCCGCGACGCGGCCAAGATCGACGCCCTCTTGCGACCACGCGGCACTCGCATCGTCCACGCCCATTGGCGGCCCCAGCAGATCATCGCCGGATACATGCGGCGGCGCGACTACAAGTCTGTCTGGCAGATCAACAACAACACGAGCCCTGGTCGACTTTGGGGCGCCGGCCGAAAGCTCAACCACTGGCTCGCCCATTGGGGCGCCGACCTGCTCTTGCCAGCTAGTGATTTCATCGGCGCAAATTGGCGCGGCTGCGGTGTGCCGATGCGAACGGTCCGCAACGCCGCCATGCCGAAATTCGCCGCGCCGAATCTTCTGACCGCGCCGCCGGTGCGGGCAATCATTGCCGGCCGCCTGGTGCACGAAAAAGGACATCACCTCGCCGTCGAAGCCGTGATTCGCGCCCGCCAGGCCGGCGCCGACGTCCATTTGGACGTTTACGGCGATCCGCTGGACGCGAATCCGTATGCCGACGAGCTACGCTCACGGGTAGCGGCGGCCGGCTGTGACGGCGCGATTCGCTTCCTCGGCTTTCATTCCGAGATGCGCGACGTGCATCAAGAGTATCATCTGGGCCTGCAGTGCCGCGTGAATCCCGAGCCATGCAGTCTGTGGGTCTGCGAGACGCTCGTGGACGGTTTGCCACTCGTGGCCTCGGCTTCCGGGGGCACACCAGAGCTGGTGGCCGACTGCGAGACCGGGCTGCTCTTTCGGCCCGGCGACGTCGACGACCTCACCGACAAGCTGCTCGCGATCGTGTCTGACCTGCGGCGGCTCGACGCCATGCGGTCCAGCGCGTTCGAGCGCGGCCAGCGGCTTTTCACGCTCGAGCGATTCACGCTAGAAACCCTTGTGGCGTACGAATCGATGCTTGCGTAATAATGTGGCACGGCCGGATGCCGGCTGGCAGGAAGAAGCAATGCTGTAATGTGAAAAAGGAGGCAAAACTGACGGAAAAAACCGGAGTCCACCCACTTCCGCGGACCAGCTACAATTCTTGCTATGGTACCGTGACGCCGGGACAATTGGGAACGCACATCGGGAACTACATGGCACAAAACCTCGAAACGCAGGCACGGAAGTCGCCGCGAATCTTGATCGTCCGCCTCAGCGCCATGGGCGACGTCATCCACGGAGTGCCAGTACTCTGTGCGCTGCGCAAAGCGATTCCCGATGCATTCCTGGGCTGGGTCGTCGAAGGCCAAATGGGCGACTTAGTCGACTCCCACCCAGCGCTCGACGAACTGATCCGTGTGCCGCGCCGCTGGCTAGCCTCGCCACGCGAAGTCTGGCGCCTGCGACGGCGCTTGCGAGAACTCCAATTCGATACGACGATCGACTTGCAGTGCTTGACCAAAAGCGCGGTCGCCGCCTGGCTTAGTGGTGCGCAGCGCAGGATCGGAAAGTCGGGTCCCGGCGGGCGCGAACTGAGTCCGTGGTTCCACAATGAGCTTACCGAACCGGGCGGCGAGCACGTCATCGACCAATATCTAAGCATGCTACGATCACTCGACATCAATTCGACCGATGTGCGATTCGACCTCCCGGAGCGCTCCGAAGACGCGCGCATGGTCGAAAACTTCCTCAGGACGAGCCGGCTGTCGGACCGCCAATTTGCAATCCTGAATCCCGGAGCAGGCTGGCCCTCCAAGGTTTGGCCGCCCGAGCGGTACGGCGCGATCGCACAGCATTTGGCGCGCGTACACGCTCTCCGCAGCGTTGCTGTCTGGAGCGGCCCAGACGAACTGCGAATGGCAAAAACGATCGTCGCCACGAGTGGCGGCCACTCGATCTTGGCCGCGCCCACCTCCATGACAGAGCTCGGCGCTCTTTGCCGTCGGGCGGCTCTGTTTCTCGGATCAGACACCGGACCAATGCACCTGGCCGTGGCCGTCGGCACACCCACCATCAGCATGCATGGTCCCAGCCGGGCGGAATGGTGCGGCGCCTTTGGCGCGGAGAATATCCGGCTGCAAGTTCGCTACCAGGCCGGCTCGGCACTGGAACGTCGACGGGCCGACAATTCGGCGATGTGCGCCATCAATGTGGAAATGGTTTGCAGCGCGTGCGACCGGCTGATACGATCAACCGCCTCACGGCAGTGTGGTTGAAATCTGCTCGTATCAATAGCAGCGATTTGGACGCGTGATTCCCTATGAAAGATCCCTATCTAATAAAGATTGCGCGCCGGCTGAAAAGGGCGCTAAGAGGTCGACTTCATACTGCGCTTGAAATGCCGCCAGACTTCACCGCTGCGACGGTCGAAGCAATAAGAACTGTTCGCCCCTACACCATGACAAGTCCCGAACGGCTCAACGCGCTTATCCAAGCAGTCCAGTACGTCATTGAGCAGAACATTCCCGGAGACATCGTCGAATGCGGTGTATGGAAAGGCGGCAGTATGATGGCGGCGGCGCTGACGCTCATCAGGCTCAACAGCACCGAGCGAACGCTCCATTTATTCGACACCTACGAAGGCATGCCGCCGGCCACCGCAGAGGATATAGACCACAAAGGCGTTCCGGCAGAAAAATTGATGTCGGAGCAGGACCGAGATACTTCCGTGATTTGGGCATATGCACAGCTCGATGAAGTCAAGACAAATCTCAAGCGGACTGCCTATCCAGCCGACCGGGTGAAATTTATCCAGGGCCGAGTCGAGGAGACCATTCCCGCCGCCGCACCACCGACGATTTCAATACTGCGGCTCGATACAGACTGGTACGAATCGACCAAACACGAATTCGAGCACTTATTTCCTCGATTGTCGCCCGGCGGGGTCCTGATCATCGATGACTACGGCCATTGGGAAGGCGCACGCAAAGCAACGGATGAATACGTCCGGAACCATAATGTCCGGATCTTGCTGTGCCGCATCGATTACTGCGGGCGAATTGCTGTCAAGCAGGTGTAATGCCGCGGCCCGGAGCGTCGGTTCATGAATCGTTCCGATATCGGAGACAACCCGATGGACCGTCGAACTGCCTATCAGCCGACGTCCTCCCAGGAGCAATTCATCGTCCCTCTGTTGCGCGCCAGTATTGAAGCTGCACTGCGGGAATTCGCGGCACCTCTCGGCCCCGGCAAAAAACTGCTCGACGTCGGCTGCGGCGAACAACCGCTGCGTAGCATCCTGCGGGAAATGGGCTTTGACTACGTCGGGGCCGATGTGCAACAGAATAGATCCGCCACCGTTGATTTTGTCACCGCCATCGACCAGCCGCTGCCGCCGCAGTTGCCGGCCCGCGGACCCTATGATTTCATCGTTTGCACGGAAGTGCTCGAGCATGTGGCGGATTGGGATACGGCGTTTCGCAACCTCCGTTCGCTGCTGGCGCCGGGCGGAAGAATGCTCGTGACCTGCCCACAGTTTTATCCGCTCCACGAGATTCCGCACGATTTCTGGCGTCCGACGCCGTACGCCCTGCAATTCTTCGCGGCCCGACAGGGCCTAAGAATCCTCAACCAGCAGTCGGCCGGCGACGGGCTCGAGGTGTTGGGAACGGCGCTCGCCTGTGTTCAGCCCGTCTCGCGCTCGGGGGGTATTTTTAGCCGAGTAGTCGCATTTGCTTGCGACGTTTCGCGGAAGGCAGCGTTCGTATTGCTCCGCAGTCGACTATTGCGTCAATATGTGAAGGGGCAGGGCGTCCTCTATCTATCGAACATCGTTGTCTTGGAATGTCCCGCGTCGAACTAGCGTCGCGCGTTCGATCGCCGAAGTGTATCAACAACCGGAGGGAGATACAGATCATGCGCCATCAAATGAATGCTATTGTGTGTTGGACCGCAGCACTCGTATCCGCGCTCCTCGGACGATCCCTACCTGCCCAGTCGCTCGACGGCACCTGGGAAATCAGCGGCGTTGTCGACGACGGCCGAGTCATTGATCCTGCGAATATCCGGCTGATGTACGCAGCCGACGGCCGGGTCACAATCAGCGGGCAAACTGTGCAACTCGTCGTGCCGATCACCTATCAGCGCAAACAGTTGCCATTCGTCGCGGATACATCGAGCAGTCCCGCCCAGTTCAACATCGCGGGCACAGAAAAAACGGGCGGCCGTGGCATATTTCTCTATGGCAAAGATTCATTGGTGCTCTGCATCGCCAGCCGAGACAAAGACCGGCCAACTTCATTTGTCTCGCTGCCCGGCTCTGGCAATCTGCTCGTAACGCTCACGCGCGCGACCGACAACGATCCGTATCATCCGCCCACTCAGCCAAACTCTCCGGCCAGCTATCAAGACGATCAGATTCGCTCGATTCTCATTGGCACCTGGGGCCATCAAGATGCCGATGCGATTCACTATTTTACGTTCAATGGCGATGGCAGCATGGCGGCCACAACTGTCTGGAAGGACAACTTCAAGAAGATGTTCCATCAAGACGTCCAATCCAGCGGCACTTGGAAGGTGGCGGATGGCGTCGTGATCGCCACGCTTGCTCAGTCGACCGATGCAGAGCGCCGCGGGCAAGTGTCGTCGTTTCGCATCCGCTCAGTTAGCGGCAATGAGCTCGTGGCGGTCGACGCGGATGGCGAGGTGCGGCAGGAGTGGAAAACGCCGTAGGCGCCACTGCTCTCGCTAATGTGACTACGCCGCTTGGCGAATCGCCAGGGGGCCCCTTGGGGCGAGCTCCCCGAGGTTGACGCGCGCGGGCAGCACCGATTCGTACAGCCCCTGAAGTTGAGCGAGATACTTTGGCCAACAATAACGCTCAAGCGCCAGCTCGCGGCCACGGCGGCCCATGGCGGCAGCTTGGCCGCGATTGTCGATAAGCGTGAGTATCGCCTCGGCCAAGTTGGTTATGTTATGGGCCGGCGGATATTGTTTGGGGCCGCCAAGCCAGAATCGCTTGCTGGGCGAGACACTGGCAAAACCAGCCGCCGAGAACGGGAACGGCGGCGGAACCAATAGGCCCGTCTCTCCTGTGGCGATCACCTCGGGCGCCCCGCCCGCGTCGCACGCGATCACGGGCTTCGCTGCGAGTCCGGCTTCGACGTAGACCAGCCCGAACGGCTCGCGGTGCGACGGTAGACACATCACGTCGACCGCCCGCATCAAGTCAGCCACATCGCGGCGGAAACCAAGCAGCTTGAACCGGTCAGCGATGCCCAGCGCGCGCGCTTTTTCGGCAATCTCATTGCGGAGCACGCCTTCGCCGAAACACCAAAACTGGGCTCGCGGAAACCGGTCGAGCACCAATCGAGCAGCCCGGACCAATTCCCGATACCCTTTCTTTGGCGACAGATGGGCAAACGTGCCAATCACTGGTGTATCGACTTCCGCGCCAAGCTCGGCTCGGACAACGGCGGGCAGCCGCGTCGGAGCCTGGTCGCTGGGATCAACCGGGTAGTGCATGACGGTAATACGATTGGCGGCGATTCCCTTGTCGATGAGATCGGCCTTCACCGCGGCCGAGCAGGCGATCAGATGTGTCTGGTGGCGGTGCCAGTGGGCCGACGTGAAGCCGTGAACATGGCCGATCGAGGGCGGTCCACCCAACTGCGACAGCCATCCACACCACCAGCTCGCGCTAGACAGATGCGAGTGGGTCACGTTAGCCCGCAGCCGCCGCGCGGCGCGGTAAAGACGTGGCACCGCAAGCAGATTCGCCTTGCCGCCGATTCGCAGCGATTCCAGCTCCAGCCCTTCGGACCGCAAGTCGTGAATGATCCGGTTGCGACTCGTAATGCAGTAATGTCGGGCTTGGCCCACGTCGGCATGCCGAGCGAGCCGCAGCAAAAACGTCTCGGCCCCGGCCACCCTTGACGGTGTGATGACATGCATCACGCGCAAGGGAGCGCGTCGGGTCGTGCGCGGATTGAATGACGAAATCGGCATTGGTGAAGACGAGTGGATATTAGCTGTTCGCCGGTCGTTATTGGCTCGGCTTCCAACTTCCGGCTGAGAGCCGGCAGCTCAAGGCTATCAGCGTTCTCACCCTACGAGTCGCCGTTTTCGATACAGGTACGGATTCATCGTGGGATCGTTGTACATTTTCATTTGGCGGTAGACCTTAAGCAGCTTTTGGCCGCTGAAGATATCGTTCAGCAATTGGATCAGCGATTGCGACAAGTCAATGTGCTGGGCCCGACATCGATCGAGTCGTTCGAGCGCCTTGTCGCGATGCACGGGGTCGCTGTCTTCGCGGGCGGCCTGCTCTTCCAGATGATAAACTCGCAGCGCCAGGATCGAGAGCCGATCGACCGCCGCGCTCGGTGTTTCGGTGTTCAAGCGCGCGTCGCGGTCAGGCACGACTCCGGCGTCGCCCACGGCTTCAATCAGTTGTTCGTCAATTCTCTCGATCCAATCATTGCGTTGTTGATTGTAGCGATCGATCGCGCGCTTCACCTCGGCGATGCGGCGGTCGCCCACGTCGGGACTGCGGGCGATGTCTTCCTCATGCCAAAGTAAATAGTTGTATTGGTGCTGCTGGCAAATGGTGGCCATTAATCCGTCATAAGGATTATCCAGCTCATGCGCATGCCAGCGGACGACCGCATTGCGATGCAAAGCGGTGATTTGCTCGACCAAGAGCTTGGCGGATGGCAGCATGGGCGATGATTTTCTGGTCCGGCTGCGTGCGGCAGCGAAAGCCGCTTCGCGCAAAACCGGCGAATTGTAGGGAGCGATTGTCGAGGCAGCAAGCCATGTCTGGCCAGCAAGGTTTTAGCGTGGGCTCCTCGATTTGCTGCTAATTCAGGCGACCGTTGGCATTGATTGCGCAAGGTTCGCGCTCGCTCAAAACGCGTCGTTTGCGGTACAATGGCAGCATGAGCACAGCTTGCGTGAATTTCGCATCAAGGCACGAGGCCGAAGAGATGGCACATTTCGAGGGAAAGTTGTATGTCCGGGCCCGAAGATGGCGGCTCGCGCTGCTACCACTGCTGGCGGTGATCGTCTCTGTCACCCCTGCTACGGCAGTCGCCGAAGAAGAGCCGCACAATCCGCTCGATGCCCTGCGGGCCTACCGCTATCTGCAACAAATCTGCGCGATCGGCCCGCGGATCAGCGGCTCGCCCGGCATGGCACAACAGCAGCAATTGCTCGAGCAACACTTCAAGCAATTGGGCAGCGAAGTCACGCTGCAGAAGTTCAACGCCGACAATCCGCTCGGCGGCCCTCAGGTGCCGATGGCGAACATGATCGTTCGCTGGCACCCGGAACGCGCTGATCGCATCCTGCTCTGCACCCATTACGACACGCGGCCGCTGCCCGATAAGGACCCCGATCCGGTGAAACGAAAACAGAGCGTTTTTCTCGGCGCCAACGACGGCGGGAGCGGCACGGCTCTGTTCATGGAATTGGCGCACTTGATGCCTGACTTGAAGTCCAAGTATGGCGTCGATTTCGTGCTGCTGGACGGCGAAGAGCTTGTCTACGACGACCAGCACGACCCCTATTTTTTGGGAAGTACGTGGTTCGCGCAGCAATACGTGGCCAAGCCGCCGGCGAATAAGTATCGCTGGGGAGTCCTGCTCGACATGGTCGGAGATACGAGCCTGCAGATTTACGAAGAGCAACACAGCGTGGCCTGGCGGGAGACGCGGCCGCTGGTAAACGACCTCTGGGCAACTGCCGGGCGGATTGGCGTCAAGGAGTTTATCCCGCGGGCGAGGTACGACATCCGCGACGACCATTTGCCGCTCCGCAATATCGCCAAGATTCCCACTTGTGACGTTATTGACTTCGACTACCCTCCCTGGCACACGTCGGAAGACACACCGCAGCGCTGCTCGGGCACGTCACTGGCGAAAGTTGGCTGGGTCATCTACGAATGGCTGAAGGCGGCTGAATAAGGTGACAGCCGATTTTCCATGGTTCCGGTTTTTATTGTTTCGATTTCACTTCTGGGGTTGTGTGGTTTGCTGCTTGATTCGCACCGGCGGACTTGGCGGCATGCGCAGGAGTCCGCCGAACTCTCGCCACGCGAAAAGCGCTACGCCCTCTCGCAATATCGCCGACGAATGCAGGCCAGCGGCACAATCGGCGTGGTGGGAGTGGCCATTGCACTGGGCCCGCTCGTGCCGCGACGGCCCGGACCGATGTCCCTCTATTTGGCGGTGCTCCTGGCCGCGTGCGCCTGGATCATGTTGATGGCGATCTTAGACTTTTGGGCCACCCGGCAACATTATCACCGCATCCGTAGCGAGCAGCTGACCGCACAAGTTCGCCTGGCGATGGAACTGCGCGCGGCCGAAGAGCGACGTGACGCCGAGACCTAGCGCCACCGGGCCGAATGGAATTCACTATGTTTCTCGATCCATTTCGACTCTCGATCGCCTTGCTGCCGGTCGCGGCATATTTGCTTTTGATCGGGTTAGTGAATCTGCGGCGTCGGCCCTTTCTTGTCTCGGGCGGCACCGATCTCGCCGCCCTCGGATTTGCCTTGTCCGGATTCGCATTTATTGGGCCGCTCGACTTGCTCCGTCCAGAACCGGCAACGGCTGAATTCGGCAACTTTATTTGGCTAGTGCTGCTGGCGTTTTTTTGGCTCTGGCTCGTGCTGGTCGTGCTGCTGGCGCGTCCGCGATTGGTCGTCTACAACACGAGCATCGAAGAGCTTCATCCACTTCTGGCAGAGGCGGCGTCGCGGCTTGATTCGGAGGCTCGCTGGGCCGGCAACAGTCTTTCGCTGCCGCAACTTGGCGTGCAATTGCATCTGGAATCGTTCGATCTGATGCGCAACGTGTCACTCTCTTCGAGCGGCGGGCAGCAAAATCTTGATGGCTGGCGGCGATTGGCGCGAGAGCTCGCGACGCCGCTCCGCCGCCTGCGCGTTAAGCCGAATCCGCGCGGCTTAGTAATTGTGGCTCTGTCTCTGTTGTTAATCGCGGCCAGCGTCTCGCAGATGCTTCGCCATCCGATTGAGCTCGCCGAGGCCGTGAAAGAAGTGCTGGCTTACTGAAAGCGCCTATTCCGCGAGTCGCTGAAAAACGACACGATAAGCCTGATGGCCAGTGGCGAGCTCCTGGCCGTAGATCGTGCGAAGCTCGCTTTGGAGCGCTCGTGCGGTCGCGAACCCGTCCGGTATGGCATCGGCATCGGTGAGCCCGTCAAGATCGACTTGTTCGACCGCCGTAACGCGGATCGGGCCGACGCCTGGAATATAGCTCCGCTGCCCCGCGCGCATCCGCCTATGCTTCCAGAGCCGAATTGTCTGCGTCTTCGTGCCGCCACGAATAGCGTCGAGGAATTTTTTCTTAAACAGCAACATGAACCTGACCCGTGGTGGAATCCGCGATCTCCCGGCGGGATTCGGCGTCAACGTCTGCGCATCGTACCACATGCAACTGCGAGCGTGGAGCGCTGCTAAGGGCGTGAAATGAGCAATCGCCCGTGGCCCAATTGCCCTTGCAAGCGACCTCAACGGTTTTATAATTCGGGATGCAATTGAGCGGCCTCTAAGGTGCTTTTCCCGAAGCCGGCCCGCTCGCTTGCCGCGCGGGTGTAGCTCAGTTGGTAGAGCACAACGTTGCCAACGTTGTTGTCGTCGGTTCGAATCCGATCACCCGCTCTTTAAATTCTGACATGGGGCCCGCACTCGCTTCGGCGGGGGCGCGGGCCGATTTGTTTTTCGGGGAGTGCAAGCATGTCCGCAAAACGCGCTAACGACGACGACAATCTCGACAATGAGATCGAAACAACCGGCGTCGCCGTCGCAGCCGATCAGGCAAACGAAGAGGAAGATCAACCGCTGCAACTCTCTGTCGCGGTCAAGCAGCCGAGCGCCTGCGAACGACATGTGACGGTCACCATTCCTCGTGACGATATCAATCGCTATTTCGACAATGCTTATGGCGAAATGATGCCGACCGCAGCCGTGCCGGGCTTTCGCATCGGCCGTGCGCCGCGCAAGATCGTCGAGCATCGCTTCAAAGAACAAGTGACCGATCAGGTCAAGAGCGCGCTCTTGATGGATAGCCTCGAGCAGATCAGCGAAGATAAAACCTTCACGGCCATTAGCGAGCCGAAATTCGATCTCGAAGCGGTCGATGTGCCTGATGATGGGCCAATGACCTTCGAATTCACGATCGAGGTGCGGCCGGAATTCGACTTGCCCGAATGGAAGGGACTCAAGCTCAAGCGACTGGTCCGTGACTTTTCCGATGCCGACGTCGACCTGCAGTTGGAGCAGATGCTGGCCCGTTACGGGCAATTGGTGCCGTTCGACGGCCCCGCCGCCGAAGGCGACTACGTCACAGCGAACATTACCAGCACCGCGGGCGGGGAGCAGATCGCCCACGAGGCCGAAACCGTGATCCGCATTCGGCCGACGCTCAGCTTCATCGACGGCCGACTCGAAGACTTTGCAAAATTGATGGAAGGCGTGACGGCCGGCGAAAAGCGGACCGCATCGCTCAGCCTCATGCAGGACGCCCCCAATTCCGAGCTCCGCGGCAAGAAAGTCGACGTCGAGTTCGACGTCCTCGAAGTCAAAAAGCTCAAGCTGCCCGAATTGACCCCCGATTTCCTGCAAGAAATTGGCAGCTTCGACTCGGAAGCCGAATTGCGCGACGCGGTTCGTAAGAACCTCGCCCGTCAGCTCGAATACCAGGAACAGCGCAACGCCCGTGGCCAGATTACCGCCTTGCTCACCAAGAGCGCCGATTGGGAGCTGCCGCACGGGCTGCTCGAAAGGCAAAGCGCCCGTGAGCTTGAGCGAGCCGTGATGGAATTGCGGCGAAGCGGATTTAGCGAGGCCGAGATTAGCGCCCGCGAGAACCAATTGCGGCAAAACAGCGCCGCCTCGACCGCCACCGCTCTCAAGGAGCATTTCATCCTCGAACGGATCGCCGAAGAAGAAAAGATCGACGTCGAAGATGGCGATTACGACAAGGAAATCTTTTTGATCGCGGCGCAGAGCGGTGAGTCGCCGCGGCGAGTCCGCGCGCAATTGGAAAAACGCGGGTTGATGGACGTTCTGCGG
>DASYDU010000082.1:0-2431 GCA_036499445.1 Lacipirellulaceae bacterium
ATTCCGTCTGCTTGATTGCTTTGTCGGGCTTGCGCTCCATCAGCATCACGTCGAGCGTGATGGTCAGATGCCGAGTGAATGCGTGGCTGGCGAGCAATTCTTCGATGAGGCGTTGCCGCTTGCTGATTGACGAGTCGGCCACGAACGCGCGAGCCTGCTCGGCAGCGGGAATGACGCCGGTCAGGTCGAGATAGATGCGGCGGACAAAATCGGCATCAGTCGAACGCGGCGAAAGGGGCCCGACGGCTGCATTTTCGACCAGTTCGTCGATCAGAGCGTGCAGCGTCTGCTGCGACCGCTCCTGGCTGAGCGCGAACTGAGCGCCGAGCAACACCAGCTTGACCGTAATGCACCAAATTCGCGGCGCCATTCGGCGTTCCTGAGCGGTCGCCCGACTGTCCAGCGGACGCTGTCGCAGGCAAACGAGAAAGGTTGGTCGGATAGGCGGGGGAGGCTGCCGGCGATCCGATCGCCGATCAACACACACATATGAAGTTAGGCAGAGCGAAAAAATAACTTTGACAATTTCTAACGGCGTGGTTTGATTGAATAGTTCCAGTCACCGTGGAATTTTGCAGGAGTGATGCGGAGGTGTTGAAGTTCCTCGTCACTGACAGCGATTCCAGTTTCGTAGCGGCGCGGGTCGAGCGCGGCGCGGACGGTGAGGCCCGTCTGGGTCGTCGTGTTGGCGATCAGGTTCACGATGGTCTCGTAGGTGGCGAGCGGCCGCCCGCGCCAGTTTTTGGTGATGAAGCAGAACAGTCGATGTTCAATCTTGTTCCATTTGCTGGTGCCGGGCGGAAAGTGACAGACTTGCAAGGCAATCTCGAATTCGTCCGCCAAACCCTGCAGCGACTTTTTCCACAGTCGATTGCGACTACTGTTGCTACCACCGCCATCGGCCATAATCAAGAGTTCGGTCGCGCGGGGAAAGCGTGCCGAGCCCATCTCCTCCCACCACCGCCGGATGCTGGCGCAGGCGAACTCCGCCGTATCGTGATCGATCCCCACGCTCACCCACCCTTCGTTGCAGGCCAGGTCGTACACTCCGTAGGGAATGGCTTTCCCTTGGTCTTTCTCCGGGAAGTCATGAACCTTCACTTCTCGCGGCTGGCCCTGCGGTTGCCATTCCTCGCCCGGATTCTTGAATTCTCCTACCAATTCCTTCTTTTTCGTATCGACCGAGATGACCGGCTGGTCGCGTTTTTGGAAGGCCGTCACGCGCCGATTGATGTATTCGAACTGGGCATTGCGGTCGGGATGCGACGAACCTTCGCGGGTCTTGCGGTTGGCTTGCAAACTGTAGCCGCTTCTCTTCAGCAACGCTGCCACCGTACGATCCGAAACGGGATGCCTCTGCCGCGTCAGTTCCTCGGCCAGTTTGGCCGTGCTCTTGCAAGTCCATCGCAAGGGAGACATGGGATCGCCGCGCGTGACGGGTTCGATCAAGCGTTCCAAGGCCTTGAGCAAACCCGGATCGGATTCCGTCGCGCATTTTCGCCCACCGCCCTCGGATCGTACGCGCGTCGCCGCCACGGTACGCGTCTTGGGTGTCAGCTCCAATTCCTGCAGGCCAACCATGATCGTGGGACGCGACAAACCGGTGGCCCGAGCCACGAGCGAAATCCCGCCCCAGCCCACTTCCCGCGCCTCGGCCGCCGCCCATTGCCTGCGCCGCCGTTCGTCCAGCTCCACAGCGACTAGCCGAAACTTGCGGCGAATCCGCGCCTCCACTTGCGCCTCTTGCATGCGCAAGTCATCGCACGTTCCGCTCAAATCACCAATGCCAATTTGTAAAGGTTATTTCTTCGCCCTGCCTACATCGATAACTACGACTACGCCCTGGCCGATTTGGACGAGGCAATCCGGCTGGAGCCGGAATATTATTGGTCGTACGAAACGCGAGGCTACGTGTGGCGTCACCGCAACGACATCCAAAAAGCCATTGCCGACTTCAGTGAGGCGATCCGCTTGGGAAGCGATGAGTCCGAGGTTTACGAGTCTCGCGGCAGATTGTTTTTCGATCGCGGCGAATTGGATAAAGCCCTCGCCGATTTCGACGAAGCCATCAGAATCGAGCCCGACGCCGCCAGCGGCTATGTCCAGCGCGGCCGCGCTTGGTTTGTAAAGAAAGAGTACGACAAGGCGATCGCCGACACCGACGAAGCTCTCAAACGCAATGCACTTCTGGCCAACGCGTATAAAATTCGCGCTGCTGCCTGGCATCAGAAAGGGGACTATGAGAAGGCCAAGGCCGATTACACCGAGGCCATCCGGCTGGAGCCGACTTCTGCGTATTCATACCGCAGCCGAGCCCAACTGTGGGAACTGAAAAATAACCTCGATGAGGCAATCTCAGACTACACCGAAGCGATCAAACAAGGCGCCGAAATCAACGACTATATCCGCCGCGGTTGGATGTGGTATCAAA
>DASYDU010000083.1:0-16835 GCA_036499445.1 Lacipirellulaceae bacterium
ACCACGAGCTCGAGGATGGTGAAAGCGGTTCGCATCGGATGGAAACTTGGGACTGGGAGATATGAAGATGAATCGTCGTCACCAACTAGCAACGACTAACTGACGACGATGACTGCTCAGCCCCATGCTGCAACTCACCTAAGGATGGCAACTTGCAAAGACTAAAAGTGTTCACTTCAATCCACCACAATCATAGCTTGTCTGTCATTCATGTCGGAGCAAGCGCAGACTGCGCGTCGCGTGTCTCGCCGGTTGAAAATCGATGAACTACGACAAATTCGCGGTCGAGTTGTCCGCGACGCGCGGCCTTTGCGGCAAATCCCGTTGGTGCCGAAGATTCCGAACGTGTTGGCGACGTCGATGATCCGGCCATTTCGAACCGCTCGAAACGACTCCGATCGGACGAGAGAACGACAACTTGGCGCGGCTTGCAGATTTTACGCTCGTCGGTTGATCCCGTCCGATTCCGCAAGCTACGGTTTTCACAGATGGGCAATGAACCGGTTCGCAGGGCGTGTGGCCCCGCGATGCCGAAGCGTGTTGGGCCAGTCGCAGTGTCGACCGGCACCCGCCGCGCATCATCGTCTCAGGACCATTTCCGAAAACGAATTTGTTTGGGGGTTTGCTGCCATGCGAAAGCAAAAGGGTTTTACGCTGATCGAATTGGTGGTCGTGATCATGATCATTGGAATTTTGGCCGCCGTTGCCGCTCCGAAGTTGATCAGCACATCAGGTGCCGCGTCGGATAGCGCCGCGAAGCAATCTTTGGGCGTCGTTCGCGACGCGATCGAGCGCTATGCGTCCGACAACGCCGGTGCCGTTCCTACTCTCCCAAATCTGACAAATATGACGGTCATGGGAAAGTACCTGCGCGGCGCGTTCCCGAAGTGTCCGGTCGGGGCGATGAAGGGCACTGCAACAGTTGTCACGTCGGGGGTGTCGCCACCGGTCGCCGAGGCCAGCCCCACATGCGGTTGGATGTACAACCCGGCCAGCGGTGAGTTCATCATTAATTCGACTGCCACGGCCGCCGATGGTACCACCGTGTATTCGAGCATGTAGTCCGCTTGCACCACCAGCAGCCAATCTGTCCTAGATTGGGAAACCCCGGCAAGCCACGAAATCCAAGGCTTGCCTGCCGAGTAGGTTGTTTGTCCTAATCCAGCAAAGATTGCCGGCACGCGACGCCGATAGACTGTTCCGGAGCACTAGGGTTGTCTACCCGGCGTCGCGTGCTAGCTGAGATGGCAGCAAGTCGATGAATTGCAACTTGGCGTCGTCGTATTCGGAAGCATTGCAGGTCACCTCATCATGATCACCGGGAAAGCCAACATCTTGCTCGTCGAGGACAACGACGCGCTCCGCGGAGTGATTTCGTTCAACTTGATGCGGGCCGGATACCAGGTGACGGTCGTGACCAATGGTCGTGAAGCGCTCGACGCGCTTCAGCATGGTCCGTTTGACTTAGTGCTCTCCGATCAACAGATGCCGAAGATGACGGGCATCCAACTTTGCGAACAGATCCGGGAGCTGCCCCAGCACCAACACTTGCCGTTCATTTTGCTCACGGCCAAATACATGGAGCTCGATTTGGCGAAACTGCGACAGCGACTGCGGCTGTCGGCTGCCCTGCCGAAACCGTTCAGTCCGAGTGAATTGTTGACTTGTATTGAGGAATGTCTTTCAGTCGCAAGTAGATAAGTCGCCGAGCGCAAGTAGAGCTAGAGCGTCCGATCGGCGTCCACCTCCTCTTTTTTAACTGCTAGCGGAACGGAATCCGCATGTTTGCCAACTCGTTTCACATTCGATTGCCCCGGCGGGTGACGGCCTATTTCCTGCTGTTTGGGCTGACCGCCGTCGTTTGGCTTAGTGCCGGCGCATTTTACGTTGCCCGATCCGTGAACCAGAGCCGGTCGGAGAGCGCCTGCTTGCGCTGGCTCGGCCGCGGCGCCACCCGTGTCTCGCTCGACTTTCTGCAACACGGCGACGCCAATCTGCAAGCATTGGTTCATGAAATCGACGCCCAGAGTGGGGCCGACTACTGCGCAGTCGTGTCGACCACCGGTCGGCTTCTGGCCCACACCAGCGATGATCTGATCGGCCAGCCGGCGGCGGAACACAACGCCGTCGACGAGCAATGGGGCGATGCAGTCCGCGTCCGCTACGTCGGCGCCCAAGGCGAGTTGGTCGATGAGTACCGCGCGCCGCTTAAAGCCGGTGACCAAACGATTGGCACTTTAATACTCGGCATTACCCAACCGAACTGGTGGGGGCTGGTCAACGCGGCCGCCCAACACGCGCCGCTGGCGATTTTTGGACCGGCCTGCTGCATGGTGGCCGGTGCAGTGCTCCTCAATCGGATGGTCCGGCCGGTGGCCGATATCGAGCAGCAGTTGTCGCGCGTGGCAACCAGCGAGTCCGTGGCCGGATGCGACCTCAAGGAAGTGCCGCGGATCGGTGCCGCCGCCATGGGCTGGAATCGCATCGTCGCCGAGCGAAACCAAGCGCCGCAAGCCGAAACGCTCGGGCAGCAAATTCATCAATCGATGGAAAAAGGACGGCAGAGCCGGCTGGATGGCGTTTTGAACAGCATTCCCGACGGCGTGGCAACGACCGACCGATTCGGACGACTGACGTACACCAATCTACCGATGGCGACGATTCTCGACATGAAAGACGTGGTGGGGGCGGCAGGCGGCGAATACCACACCCAGGATACGCCCCAGATGAACGATCTATTGGTCGCGCGTTGGCAGCTGGCCAGCACCGACGCCCTGCACGCCAACGAGAACCGCGACCGTCCGGTGGTCACGGAGCTTACCCGCACCGAGGACGGCCAGCGTCGTGTCGCCCGTGTGGCCCGGCACCCAATCTGCATCCTCGACGGGGCACACCACGAAACCCACGTTTGGATCATTCGCGACGTGACCCAGCAGAAAATGGCCGAAGAGATGCGCGATCAATTCGTCGACACGGCAACGCACGAACTGCGGACGCCGCTGGCGAATATCAAGGCCTATGCCGAGACGTTGGCGCTGGCCGACGTGATCGACGTCGAGCAGCAGAAGCAGTTTTTGAACACAATCAATTCCGAGGCGACGCGGCTGGCGCGATTCGTGGACGATCTATTAAGCGTCAGCAGTATGGAGGTCGGCTCCTTGACGCTCAACCGACAGGTGACGGAGCTCCACCGGATGCTCAACGAAGTGCTGAACAAAGTTCGGCCACAACTGGAAGAGAAGCGGCTGACATTTGAAACGACCGTTCCCGAAAAGTTGCCCGAGCCGAAGATTGACAAAGACAAGATTGCCACGGTGCTAGTCAACCTGCTCGGCAACGCCATCAAGTACACGCCGGCTGGCGGGCGCGTGGCATTCCGCGTCCGCGCGTCGGACCAGAATTTAGAAATCAGCATCGAAGACACGGGCCTGGGAATCGCGGCTGACGAATTGCCGCGCGTGTTTGAGAAGTTTTACCGCAGCAGCGACCCACGGGTGCAAGAACAAAAGGGCACTGGCCTTGGTCTTGCGCTCTCGCAAGAAGTGGTCCGGCTCCACGGCGGGCGGATCACGGTGGAAAGCCAAATCGACAAAGGAAGTACTTTTCATCTCAACTTGCCGTTGGGGTAGATCGGAAAAGCTGTCGGCCCTTAGCCATCATCATTCGGCCAGAGCGATCCGCTTCAACCGGCCGGAAGCTTAGAGCTGGTAGCTGAAAGCTCCGAACAACATGTTTGAGCAAAAACGCCAAGGGGCGGTGGACGTTATTGGAGGCGGTGATCGCATCAGCGGCGACCGAGTGGCTGAGCTGGCGGCGATCTTTGATGCGTGTGTCGAGCGGGGGCAACCGCGCGTCGTCCTCGATTTGCACGGCGTAGCGATCGTCGATAGCACCGGTTTGGAGTTGCTACTAAATGCGCACGAAGAATATCAGCGGATGGGCGGAGCCATGAAACTTGCCAATCCGGGGATCTTGTGTAGTGAAGTGTTGAAGGTAACCGGAGTCGGAGCCAGGTTTGAAATCTTTGACGACACCGGCAGCGCGGTGCGGAGCTTCTTGCTATGAGTACCTCGATTGCTTCAGGACACGAGGCCGTAAGCGGCGGCAACTTTGTCGTTGCGCCGACCGCTGCGAGTCCCCCAAATCCGGCCAGAGCCACGTTAGGCCAGCAACTGGTTGGCGCCGACGTGATCACTCCCGAGCAGCTCGACCAGGCCCTGGCCGAAGGCTCGCAGAAGGGGTTGCGCCTGGGCGAGACCTTGGTTGAGATGGGCATGGTCCAGGAAGAAACTATTCTGCCGTTTATCGAGACTCATTTGGGCGTGCCGGCCACGCGACTCCGCGACGGCATGATCGATCCGCTCGCGGTCCGGCTAATTCCGCGTAGAATGGCCGAATCGTTGGATGCCGTCGCACTGTTTCGTGTTCGCGATGCGCTCTGCGTGGCGATGGCCGACCCGCAGAATCTCGAACATGTCGACGAAATTGAGCGGGTCACGCATCTCCGCGTGCGGCCCGTGTTCGCCTTTCGCAGCAGTATCCAGCGAACGCTCCCCAGGTGCTACGAGGAAGGTTTTGAAGTCGACACGGTTACGGCCGACATCGACGAGACGACCGTCCAATTGCAATCCGACGCGGCCGACATCGATCTCACCAATGTCGAGGCGATGGTCGACGGTAGCCCGATCATCAATCTCGTCAATTACCTGTTGATTCAAGCCATCCGCGCCAAAGCAAGCGACATCCACATCGAACCCAGCCGTAAGTTCTCGGTCGTTCGATTTCGTGTTGACGGTCAGATGTACGAGGCCTTGCGCCCGCGGCGCGACATGCACCCGGCGCTTGTTTCGCGCATCAAGGTGATGGGCAAAATGGACATTGCCGAGCATCATCGGCCGCAAGACGGGCGATTTCAAGTCGCGGTCGAGGGACGTGAAGTCGACTTCCGCGTGTCGACGCTCCCCACCGTATTGGGCGAGAAAATCGTGCTGCGCATCCTCGACAAAGAGAACTTGACGTTCAACCTCGACCTGCTCGGTGTGCCGCCAGACATGCTAAAGGACCTCAAACTGTTGCTCGCCAAACCATATGGTCTGCTCCTGGTGACCGGTCCGACCGGTAGCGGCAAGACCACCACCCTCTATTCGGCGCTCGAGCTGCTTAAGTCAGTTCACCGCAACGTCGTATCCGTCGAAGACCCGGTCGAGTACCAGGTTGAGCTCGTGAATCAAATTCAGGTGGACGAGACACGTTCGCTGACCTTCAGTTCGGCGCTGCGGTCGATCCTGCGGCAGGATCCGGACATCATCATGATCGGTGAGATTCGAGACGTTGCGACCGCGCAGATCGCGGTGCAGGCGGCGCTGACCGGTCATTTGGTCCTCAGCACGCTCCATACCAACGACTGCGCAGGCGCGATTCATCGGCTGATGGACATGGGCGTCGAGTCGTTCAAAATTGCGGCGGCCCTCGTCGGCGTCGTGGCCCAGCGGCTGATTCGCACCGTCTGTCCAACCTGCAAAACGTTCTCTTATCCCGCTCGCGAGCTGCTCGAAGCGATCCATTACCAAGGGGATCAGCGACGCAGCTTTGTCCGCGGCGAAGGCTGCCCCAAGTGCCACGATACCGGTTTTATCGGTCGTACCGGCATTTACGAGGTAATGGCTGCCGACCGCGAAATCCGCGAACTCATTGGACGAGGGGCCGGCACGGACGAAATTCGGGATTGTTACAGGCGTGCCGGTGGCAAGACCTTGCTCGATCAAGGAATCCGCTTGGCGGAAAAAGAACAGACCAGCCTCGATGAAGTGATGCGGGTTGCGTATTTCGAATAAGCAATACTTTGGGAGACAGAGGGCCTGGGTTTTGGGCTGAGATCGATACCTGAACCCTGAACCTGAACCCTCGATAATCGGTAGGACGACGCGACTGTCGACGCCTCAAATGCTCTTCACTTACACCGCCAAATCAACCTCCGGCGACATACAGACCGGCCAAATCGACGCGGACGACGTCGATGCGGTGAAGCGCGCGCTGCGTGAGCAGTCGCTGTTTCCGATCGATATTCAGCGAAAGACTGCCACGTCGATTTGGACATCGCTGATTTCGCGTCGCGACAAATCGGCGCTCGGCAAGCGGGACCTGCTCACGATCACCACGCAATTGGCGATCATGACGAAGTCCGGCGTCGACTTGACCAGTGCGTTCGAATCGCTCGCATTGCAAAGCAGCAGCGAGCGCGTGAGAAACGTGCTGGTCAAAGTCCATGAGGACGTCACCGGGGGCAAATGCGTGTCCGAAGCGATGCGGGCACAGGGAGTGTTTGGCGATGCCTACGTGGCGAGTGTCGCCGCCGGCGAGGCCGCGGGCCGCTTGCCTGACGTGCTCACGCGATTGGCCGACCTGCAGCGCAGCGAAATCCGAAATCGAGCCACCATTCGCACACTACTGGCCTATCCCATACTGCTTTCCACCATTTCTTCTGGCGTCGTGATCGCTTTAGTTACGTTTGTATTGCCGAAGTTTCAAGACATCTTCAGTCAGTTTGACGTGCCGCTGCCGGTGATTACGCAAGTCGTCGTGGCGATTTCCGTCGTGCTCCGCAGCTATACGATTGTTTGGGCGCCCTTGGTTGTAGCAGCCATGATCGGACTATTCGTTTCTCGGCGCGTGGAGTCTGGGAAGCGTTGGTGGGACAGCGCCATGCTCAACACCATGGTGATCCGAGACATTACGCGGGCGTTTTACATCGGGCGGACGTTTCGTTTGCTCGGGCTGATGATCGAGAGCGGTGTGCCGCTGTTAGAAGGATTGCAATTGACGCGAAACGCGATTCGCAACTCGCTCTACCGCGAGCTGTTCAATCAACTCGAAGAAGCCATTTTGAACGGGCGTGGGCTAGCCAGCTCGCTGATCAAGGCGGGCTTCGTGCCACCGGTTGCGGCAGAAATGGTGATGACCGCCGAACGCACCGGCACGCTCGGCATGGTGACCGAATTGATGGGCGCCCACTACGAGGAAGAAGGCGAGTCGAAGCTCCGCGAGCTAGCTACGATGCTCGAGCCCATGATCATTGTCGTGATGGGTGTCATCGTGGCGACGATCGTCATCGCCGTGATGCTCCCGATGTTTGATATCGCGCAATTGGCGAAGTAGACCCCTTTGGAGAGATTGATCATGAGCCGAAACAATTTACGCCACTGGCTTGCGGCGCGGTCGTTTGCACCCGCTCGATCGGTTCTGATTTGCGCCGGCTTGATCGGCGCGGGCTGGCTGATTGGTTCGGTCGCAAGCCGACCCTCGACGGCTTCGGCCGAAGTGATTAATTCCGCGCCCGACCAGCATTTTTTGAGCGGCGACCAGTTATCGTTGCCGGTGCTGCAAGACATTGCCGCGACTTTGCACCAGATGGACGCTCGGTTGTCACATCTGGAATCCGTCGCCGACCGGCTGCCGGCCACTGTTAAGAAGCACGCTAGTCCTGAGTCTGACAACCCCGCCAGCCCCTAGTCACACCAGCAGGCTTGATTGAGAAAATTGCACGACTCAAGGAGGAGTCAGGACTTGATTCTATCACATCGCCTAGGTTGGATCGGCGTCGATATTGGGACGCGAACTGTCAAGCTTGCGCAGGCGCTGCGCTCGCCCGAAGGCGTCCGCCTGCACAACGCCGCCGTGGTCCAGCGGGCGACTCCCTGGCCTGATGAGGATGGCTTCGGGCTAGGCGAACCAGACCGATCCGACGCCGAGATCCGCGCGGCCCTTGAGTGTGGCGGCTTCGCCGGCCGTAGCGCCGCATGTCTATTGCCGATGAACGTTTGCGAGCTCCGCGGTCTGAACGTGCCTCATGGCGACGAGCGCGAGCGCCGGGCGATGATTGCCAATGAATTGGCCGAAGATTGGGCCGAGCGGTCCGCCGCGATGGAGTTTGACTATTGGGAGCTGGCCGCCGATCGCGACTCGCCAACCGTGGACGGTTTCAACATCAACGTTTTGGCCGTGGCTCGGCCCTGGATCAACCGAGTCTCCACCGATTGTCAACAAGCCCGGCTCGATTGCTGGGCCGTCGATGGCGGGCCGCTCGCCACGGCCCGTGCCGTCGGCTTGGCGGCGAATCTGCGCGGCAGCGCACGAGCGCTGGCGATCGACTGGGGTTTCTCGAACGTGACCCTTTCCATTGTCGGCGGCGACCGCGCGCTTTACGTGCGACGAATCCAACACTGCGGCTTCCAAAAATGTCTTGAGTCGATCCAGGCGGCGCTGGGCATATCGCTCGATCAAGCCCAGCATCTGGCGAGCACCGAAGGAGTCGTCCCGCCCGACAGCGATCGCGGCGGCCGCATGGAAATCCAAGCAGCCATCACCGCGGCCGTTGCCGACACGATCGATGCCTTGGTCCAGCAGGTAAGCCGAACACAACAATTTGTCGAGCTGCAACGGCGACATCTGCGCCCAACCTCGGTTTGGCTGCTCGGCGGAGGGGCATCGTTACGGAACATCGGACCGCATCTGTCGACGGCTCTCAACCTTCCCGTATCAATTTGGGAGCTGCCCCTGGCACCGTCCGCCGGTTGCCAGCTGCGGCACGGGCAAGCGGCTTTGTTTGCCGGTGCTGTCGCGCTCTCGGCGCTAGCTTGGAGGGCGGCATGAAATCAGCCATCAATCTGTTGCCGCCCGTCTTGCGACGCGGACGGATGCTTCGCCGCCGGGCCATCCAGTGGGGAGCCGTCCTGTGCATCGTGTTGGTCGGAGCCTGGGCGGCCCGTTGGTGGAAACTGCGCGAATACCACTCGCTCAACCAACAGCTCGAGGCGGTCGCACACAACGGCCGTCCGGCACAAGTCAAGCTGCAGGAAATCACCGTCATGCGTCAGCAACTCCGCCAGCTCCAGCAGCACGAGGACGTCGCAAAAGAACTCCAACAACAACGTCAGGTGCTCGCGGTGCTGGGTGTGGTCAGCCAGGCAGCCCGACAGAGCAACGGCCGACTGCGAGTCACGGATCTTAAAGTCACCGACTTTCAGACCGCTCACGTCGCAGACCAACCGGAAAAGGAACCGACTCGCGGCGGGACGGTCACCTTGATTGGCGTCTCGCTGGATAGTCCTACCGTCGCCGAGTTTCACGACACTCTCGAGCGGTCCGGGTTATTTGTCGACGTCAAGCTGATTAAATCCAATGCGCGAAAAGAGAATGACACTTCGCTGTACGAATATGAAGTCTGTTGCGAGCTGTAAGTCGTGAGCGATTTGGGTGAATTGATTCCATGGCCTCCTGTGTATTAGATCCTGAAACGGTCCGCTTTGGGCGACTGCTCCACTACGGCGGCGTGGCAATCACGCTGTTGTGCGGGGCCGCGGCCTATGCGTATCTCTTCACCCCAATCGAAAGGGATATCTTTGACGTCTCGGTGCGGATCGATGAACTAACCGAGTCGTCGCGAAACGCCTCGGCAATCCAAGGCGAACATGAAAAACTGTCCGGGCGGTTAAAGGACATTGCGGCTCGGTACGCATCGCTGCAAGGCCGCGTTCCGGGGAGCGCCGAGGCTGGTAGCTTCTTGAAATATGTCAGCGACATCGCCCGCCAAGAGAATCTGTCCATCAGCGACTTTCAACCGGCGCGATCGGTCGAAGGGGACGGGTTCACGGCCATGGAAGTCATGCTCAGCGGACGGGGCAGCTTTGCCAGCATTTGCACTTTCTTTGACCGGCTTTCCAAAGTTACGCGATTGTCGAAAGTCAAGGACTTGACCGTGACGACGGCCGAAGACGGCAACGAATATCCGATGAAGACCACGCTCGTAATCTACTTTGGCCTGACAGACAAGCGCGCGGCAGCGGCCAAGGAGGCGAGCCATGGATAAGAAATCGCCGCCCAAAAAGCAGCTCGGCGTTACGCCCGCGAAATTGATCGTGATCGGCGTATTGAGCCTGGTGCTCGTGGCTATCTTGTACCTGCAGTTCAGTTCATCGCCGACGACTTCGGCATCCGCCGTTACAGCGGGCCCGGCGCGTCACCGTCCGTCCGGCGCAGCGCCTGCAGCCGTAGCCGACAATAGCGACTTATCGACACCCGAGCAAGCGTCCTCGGGCAAGCCAGACTTTTCGAGCAATTGGCAAGCCGCCGACCTGTCAAAGGTCGTGCAGCACGATCCATTTGCAACCCCCGCCTCTTTCCCCCAAAGGCTGAAAGCTGGCGCCGAAGACAAACTGGCCCAAGAAACGGCCAAGACGGTGGACGCCAAAGCGGAAGAGACCGCGCGGGCGGACGCCATCAAGGCCATGCAATCGCAATTCGTGCAACTCCAGCACGAGGGCGTCCACGTCATTATGGAGCAACATGACAAATACGTCGCCCTGGTCGGCGACCGCACAATTCACGTCGGCGACCAAATCGAAGGGTTCACTGTGGTGGCGATCGACGCCGACGGCGTTCGCGTCGCTCGAGATTTGAAGCAATGAATCTGGTGAAGTCACAATCTGACACGCAAAACGGCCGCGCAGCGCTGCGGCTTGCGCTTTGCGCGGTCTCGCTTGCCTGCTGCTTGCTGCTCGCGACCGGTGCGCTTGCTCAGAATTCCGACATGCACCACCTGTTCGACGGCGTCCGGCGCGGTTCAGCAACACCCGAAGTGCTGCAGAAAGACCGCTCCCCGTTCGACGCGGACGACGACACGAAGGAGCCGCAAGATGCTCCTCACCCCACGTCAAGTTTGCAGCAGCCGGACCGGATGTCTGCCGGTGTGGTCTTGGCCGCCCACACCACCAAGCCGACCAAAGCGCAGTCGGCCATGGAAACGAGCAAACCGGAAGCCCTGCCGCTGCCGCAAATCAGCGGGACCAAGTTGCAGGGCAAATTGCCGATGTCCGGCTCCGATGCCGCCGGCAGCGTGGACGTCTCCACCAACCAAAGCGGCAACGTGTCGATGGTCGTTCGCGACGCCTCGCTCAGCAAGGTCTTGGCCCTCTTGGCGCAGACCTATCACCTCAACATCGTCGCCGCCAACGATATCGACGTCTCGATTTCGATCACGCTCAACGACGTACCGATCGAGCAAGCGCTCACCGCGATTCTGTCGGTCGCCAACTATACCTGGGTCGAGCGCAACGGCATCATCCTGGTCACCTCGATGACCGAGGCGGCGCAATTGCCGGCTGACATTCAGGGCCGCCAGATCCAAGTCTTCGAGCTCGATTTCGCCGGCGCCGCTGCGGTTTCCGAAGCGGTCACCGCAATGCTCTCACCGATCGGCAAGATGTCGATTATTAAGAGCGATCCGCAGGACAACCGCCGGACGCGCGAGATGATCGTCGTCGAAGATCAACCACCGTCAATCGCAAGGATCGCCGCCTATATCGACGAGGTCGATCAGGCGCCTCGCCAGGTCCTGATGGAGGCCCACATCCTGCAGGTCACCCTGAAAGATGACAATAAGTGTGGCGTGGACCTGGACGGCTTGCTACGTGCCGCCGGGTCCAATATCAAATTGCAAACCGCCGGCCTGGCCTCCGATACCGCCACTCCATCATTTCTTGCCACCGTCGAAGGCGGCGACCTCGGCACCGTGATCGAAGCTCTCGAAACCACCACAGACACAAAGACGCTTGGCTCGCCCAAAGTGCTCGTCCTCAATCATCAAGAAGCGATGATCCACGTCGGCGACGACATCGGCTACCAAGGCAGCCAAACCACGACGCAAACTTCCACCTTCCAAAACGTTCAGTTCCTCCAAGTCGGCGTGGTCCTGCATCTGGTACCAAACATCACCCGCGACGATCGCGTGCTGCTCCACGTCAAGCCCGAAGTCTCGACCGGCGCCATCAACCCGCAAACCAACATCCCCGACAAGACTACCGCCGAACTCGAAACCGACGTCATGCTCCGCGATGGCCAAGGCATGATCATCGGCGGCCTGATCAAAGAGACCGACTCGACCGTGCAATCCAAAATTCCCTACCTGGGCGACCTGTGGAAGGTCGGCATCCTCTTCAAACGGAGCGAAGTCAACAAGGAACGCAGCGAAATCCTGGTTGCGATCGTTCCTCGCATCCAGCCGTTCTCGCCCGAAGTCCAAGCCTACACCCAGGGCGAAATGGTCCGCGCCGTGACGCCGCTCTTCCAAGGCCCACTCTGCCGCACATCGCGGCCATGGGACCCGGTGCTCCCGGACGGCCGCCGCGTCGTCAAGCCATTTGTACCCTCGCGATTGCCGCTGCCGGCGGTGCAGCGGTCACGCGATTGCACCGCGCCCTGGCCACGTTACGACATCCCACACGAACCCTACCCAGTGAAGCACTTCGACGCGACCTGCGACGACCCAAACATGGCACCGAACATGACTGGGCCGCAGCCCGAAATCTCCGGCGAGTATTTGCCACAACCGACGGGCGCGGCCGGCTCCGACGGCGCCGTCATTAGCGATCATTAAAACCAGTTCGTTTGAAATTGTAATAGGAGATCTGGTCCATTTTTCGGCCGAACGGCGCGAACATCACCGCACAATTGGTATCCGAAAACATAGACCTGACCCCATTGCTCGAGTAGGTGGGACAAGCTGTGGACGGCGCCGCCTGGGGGGGCCGGCGCCGGACCGCAGCTTGTCCCCACTTACTCCCCAATTCACTTTCTCACCCACTCACGGTTCTTCCATGAGCAAGCGTCTGCCCGTGCCGCCCGATCTCGAACTCCTCATCGAAAAGCGCGACGAAGAAAAAGATCGCCGCCAACAGCGCCGCCGCGCCGCCGCAGGCGATGCAGCTCCCGGCCCCGTCGCAGCAAAAGCATCCGCGGCCACTCCCAGCAAAGGGCAGGCAAACGCCGATCGCCGCAAGTCAAAAGACCGCCGCAAAAAAGCCCGCCGCAAACGCGGCTGACTTTTGGGACGACGAGCGACCGCTGGAAGGGCGAAGCTCCCGCTCCACTCCCCCTGTCCTCGATCCTGAGCTTGCAGAAGGCAGCGCTCGCCGAAGGCAGCCGGCCGAAGTCCCCGGACTGAGCACGCCGAAGTCCCATAAGCGTTCCACAGTCCACGCGGTCTCAATGCTCGCTACGAGCAGCCAATTTTGCGAAATCCCGCGCCGTTTCTAAAACGGGCGTGTCTTAGGACTCTTTGAAGGGGACCTGTGGCGTGACGTCTTTCGCGGTGTACTTGTAATCCATTGCTTGCGCTTCAAAATGGAGTATGCCGAAAGCTCGAACAATTTGGCTGAAGACTGTCATCGTGCTCCTGGCCATACTTGGAGCCATTTTTGCATGGCACTATGTTCGTCAGTCGCAACTTCACGCCCGGCTACACGCCAAGCTCGAAGCCAAGTGTGTCGCGGATGCCGAACTGGCTGTAGCTGAATACCTTCGCGAGCATTCGCCTCCGGGGACTTTTCAGTCCATATCCGGATCCGAAGCAGGATATGGAGGGCCAGGTTTTAGTCCAGCGGGCTATTTTCTACAGGCACGGCGAGTCGCACACTACTCTGATCGTGACGACCAAAGTATAAGGATTTGTGTTTTCCCACGGCACCCCACTCAACCCACCAACGTGGGAGTGTATATGGTTCAAGACAACGTTTATTCAGTTTCCCACCCAGATTTGACCGGCGAATGAATTGGCGTGTCGTTGCGCCCGAAAAGCTGAGGTTCCAGCGGAAGATCGGAACGGCAGCCGACGGCACCATCCTGCAATTGCCACCATGTCAGTCG
This sequence comes from Lacipirellulaceae bacterium, assembly GCA_036499445.1. Taxonomy (GTDB): domain Bacteria; phylum Planctomycetota; class Planctomycetia; order Pirellulales; family Lacipirellulaceae; genus DASYDU01. The sequence goes on from DASYDU010000083.1 coordinate 13,699, forward strand.
TTGACGCGGCGCAGTAGGTGCTCGCGGAAAAGTGGCCGCTCATAGCGGCGGCGTTCGTGGTAGCGCTGAAAGAAGGGGACTACCGCCCGGTCGCAGATCCTCGGACGTTGCTCGCAACACTTCGCGACGGGTTCAAGCGGAATGCAACTATACTCATCGTGGCCACGGGCTAGTGGGCGTTGTCGGAATCGTGTGCCGCTCGATCCTTCATTCTTTATTCCTCAACAACCAAATAACGACGCCCGGAGCCAAGAAGCCGATGGCGCCAGCTGAGTAAATCATGACCAGGGCTCCAACCGAACCGTAGTACTCGAAATTGCCATGCAGGCTTCGTCCCAACTCCATCAAGAAAAGCATTGTCACGGCGTATGCGGCGACCCCGCAAACCGCCATCAGACCCAATGTTCCAAGCACCTTAAATATGTTCAGCATCGTCATGCCCGGCCCTAATCGGATAGTGTAGCAGAGCGGGCGACGACGTGCCGGAATTCACGCCGGTGCCATTGCCCGCCGGCCACCAGCAAGCCGGTCGCTTCAGTGCATCTTCCAGATCTTGTCTTGCCGCCGGACACTACTTGGACGTTTGACGCTGCCGTGTACTGAAGGCCTTGCCATCAAACCACTGAGCCGCAAGCGCGGCCTAATCACTAGTTTGGCTCCCTCCATGATCGACCGTCCTTCATATATCGTTGCTGAGATTCCCGAACCTGTACGTTCGCAGATTCAAGCGTTGCGGGACTCTCTCAACACGCTTACGGCCCGACTCCCCGTCGAGATTACACTGGCTGGTTCCTCAGGCGTCGGGCCAATCCCGATCGGCACAGATTTATCCTTGATTGAGCGTCACCTGGACAGGACGTTGTCCCGCATTTCTCCATTCCGCACGCGCTTCTCTACGATTCGCACATTTCCGAATACTTCCATTTTCTATCTCGAGCCCTTTGACCGCTCGCCTTTTGATCAAATTCATCAGGAGTTGCGCGCCAGCGGCATTCCGTTTTCCGAGATTCGCTGGCCTTACAATCCGCACTGCACATTGCGGGGTGGCGCACCACTGAATGCCGAAGCAACGTCTGAACTTCTTTGTCGCCCATTTCCCAACGAAGAATTCTGGATCAACACAACGTCTGTTTACCACCTCGATGACATTCGAATGGACTGCAAGCTACTTTTCCAGCGCACGCTTGGAGCCTAGTCGCCGGGCACCGCTGTTGGGCCGGTTATCGACATTGCACTCTGCGGCGATACAAAGACAAGCGTATCCTTCTCGAGGGTGCTGAGGATCACCGGCAACTCGCCCGTAGGTGAACAGCGGCGACATCGCCTCTCCTGTTCTCCCGTTCTCCTGTTCTCCTGTTCTTCCTTTCCCAGCTCCGCACGAGCGCGCTGCGATAGCCCACGGGCGCAGCCCTGGGACCAATTCCCCCCCAACAGAACCAAAAGCCCTGAAAGGGCGCGCTCCAACATCCCCCGGCCCTGCCAAATCGAGGGGCTGGTGTCTGCGGCCAGTTACCCACCCCGGCTAGTCCAAATTCGAACCCCTTGGGGGTAATCGACGTTCTTAGCCGCAAAGCGGCGGCAATAAATAGCCGGAGCGGGTGAGCCAAGCACGAGTCCCAATACCTGCCGGGGGATTCCTGGAATTCAATAAGCGTGGAATGCGAAAACTTGCCGACACACTAGAAGATAAATAGTCGAACACGAAGTGACGACCTAAACGTCCACCCGATTGACACGCCTGAACTCGCTTCCCACTTCTCGCCGCCGCAGCCACTAGCGTCGATTAGCGCCCATCAGAGATCCCTCCAATCTGGGGGCGGCCAAAACTGGGGCGCTGAATTCGCCCACGCGATCTGTTAACGTCGGTCCATGTCGCTCGACAAGCGGTTCAAAACTGCGCGGTAAGAACGAGCAATTGCGCTCCGGATCCAAACGCAATCAACAATTCTGGTCACATGTCGACTTTTCCGACCCCAGCATCCAGGTTCCTCATTCCTCCGCGACTTCTGGCGTTCTATGGACAAACCTCCGAGAAAATCGACATTGGTGACACTCAAACATTTTGGCGATCTATGGCAGAACAGCGCCAAACACCTCGCCCCACTCGGCCGCCTATTGTTTTCAATTCGATGTATCCGCAGATGAACACAGATTTTGGCAGACGAACGATGAAAGATGAGCAATTTCAAGTATTCCTGGTATCTGGGTACGTCCACGACGTCTGCGGGCAAACTGTCTTCCTCCGTGTCCTCGGTGATCTCTGTGGCAAACAAGTGCGCTCCCCCTTCCCTCTTCCACCTTGGCATCGTCCTGCGATCCTGTCAAAAAAGGAGCAGGCAGACGCCAAGCCACCCACAAACAACTGGTCCTCTTCGAAGAAAACGCGGCCCCTTCGCCTAACTGCGACCATAAGTCAGGTTCCATTCGTCGAGCCCATAGCGTTCCTTCACCAGTCTCGCCACGCCATCGCGCGGCCAACGGGCGAGCTCTCCCGAAGTCGGCCAAGCCGCGAGCACTGCCTCCTCAACGGCCTCCCGCACCAGCGGCAGATTCGCGACAAACTCCGCATGCTCGCGCGAGCCGCGATACGCAGGCTGCCGCGGCGGCGAGCGGAGCAATTCTGCGATCAAAGGCAAATCAAAGTCATAGAGCAGCGTGCCGTGATAGAGCAGGTGCGTCCGTTTTGCCCGCAGGCTGTTGCCCGAAAACTTCCGCAGCACTCCTGCCAAATCAATCATCGCCAAATCACTGGTGCTCTGCCGGGTGATCGACGGCGCCTCGGACCGGAGCGCTTCGACGAGTCGATCGAGCACAAAGGCATGGGCGCACGTCAGGTCGCGAAGTTGTGGCCGCTCACCGTAGCTGAGCACCACCGCGTACATCAGACAGCCAGGCCCGGCGACGATCGCCGCCCCGCCGCTCGAGCGCCGCAAAATGGGAACGTCCCGCTCGCGGCAAGCCGCCTCGTCGACCTCATCATGCACTCGCGAAGAACGGCCGACGACCACGACCGGCCGCGGCGACTCCCAGATCCGCACGAACTCCGCCGCCGGCCCTGTCGCTTCGGCCAAATCCAACAGCGCCTCGTCGAGCGCGAGGTTGGCCGCCGGCGTGTCCAGAGTCATCAAAAGCCGTTG
>DASYDU010000084.1:0-11445 GCA_036499445.1 Lacipirellulaceae bacterium
ATTCGGCCCAGTCAACACCAAGCCTGCGCAGCTTGGTCCGCGAGACCTCCATCACTTTGACTTTGAGGAGAACTTGCTGGACGCCGCCGACCGTGATGTTGTTGATCACTTTGGGGGCGTAATCGGCGGCGAGCTGTGTGATCTGGCTGACGTGGTCCGGCTGATCAACAAAGCCTTTGAGGACCAGGCTCTCGCTGTAGCGATAAACCTTAATCGATGAGCTGGGGAACTGAGTCTGCAGCGCGACCTCGAGCTCGCGAACGTCGCCATAGATCAGGATGTCGACGGTATGAATGTTGCCGTCTTCGTCCCAGAGATTGACCTGGGTGACGCCGGCCTTTTTGGCGGAAATCTGCACCTGGTTGGCCGAGAGGGGCGTCACGGCGAGCAGCTCGGGATTGTTGACTTGCACGCGCGGGATGTTCTTGTCGAGCGTGAGGATACGGCTGGTGTTGGTGGTGATCTCAAGCTTGTCGTTGGCACCGCTGATCTTGTAGACCAGCGCCGGCGAATGAAAATCTTCCGCGCGGGCCGGCAATTCGGCAAACGGCGCGAGCGAAAGCATCGCTGAGAGGACCGAAACAACAGCGGCGCGAGGTGCGGAGCAAGTCCGCGTGAGAATTGAGTCGTACATCCTTGTACTTCCTTCGTGATCTGGCGCCTGGCGGCGCCGGCTGTGCTGCGGCGGATCCCTTCGTTACACGCGAGCGGGCAGCTTGGTGCTCGTCGGCCGGAACATCCTTGTGCCGTCGTCGAGCTCAGCGTGCTCGTTACAATTTCGCCACCCCCTCGGCATTGCTACTTTGCAAGGCTATTGGAGATGGCATTCATGTCGTCCTTCGTCTGGTTCAAATCGATCGGAAAGTTCTCTTCCGGTTGACCGGCACCGGCATCGGCCGGAGCTATGCCGTCGCTGGCGGGCGACGGATCGGCCGGCGGCGCCGTGGGCGCCGTCGGGGCTACGTTGGCTGCAGGAGCGGCAGTGGCGGCCGGCGCGACGCTGGCCGGCTTTTTTCCCGACTTGCTATTCGCGGTTTCGTCGCGGATCGGACGACCCGAGATAGCGTCGAACAGGATCTCACGCACGTCCTGGGCCTCAACGATTTCCATGCGGAACGGCGGCTTCGGCGGCGGAACATGCTCCTGGATCGCGGCGAGCAGGCTGCTCACGGGCGACGGCTTTTTCTCGGTGGCCTTTTCGCGGCCTTGCTCTTGCTCGCGGCTGCTCTTGCCGCCGTCGGAGAGCAAGTCGTCCGAGGAGAATTCCGCGGTGTTGGCCGCCTCCTCATCGTCGGGATTGCGCGGAATCAGGCTGATCTCGCCCATGTGCTCGGCGAGATTCATTTTGGTGGCTTGTTCGGGCGTCAACAGGAGCGAGATCGTTTTGGCGATCGTATGTTCCTCGCCGCCATCGCGCGAGCGCTGGACGGTCTGGTCGACAGCGAAGACGCGAATGTTTTGTAGAATGATCTTCGACTTGGACGCATCCGCGCCGTTGCGCGGATTGAGCTTGACGAAGACTTGAATGTCAACACGATCCCCGGGGCTTAGTAATCCGGCAGCGCTCTTCGTGGCATCGACCGAGATTGTCTTGAGGCGGAAGCCCCTGGGAATAGACGTGATCGGGTCGGCCAGCTGCCCGGGCTTGAGCAGTTTGGCGTCAAGAATCGGCTCGCCTTGAATAATGGCGGTGCGTGGCCGACGGCCCTTAAGGTCGTCGAGCTGCGCGATCGCGCCGGGCGGGATGCGGTCCTTCGGCCATTCTTGGAGCGACACCATGCTGGCGTCGATCGGATCGCCGAGGTTGATGTTGTGGACCGCGATGTAGATCGGGGACGTCTGAACGTCGCCATTTTGATTGGCGTTGCGCTCCAGGACCTGGCTAATGCCGATCGAGGCCACAAGGCCGCAGCCCAGCGCAAGCACGAGCAATAGCAGCGATTTCGGTCGCATTACTTCCCCCTTCGGCTCCGTCGCGTGCGGTGCTCGGCCCGGCACGCCAAGCGAGTTGGCAACGGGCGGCGAACACCGCTAGCATGGACGCAAACGGAGCCTTGTCGGTTTCTTCGGCAGGATCAACATATTCGGTTCAGGCAATTCGCCGCGAAGAGTCGCGGAAAGGTTTTTACAGCACGTCGCGACAGCAGTGATGGCGGTCGGGTAGTCGTCAGTTATTGGGCGATCGTCGTTAGTCGTTAGGCGTTGGGAGAAACTGGTCGCTCAAGCGACCGGTTCGTTATTACATCAGCATTCGGGAGAAAGCAAAGTAGCCGATGGTGCCAATGGCGATCGGGATTCCATAGGGCAAAAGCATCATGCTCGGCTTGCGCTCGGCTGCAATCGTAGCGAGCTTCTCCGGATCTTTAATCGTGATTATCTCATTGAAGATCATCCAGAATTGGCTTTGGTGCTTGTGCCAGGTGCGGCCGAACAGCACCATGCCGACGGCAATCACGCCGCCGATGATGGCCGAGACGGCAAATGCATAGAACGTGATGGTGCCCCAGACCCAGGCGCCGACGCCAGCCAGCAGCTTAACGTCGCCGGCGCCCATGCCGCCGATGGCGTAGGCAGGCAGCAACAGGGCCAGGCCGACGACGGTTCCGATCAAGCTATAGAGCAGCCCTTCCCAGCCGGCAAATGGCGAGAAACAGGCGCTATAGACCCAGCCCGAGAGGATCATCGGGAACGTGATCCAATTGGGCACTTTAAGTTTCATACCGTCGATCACGGCGGCGACCACCAGCGTCGCCGAGACGACCCAGATCGGCCAATTCTCCGCAAGCGAGCGGGTAAACATGTGAGAATCAAACATTGCTAAGTCCATCAGCTGTTGGGGAGGTTCTTCGTGGCTGCCCTGCCCTTGCCGGCAGAGTCTCGCTGTGGCGAGTCTGCGCATCGCGAGAGCATGGCACCCGCTGTTAGCGGCGCGTGGACAGCACGAGCGTCCAGACCGCGGCGACCGCTGTGCAAAAATAGCACACGGTTTCCACGGCCATTTGGACCAATTCTTTCGGTAGCCACGGGATCATAGCGAAACTCGGTTGCCAGAGGCTCTGAGAGTTCGTGGCGTGAGGGTTGTAGGGGTCGGCGGAGTGCCGGGAGGAGAGTGGCCGCACCGCCTATGGAAAGCGTAGCTCAGAAAATGGGCGAAGGCAGAGGGGGGAAGGCAAGCAGAATACATTGCTACACCGGTCCTTATGCCCTCCCCCTTTCCCTTTCCGCCCCTAACGAAAAAACCCCTCGGCGGCGCGATTGCGCTGCCGAGGGGCGTGTGTTTTACGTCAGCCAGTAGAGCTGAGATTCGAAGCGGGCCGGTCGCTTACTGCAGTTGTGTGGCGACTTTCTGGAACGTCGTGTTCGCATTGGTGCCGATCGACTTAATGGCCGTCAAGCACACAATGACGATCAGTGCCAACATCACGGCGTACTCAACCGCGGTGGGACCGTCTTCCGAGACGAGGAAACGTTGTACCTTCAGAGCGAGATTCTTCATAGCATCCTCCGATTCTCGGGGTGGCCGCTTTCGACCAACCCTACTTGGTTGACGGGAGCCGTTAAAAGTTAAATGCTCCCGATATCTGACCCCCGACGGCAACCGGAACCGCGGATGCAGGTTCCGGCGGGCCTGCGCCTCGCCGTCGAACGGTCTACCCAATAACACTCGAATCTTGCGCGATCAACCTCTCGTTGGCACGGAAACGATTCCGACAGTTTGCCAACATCCCTTCGGCAGCCCGGCTACCGGCCCCGTATGTCGATCGTCTCGGAGAGACAGTCGACCGTGGTCGGCCCTAAGCTTTGCGCCCCAGCCTTGCGACTGGTTTGCCCTTTCGAGGATGAAGACGCCGCAGGCCCTTCTTCATTTCGCGGAAGCCGTCTTTCGCCGTCGCTGATCTCAGCAGGACCACAATCGGTCGGCACAAGAAAAGTTTGGATGAAGAGAAGCTTTCGCTTGGCGGCGCGATGCGGTGTGCATTTCGCCTCCGAGTGAAACTTATGTCAATTCCGTCTGGTGTCAAATCGTGGACTTGAGAAATTGTGAAAAGTTTCTCGATGTGACGGCTATTACGGCGTGCCGCCGGCACAATCGATTTTAGGGACGAGGACTCAGGAGTTAAGATCGAGTTCATTTCTCGCGCGTGGTTGCACGTTCCTCGCTGCCCAGCAAAAAAACCCTCGGCGGCGCGGGCGCGCTGCCGAGGGGTATGGGTTTCAAGTTCGCAAGTAGGGTTTAGGCCCGTAGCGGCGGATCGATTACTGAAGCTGCGTGGCCACGTTGCCAAACGTGGTGTTCGCGTTGGTGCCGATCGACTTAATTGCCGTCAGACAGACAATGACGATCAAGGCCAGCATCACGGCGTATTCGACCGCGGTGGGACCGTCTTCCGAGACGAGGAAACGTTGTACCTTCAGAGCGAGATTCTTCATAGCATCCTCCGATTCTCGGGGTGGCCGCTTTCGGCCAACCCTACTAGGTTGACGGGAGCCGTTAAGTAAATAATTGCTCCCGATATCGGACCCCTGGCGGCGATCCGCCGTGGCGGATGAGCCTGCTTACGTCGTCGTGGGGTCTAAACATTACACACAAAAGTTGCGCAATCAACCTCGCGTTGGCACGGATGAGTTTCCGGTTCGAAGCCGCCCGCGGTTCGCTATTCGCGATCGCCGGCGACCGCCAACATCCCTTCGGTAGCCTGGCAGCCGTGCGCGCGTTGCATGAAAAGCGTCGCTCGTCCGGCCCGAGGCTTTGCGTCCCAGCCTTGCGACTGGTTTGCCCTTTCGAGGATGAAGACGCAGCAGGCCCTGGCAAAAAAGTGAGCGGAAACTGCCCTTCGTCCGAGCAGGTCTCGGCGCGACCAGGAATAGGCGTACCGAGGATCGAACTAGAAGAGAAGCTTTCGCTTAGAGGGGGACGCACTTGGCGACCTTCCTCCAATGAGAAATCTAGGTCGACTATTTCCGATGTCAAACAGTCGCGGAGACCAAGGGCGTGAATTTGCCGCGGATGCAAACCGGCCTTGCGTTTCAGACGGCACAATCGGAAGCCGAAGTCGTCGAAACCATTCGATCGACTACAACCGATGGAATCGGTACGAGCGGCAGGCTCGTAGGCGCGCTGGTGGATCGTCGATTGCGCCTTTGGCCCTAATCAGATAGAATGCCGAGTCGAGGGCGGCCAAGAAATTAACTCGATCCGTCCTGCGGCGAAGTTCGCGCCCGAAATTATGCGGGGTGACTAAAGTGGAGGATAGCGGGCTCGAACCGCTGACCTCTTGCATGCCATGCAAGCGCTCTCCCAGCTGAGCTAATCCCCCATGACGGTCGGCGGTTAAAGCATTGCCGGCCGGGAACTTAGAGCGTATCAATCGTCCCTCAGATTGTCAATCGTAGCACACGGCCCACTAGGAAAACTGCGAAGTCCAAGGCAAAGTGGCAAGTTCATGTTTCGCCCAGCGGCGTGCGGTAACGTCGTCGCTTGTTCGCCGAAAAATGGTCTAGATCCGACTTTGCGCTCGTTCTGCACGGCCCGCACCTGTCATGCCCCCACAGCACTCCAAACCGCGTCGCACTCTCATCGCGCTGGCTAAGATCGCGTTGGCAGCCGCGATCCTTGCCTTCCTGATTATGCGCGTCCGCGAGAATCAAGGCTTCGCCCGTCTGGTGAATGAGCCGAAGGACTGGCGGATGCTCGCGGCGGGTTTGACTTGCATCTTCTTGGCGATCTCTTTGAGTTTTGTACGCTGGCACGTGCTCGTGAATGCGCTGGGCTTACGATTTCCGCTGGCGGATGCAATGCGATTGGGAGCGCTGGGCTACGCGCTGAATTTCGTTTCCCTGGGAACCGTCGGCGGCGATCTGTTCAAAGCGATCCTGCTTGCCAAGGAATACCCGGGACGGCGGACGGAAGCGGTCGCCACGGTGTTGGCCGATCGCGTGATGGGTCTAGTCATGATGATGGCCTTGGCGAGCGCGGCGATTTTGATCAGCGACTGGCGCGATGCTCCGCCGGAGATCGGGCTGTTGTGTCACGCAATTCTGTTTGCCACAGCGGTCGCCTTCGCGGGCGCGGGGCTGCTGCTGTTAGTGCCCTTGCTGACGGGCGAGCGAATTCGCGCCTGGGCCCAGAGGATACCGCTGGTCGGCGCCACGGCTGCGCGACTCATTGGGGCAGTTGAGGCGTATCGCGATCAGAAGGCGCGATTGTTTCTGGCGGCCGCCATCGGCTTGGTAGTCGACGCGGTTTTTGTGACGTCGTTCTATCTGGTTGCCCGCGGGCTGCCGGTCGAAGCGCCGACGTTCACCCAGCATTTCATGATTGTGCCCTCCGCGGACATTGCCGGCGGAATCCCGCTAACGCCGAGCGGCCTGGGCACGTTGGAGGCGGCGGTCGAAGCGTTGTATCAAGCGGTGCCGGGCAATTCGAGGATCTTGCCGGGCGACGGCACGCTAGTTGCGCTCGCGCACCGCGTGGCGATGATGGCCGTGGCGGCAATTGGATTGGTGTACTACTTAAGCCAGCGAGCTAGGTTGCGCGAGGCAATCGACGAAGTGGAAGCCGCTGAAAGCGGATGAAATGTGAGAAGGCTCTCCGAGCCCGTTTGCATTTAAGAACTACCGTCGTTCATCGGCGTCAAAGATGCCTCCCACAGGGACTGCGTAGATCGAACTACGCATTCGTCGGCTGGATAATCAGCGAGAACCAGCCGGTGGAGTACGTTTCGAATCCCGGGGCGCGGGCATGGCCGACGCAAGACTTTTTGCCCTGATAGTTGGTGACGAAGAAAGCCTTCTTTTGATTGAATACGGCCTCGAAGGCCACGGCATCGATCGCATCCGTGAGATGGCGATCTTGCGAATCGGCCAGGATATTACCTTTGGCGTCGACGATGCAGCAGCGCGTGACGTTTTTCTCAACGGCGGTGAGCGGCACCGATTTCATGATCGTTTGGGCTAACGCCTCCCAATTGAAGATGATGCCCAAGACGCCAATCAGCTTGCCGCTCGCCTTGCCTCCCTGACGAACGCCGCACGAATAGATCAGCACCGGCTCATTGTTGACCAGTTGCGATCGATGGGCGGTTTGGAAGCCGAATTCTTCGCCGCTGCGGGTCTTGGCCGCAGAGTGGAACCATTCCTGATTGTCGACTCGTTGCCCGATGGAACGATACCGGTCCGGTCGGCCATTGGCGACGACGTTGCCGTCGATATCGGCCAGCACCAAATCGAGGTAAACGGTATAGGAATTGAGGATCACGCCCATTCGCTGGCAGGCAAACTTGTAGGCGTCGGGTGTCTTGTGCGCAAGCGCGTCGACAAGGCTGCTATCGGTGGCCCACCAACGGACGTCGCAGGAGCGTTCGTATAAGTTGCGATCGATCAGATCGATGTTCGTGAGCGCGATGTCGGAGAGTCGGGTACCGCGAACGCTGGTACCGATAATTTGAGTCAGTTCATCGATCGAGTCGCGTGTCTTGGTGGCCAGATCGTTAGCCACGCCAGATGTCTTTTCCGAAAGCGTTTGGACTTCGCCAGCGACGACGCTGAAGGCCGCTCCGGCCGCGCCGGCCCGGGCGGCTTCGATCCGTGCATTGAGGGCCAGCATGCGCGTATTGGCGTTGATCTCGTTGATCTCGCCGATTGCCTCGGTGAGCATCTCGGCGAGTTCTTGTACGAAATGCGCGATGTCGCCCGCGCTATTGGCCTGCCGCCCGCGGAGGGCGGACGGCGAAATCGGTTTGGTGCCAAGCGAGGATTTCGAGCCGGACTTGGCGTCGTTTCGCGACGCGGAAGTAGTTGGGGCAAGAGAAGTCATCAATCGAATCCTTGGGTAAACCAGAGGACTTAGTCGTCGGCGACCCCCGGCGACCGAGGTTGGACGGGCTAACTCGTCGTCTAAAACTACAACGCGATGGCTGTCCCAAAACGCAGATATTCAACGCGCAACTATAGGCAACAAATCATGGCCGACAGCGGATGGTGATTCGCGTCCAGCGGCCGCGACGCACCCGTCAGTCGCTACGATTGATCCGGACGATTTAATCGAAACCGATGAGTCCGACGGAAGTGTCGGCGACAGCACAGTTTAGGACGAAGGGTTTTGCTTTGGCGACGATCGTCATATTTCCTGTTTTGAACATAGAATTCTTGTATTGCGAACCGCGCAGCGGCATGGCAAACTGGAAGTGAGCGGCTGTCGGCGGCTTTATTGAACGATTGCGTTTGAGGTAGCTCGCGTCGTTCGATGCGCAATAACAGAGCGTTGTCAAAACTTTGCGACGCCGAGACGACGGTCGGATAACTGCGAATTGACGTGTGTCAGAGCGTCGAGGAAGCCGGGTGTGACACGCGCAGGTCGCCGGCCAGAGTGCGTTGCGGACATCGATGCGAGAGATTCCCAAAGTAGCGTTGTTGGTGGAAACGTCGCGGGGCTTCGGCCGCGAATTACTGAGGGGGATCGCGCGCTACGCGCGGCTCCACGGCCCCTGGAGCTTTCACATTACTCCAGGCGATTACACCCAGGAGGTGCCGAGAATGAAGCAGTGGGGCGGCACCGGCATCATCGCGCGGATTCCCAACGAGCGGATCGCGCAGGCCGTGATTCAAGCCAATTTGCCGACCATTGCTCTGGGTCTGAGCGATGAGCAGATGGACGAAAACAGTCCGCTGGCAAAATTCTCCGAGTTGAGTTCCGATCCGCAGCAGGTGGCCGACCTAGCGGCCAACCACCTGATCGAACGACAATTCAGCCAATTCGCTTATGTCGGGTTGGTGGATCGAGCTTGGTCGCTGCGGCGCGAGCGGGCGTTTCGCGAGCGGCTCGCCGTGGCCGGATTCGAGGCCCACGTTTACATCCAGCCCAGCCGGCCGCGCGACCGCGTGTGGGAACAAGAGCAAACTATTTTGGCCGATTGGATGCGGTCGTTGCCGACGCCGATCGGGCTTTTGGCGTGCAACGATGATCGCGGGCGACAGGTGCTTGAAGCGTGTCGGTTGGCGAATCTCAATGTGCCGGAGGACGTGGCGGTCTTGGGTGTCGACAATGACGAGGTGTTTTGCGATCTATCGGATCCGCCGCTGTCCAGCGTGGCCTTAAACGCGGAGACGGCCGGCTACCGCGCGGCAGAGCTTTTGGACGGCATGATGAGCGGCCGCGTTCGCAAGCGTCAGCGGATCTTGGTGGAAGCGATTGGCGTGGTGACGCGGCGCTCGACCGAAGTGGTGGCCGTGAGCGATCCGGACGTGGTGGCGGCGCTTCAATACATTCGTCGCGAGCAGGGCCGCGGGATCTCGGTGTTGAGCGTTGCCAACGAGGTCGCCGTCTCGCGTCGGAGTCTGGAAAAGCGGTTCCGCGAAACGATTGGCCGGACGATTCTTGAAGAAATTCAGCTGGTTCGGCTGGAACGCGGCAAACGACTGCTTCTGGAAACGACGTATCCGATTTCGCGAATCGCCGAGATGTCTGGATTTGGCTCGACTGGTTATTTCATCCAGTTTTTCCAGAGCCGGGTGGGCGAAACGCCGCGCAGGTTTCGGATCAAGTTGACGACTTGAGCTCGCACCGGCTGCTGCGGACACTTCAGGAACAAGAAAAGCGGCGAGAAGCCGAAACTTCTCGCCGCTTGTGTGTTGCAATTCAACCGAATGGAGTGCGATCGACTACTTCATCCGACGTCGCAGGCCGACAATGCCGACCAAGCCGACCGCAAACAGAACCAGCGATGCCGGCTCGGGAACGGCAAGCTGGAAGCCGTTCAAAAGAGCGGCGCCTTGAGTCGTTGATATTTGAGGGTCGTTCGGGTCTGACCAGGTGTAATCCGTGATCTTTCCGCTTGCATCGGCCTTGGTGCGAAAGGTGGTCGAATAGTACAGCGGTTGATTGGGCAGATCGGGGCCACTAATCTGCGAGCGACGCAAATGGGGAATCACGTCGTTTGCGCCGCCGACCGCCGGAGCATACGCGGCGCCGGCGCTGACGTTCGCGTCCATCCACGCGGCGGGACCGTCTACGCCCAGCGTGGCCAAATCGCTCCACGCCTGGAAGCTGACGCTGGGAGCAGTCGGGCTCAAAAAAGCGTTGGAATTGAAAGCATCCTCGCGAGCATATCCCGTGAACGAATAGGTTTTGTTTGCAGTAATGCCGGGGCCGGACAACACGAGTTTGATGTAGTTTCGCCCGAAGTTGGCACCGCTCGCCTGATTATTGATCTGAGAGAACACGAAATCCTGGTACAGACTGCCCTGCGCTTGGCCGTTCGCACCACGATTGCGAGCAGCGCGATTGTCGGCGAGGGTCGTCCCGTTGTAGCTTACCCCAATTAGGGTCGCGTTGACATTGCCCAGGGCCGTGGCAAAAGTCTTCGTCAGACCAGTTGGAGCGAGGCCATTGAGCGACCAATCGGTGGCGGGATCATAGGCCCCGCTGAGCGAATCAGCGCCGCCCACGATCGCCCAGGGTTGGTAACCGGCCTGGGTGACTCCAGCCGTGCCGGTTGTGCCATTTTGCCCGTCGATGTCAACGGAGAGATAAGAATCGGTGAGCGGGTTTGCCACGGCCTGGGCAGCAAACATTACCGCGCCCACGAAGATGTACGCGCAAAGCTTGAACTTCATTAGACTCCTCCACCTCAGTTTTAGGAATGACTGACTGACAAAAGAAAAGTTGACTTGTGCCACTCACATTGTTGTGAATACAGCTTCCATCACGCTTTCTTGAGTCTAACCACGCGTCGAGCAACCTGTCAACGAGAATACGCGATTACAACATATTTTTGCCGTTCGGCGCAATTTTTGGTTCACGGCGTTATCGCTCTGGACGGGACATATATCCCTTTCATTCGAGGCCGTGCGAACGAAGTGATGTGGCGCAGAAGCACGATGTGAACTCGATGCGAGGTCCATCTGCAAAAGAGCATAGGAGCGCATATTCGTTCACCAATATATCCGCGGGCTGAGTTGACCCGAGGGAGCAGACTTCCTTGATGGCAGTATGGTCAAGGGAGGCAATTCGCGATTCGGATATTCGCGCGCGGCTCTCCGGATCGGCCAACCGATGCTCGCTCGAACGCCTCCACCGAAGTTGACCCAGGCGGCGAGATGTGCCACGACGTTCTAGTGATCGCCGCGGCCGAAAAGCCCCTGATTGCCGAAAGTGGTCTGTAATAGCAACTCGAACGTGTCCTTATGTAACACATTTGATGTGGTCCGATCGGACAGAACGCACTCGACCTGCATCGCAATCAGCCGGTAGTGGTACTTGGACATCACGCTGGGTAAGCTGGCGGCGGCTATCGAAGAAATGCGCCAGTTTCGTCTGAACACGGCATTTATTTCCGCAAATGGAGAATTTTTTTTCGCAAATGCTCACTGCGGAGAATTTCACGGTATGTACAATGCAATTGGTGCGGAAAGCGGCTTCTCGACTCACCGTGGTTGCTTCGAAGC